>JBELAJ010000067.1:0-21896 GCA_049508935.1 Terriglobia bacterium | reverse complement strand
TCCCCCGAGGGCGTGACGTACACATCGACGACTTTTTGAATCTGGTAGTGATCGACTTCCGTCGGGCTCTGATCGAAATGCACTTTTACAACGTTATCCAGCACCGTGACGGGCCGCACCGGATAAGCCAGCGGCGTCGGGCCCGGCTTGGGAATGGCGGCATGATAAAGCGGTGTATCGGTGCTCCCCCCTCCCGACGGGTCGGCCCGCAGGGGAATCAGGCCCAAGTCACTCAAACTGTGGATGGCCGGGTGTCCATGCTCGAAATACTGCACGGTGAGGTAATAGTCATTGCCGCTTCTGCGGTCCACCCAGTAGTTGGGAGCAATCTGGTAATTTGAGTTCAGCGCGGTGATGACGTTATCGACCACGTCCTTTTGGGTGAGCCCCAATTCCCCGGCGTGCACGCGGTCCACGTCCAGTCGCACCGCCGGGTAGTCCATATCCTGCGGGATATACACATTTCCCACTCCGGGCAACTGGCGGATGCGGGCGGCCAAGTCCTGCGCGATGCTGTAGTTCTGCTTGAGATTCGAGCTGACCACCTGTACATCTATGGGAGCAGGCATTCCGGTATTGAGGATTGCATCGACCATCGAGCCGCTCTGGATGAATGGCCGTATTTCAGGCAGTTGCTGCGCGAGCGCTGCTTTTACACGGTCCATGTAAACGAAGCTGCTGGCTTTGTGCTCGTCGGTCAGTTGGACTTGAACGGTCGCGGTGTACTCACCGGCATTGGTTGTGTAGAGCGAAGAGAAGTCGTCGACCACGCCGATGTTGGAGACGATCATCCGCATGTCCGCGGGCGCCACGACGCGCCGAATTAAACTCTCCACTTTGGCTGTGTATCGGTCTGTGTCTTCAATGCGTGTTCCGGTGGGCGCCTTCATGTTAATGGTGAACTGGCCAGCATCGGTGCGGGGGAAGAAAGCGATGCCTAAAATGGGGTACACGCCAAAACTCGCCAGAAAAATTGCGGTAATGACAGCCACCGTCCAACCCGGCCGGAGCAGCGCACGTCGGACCCAATTCTCGTAATAATCCAGTAACCTGCCGAAGTGACGGTTAAAGCCGGCATTGAACCTATCCCACCAGGATTTTTCATGGCCCCCAGTCTCCCCGGCAGCCTGGGACGGAGTCGCGTTGCTTTCTGGCTGAGCGTCCGCCGGCTTCGCGCCGGGGCCCTCCGCGTGATGAACTTGCTTGAGAAAACGCGAACAAAACAGCGGAATCACCGTCATGGCGACGACATATGACGCCAGCAACGACAAAGAGAAAGCCAGCGCCAAGGCGGTGAACAGGAACTTACTGACGCCGTAAAGGAAAGTCACAGGGAAGAAGTCGACGACGTCGACCAAAGTCGCCGCCAGTACCGCCAGGTTCACCTCCGAACCTCCGTCGGCGGCCGCGACCACCGCGGAGGCGCCTTTCTCGAGGTGACGGTAAATGTTCTCGAGCGAGATTACGGAATTATCAATCACCCGCGAAAAGGCCAGAGCCATCCCGCCCAGGATCATGGTGTTGATGGTGCTCCCCATTAGGTAGAGCACCACAAAAGCTGTCATGGCCGAGAGCGGGATAGAAAGCAGAACCGCGGCAGTGGCGCGCCCGCTGCCGAGAAAAACCAGAATCATAATGCTGGTAAGGATAAGGCCCATGAAGCCTTCGTGCAGCACTGTGTGGATGGCTTCTTTGACGTAGACCGACTGGTCGAATACCACGCTGGCGGTCATTTGCTTGGGTATGTCGTAGAGGTGCTGGGTCAGTTTCTTTACGCTGTCCACCACTTCGATGGTATTGGTGTCTCCGCCTTGCTTCATGATCGGGATGTAGCTCGATTTCTGCCCATCCACGCGCACTTCGTTGTATTGGACTTGATTCGCATCCTCGGCATGCCCTATGTCTCCGACCGTCGTCCACGATGTCCCTACGGTCTTGATCGGGACGTCATTCAAGTCCTTCACCAGGTCTACCATGCTGTTCGAGTAGACGTAATAATCATAGGGGCCGATTTTGACGTCACCCGCCGGCAAGATCAGGCTAGTCTTATTGACAGCATTAACCACGTCCATCACGCTCATCTGCCGGGATAACAGCTTGTACGGATCCACGTACACCATCGCCTGGCGATATTTGCCGCCGAATGGAGGGGGAATCTCGGCGCCTTTGATTACGCCGATCTGATCACGTATCGCGAATTGGGCAAAGTCGTGAAGCTGCGTCTCGTTCATCCCCGGCCCTTTTACCGTCACGAGGCAGACAGGCAGGCTGGAAGCATCGAATTTCAGCACCACGGGCGGCAACGTGCCCGGCGGCAAGCGCTTCAGGTCTGCCAACGCCAGGTTGGAAAGCTGGGTAACGTCCGCGTCGGCGTTCGTCCCGGGTTGGAAATAGACCTTAATAATGCTGACGCCCAACAGGGATCGCGACTCGCTGTGGGCAACGCCGCTTGCCAGCGTGAAGAAACGTTCCAGCGGATCGGTGATATCGGCTTCGATGTCCTCCGGGGGCATGCCGCTATAAAAAGTAGCCACAACCACCTCAGGCAGGTTGATAGGAGGGAAAAGGTCGACGGGCATGCGTACGTAGCTGTTGACTCCGATGACCATGACCATCAGGAAAAGGACGATGATGAAATACGGGTTGCGGATCGAAAAGCGTGGCATGGTCTTCTACTCCTGCTCCTGATTGTCTGCGCCCTCAACGAATTGCGGCTTTACCTTCTGGCCGACCTTTAGTTGGCTGCGATCACTTGTCACAACCTCTTCGCCTTCCTGAACGCCGGATGCGATTTCGACTTCGGCGGGGGTTCTCATTCCTAACGTCACCTGCCGACTCTCGATTTCATCCGCGCTGTTGACGATGTCGACCGATCCGCGGGAACCGATGACAGTCACCGCCTGGAGGGGTAATGCGTAAACGTTGCTTTTCTTCTCCAGTGTTAAGGTCGCTTCGGCGTAAACCCCTGGAATCAGTATTCGGTCAGGGTTGGGGACATCGACTTCCGTGTGCATCGTTCGCGTGTCCTCCCTGACGTCGATAGAAAACCTGGCCACCTTGCCGGGAAACACCCGGTTCAAAGACGGGACCCGAACTTCCACGGTATCGCCAACCCGGATGTACGACACGTCCGATTCCGGCACCGGGATCACCAAGCGGAAGAGATTGTCTTGGGACAACCTGACGAGAGGCAAAGCCTGGGTGCTGGAGCCGATGCCCGCCTGCATCAAGGTTCCGAGGTTGGCATAGCGCTCCGTGACCACGCCGGCGAACGGCGCGGTGATCCGGGCGTAAGCAAACAACGCCTGGTCATGCACGAGCTTCGACTGGCTGGCAGCAAGCTTACCTTGCGCCGCCTCGAACGCCGCCTCGCCGGCGTCGACCTGCGAAGCCTCCGCCAGGTCCTTGCCCTGCGCATCATCAACTTCCTGCTGGGCGACAAGACCTGGCTTGCTCACAAATACCCCATTCAAGCGCGTGAACTCAAGGTGGACGGCTTTGTACATGGCTTCATAGCGATTGAGCATATGCTGAGCGCGCGACACCTCGTCCGTGGCGTTCTTCACGTCTCCTTGGTCCTCTTGCAATTGGGCTTCGAGCTCGGGAATCTCCAGGATGGCCATCAGTTGCCCTTCTTTGACGCGGCTGCCATAGTCCACATAAAGCTTCTTCACATATCCCGATTCCTTCGCGTAGACCTCAATGTCCTGGAAGGGCACAAGCTCGGCGGAAAGCGTGATGGTGCGCTCGAGAGTCTGCCGAGCCACTTTGGCGACGGCCACTGTTTCCGCGGCTTGTGCGTTGCCCTTGGCTCGGACACGTCCGCAGGAGGGAAGAAGAGCAAGCAGAATGACCACAAGGAAGAAACCGGCTCTCGGGCCCCATTGGGGGGATGCCATCGTGCATGATTTTCCGCTGTTCACTGTTGTTTCCACTGATTTACTCCCTCGCCTGGGTGATCCATATTGAAGTCGAGCAACTCGCGTACAGCCTGTCCAAGCTCTTCATAGGTGGCGCCCAGCTTTCGCGACAACTCGATCACTTGCTGCTTCTTCTCAGCGATTCTTGCAGCCACTGCTGGCAGTTGACACGCCAGGTCCTGAGGAACATTGATAATGCCGTGTCGATCACCGTGGATCAGATCGCCGGGTTGAATCTTCAGCCCTCCAACCTCGACTGGGCTTCCGAATTCGACAATGTGGACATAGGCACGGGAGATCGCCAGCCGGCCGGCAAAGACCTGGAAGTTACTCGCCTCGATACCGTGCAGCTCGCGGGCGGCTCCGTTCGTTACCGCGCCTACGCATCCCAAGGCCTTCAGGATGTTCACGTGGACTACTCCCAGGAAAGCGCCGATGCCTGGCTCCTGATCTGTATCCTGCATGACGACTACGCGCGGAGACGGTACGCTGGCGATGTGCTTCCACCAATCAGTTCGTTCGACGTACCGGCTTCCCACGATCGGCGGATGCGCCGATCGTACCTTGCAGGTGGCCGCATAGCCGACCAGGGGCGGAAGATTCTTGAACAGGCAACGGAAGCCCGCCGTGGCAAACCCCTCGTTGCGCAGCCGGACGCCGAAGGTCTCTATGGCGTCGGATATGACACACGTGTTGAATGTCCGAAGCTGGTTGATCTGCTCGGACGTTAATGGAGTGTGCAAGCTTTCTAACCTCCTGCGCCACGATTGAACTGGCGGAGCGACGCCTTCGACGGCAAGAGAAGTTGAACGATACCTACTGGGAAGCCCACTTAATAAGCTATCCCAATCGGACGAAAAAGACGAGTGACTTACTGGAGAAACGGCGGGGATCGGAAATGATGTTTGTGAACTACAAGGGCAAGAGTGTTAGGGAGTAATTCTTCGCGAGAAACGTAAGCTACCGGTGAAGGCCGGGTCTCCGCTTGAACCTCGTCAGCCAATTCAGCCGCTTGGGCCACGCCACATTCGTGAGTTTCCGCTTCTGTCATGTGGCCGGCTTTGGAAATGTGCCATGAGCCCGTGCAGGCTACGAGGTAAGGCCGGCGGGTGGCGGTCGAGAGAGCTATAACGCCGGCAAGTAGGAACAGCACGCTGAGCGCGAAGGCGCGTCCGGAAGTTTCGAAGATTCGTTTCATGCTTTTCTAGAGGAGTCCTCAGTGCAGCCCGCGAAGTCAAGGTAGCTCACATTGCCATTTGATGCTTCGGGAGCCTCCAAGGATGCCGCCGAGGGCTACGAAGACATTCTTTGTCCAGAAAATCTTCCTCCCCCCCCGCCTAGTCGGTTGGCAACGTCACGTACGTCAGGTCTCCGTCCCGCTCAATTTGGAGAACGACGGGAGTTCCGGGCTTGATAGCGTCAAGTTTAGAGCGGAGAAAATCCAGGCTGATGACGGGCACTCCATTGACCCCATGAATTATGTCGCCGGCCGCCAAGGAGTTTGCCTGCCCGCCAAGGCCGGCCACTTTAGCGGCAACAATCACTCCCGAGGCCTCTCTGACGTCGGGCAATAGCGCCGTAATCTTCTTGTCAATTTCAATGCCTAGTATACCCAATTTGCTGACCAGGTTTTTTTCAGGATCAACCAGATCTGCCAGCCGGTCCACGTTGTGCGGACGTTGAATCACCGGAACCTCGAGAGGAATCCTCTCCGTGCCCCGAAGCACCTCGATTTTGGCGTTATCGCCCGCATGTAACATGAACATAGACAGACCGAAGATGGGGAGATTTCCAATCGGTCTGCCGTTGACGCTCAGGATAACATCCTGAATCTTAAGTCCGGACTGTTCGGCCGGACCGCCCGGCAAGACGTCGGATACGATCACGCCGTGGTCGGTAGGAAGCCCCAGTCCTGCAGCCAGACTGGCTGTGATGGTTTGAACGTGAATGCCGATTTCGCCCCGATGCAAGTGGCCATACTTACGCAGTTGGGGCAAGGCAACGGCCACAATGCCGCTTGGGATAGCGAAGCCCAGGCCTTCGTTTCCGCCTGACTCGGTCAAAATGAAAGTATTGATGCCGACAACTTCCCCGTCAATGTTCACGAGCGGCCCGCCGCTATTGCCGGGATTAATGGGTGCATCGGTTTGGATATAGACCATAGGGTTATCGGGGTCAGGTTGCCGGGCCACGGCGCTCACCACGCCCATGGTTACGGAATTCTGAAGTCCTCCGGGGCTGCCGAAGGCCAGCACCATCTGGCCCTGCCGAAGATTGCCGTACTTGCCCATGGGCAGCGCCGGGAGGCCTTGTGCTTCGACCTTGAGCAACGCAAGGTCGGTGTCTCTTGACACGCCCACAATGCGGGCGTCCATGGGGCGGCCTTGGGAAGTGAGAGCGGAAAAGGTTGGAGATGCGCCGGCAGACAGAGATGGCAAGAGCACCTGGACGCGTTGAGCGCCTTTGATGACGTGCGCGTTCGTCAGGATATAGCCCTCCGCGTCGACAATCACGCCGGAACCGATGCTCCGAAGCCTCCCGATCACGAGGGCGGTCTCGCTGCTCTCGCCTTCCTGGGAGGCGCCTAATCCCGTCGCCAACACCTGGACAACGCTCGGAGAGACCCGTCTCACCAGTTCCTCAATCGAAGCGCTGAGTTGATGCAGCGCGTCGGCAGGATGATTACTCGCGTCAGATTGAGCGAGGCACTCCTCGACTGGCAACCAGCAGAGCGCAAGTATGCAGCCCAACACCGATGCCGGCGTCCGCAGTCGCGACCACCAATAGCCACTCTGATTTCGCATCTCAAACCTCCGCTTGGGCGAATCTTCCGGTTACAGGCGGTGATTCCTCTCTCTGTCATCCTGAGCGCAGCGAAGGATCCCTGCAGTTCATTTCCAGCTCGCCCAATTCGGAACAAATGCAGAGATCCTTCGGTGCGCTCAGGATGACAAGCTTCCAATAATCATCTCTGCCCGCATCTCCCGCCGCGACGGCGCTGTGCCTCGAGGGAACGTGCCTCTCCCGCAACCACAACCCCTAATTGGCTTATATGTCAGTTTTGCATAGTCTGTCAAATGGCATACAATCAAAATGGGCATACTTCCTGAAATCTCAGGCATCTAAGGATTAACAAATGGCTTCCTTCGATTTTGATTTGTTGGTGATCGGCTCGGGACCGGCAGGGCAGCGCGCCTCAATACAATCTGCGAAACTGGGCAAGAAGACGGCCGTGGTGGAGCGACGAGCGGTCCTAGGAGGGGCTTGCATCAACACCGGGACGATCCCCAGCAAGACCCTTCGCGAGGCGGTGCTCTATCTCTCCGGATACCGGCTCCGCAATCTCTACGGTGAATCCTACACTGTGAAGCAGGACATCACCATGGAAGATCTGCTGCTGCGGACAGACCATGTGATTCGCCATGAAATCGATGTTACGCGTCACCAGTTGCTGCGCAATCGCGTCACGGTTTTCAACGCCATTGCGTCTTTCACAGACCCCCACAGCCTCCGGCTTAGTCTTGCGGATGGGTCAGGCGAGAAGGTGGTGAGCGCCGCGAACGTGGTCATTGCCGTGGGCACGGAAGCCACTCGCGCTTCCCAGATCCCTTTCGACGGACAGAGCGTTTTCGTTAGCGACGACATCCTGGGACTGAAGCAACTGCCGCGCACTTTGGCGGTGGTGGGTGCGGGGGTTATCGGCTGCGAATACGCCAGTATCTTTGCAGCCCTTGGGATTCGCGTGACCTTGGTGGACCGTCTCCCACGCCTGCTGCCTTTTGTGGACAAGGAAATCGTGGAGTCGCTGGATTACCACCTGCGTCAGATGCGGATGACGATCTGGCTGGGCGAGACCGTCACGTCCATCGAGCGCGTGGAAAACGGATCGGGTGTCCACGTAAAGATCCGGCTTGCCAGCGGAAAGCAGATCAGTGCGGAGAAAGCCCTGTATAGCATCGGCAGAACGGGCGCCACGGCCGGCTTGAACTTGCCTGCGGCGGGCCTCCAAGCGGACGAGCGGGGCCGCCTCAAGGTGAACTCCAACTATCAAACGGAGGTGCCCCACATTTTTGCTGCCGGAGATGTCATCGGCTTCCCCAGCCTTGCCTCTACTTCCATGGAGCAGGGCCGCCTGGCGGCCTGCCATGCTTTTGGCGTTGAAACCCAAAGCGCCCCGTCGCTTTTTCCCTACGGCATCTATACTGTTCCGGAGATCTCCTATGTGGGCCGCAACGAGGAAGAACTGACGCAGCAGAATACTCCTTACGAAGTTGGCAAAGCCGCCTACGGTGAAATCGCCCGCGGCCAGATCATCGGCGATGACATCGGGATGTTGAAACTGCTCTTCAATCGCGACTCGCGTGAACTTCTGGGTGTGCATATCATCGGAGAGAGCGCGAGTGAGCTTGCACACATCGGTCAGGCCGTGCTGACGTATGGTGGGAAGATCGACTATTTCATTCATAACGTCTTTAACTACCCCACGCTCGCGGAAGGCTATAAAAACGCGGCATTCGATGGGATTAATCGCTTGGCGGATTGATCGCGTCCGGAGGAATGGATGAGCGGTACAAAGGCAGGCGGATCGGAGCGGCTCCTGCTGAGTACGCGTTTTGCCCTGGGGGCAGGCTTTGGCGGCCTCCTGGCCGTCATGGGTCTCGCGGGAGCCTACGGGATCCGGGTCCTCCAACAGATTCGCCGCAACGAGAACCAGATTCGCCAGGCATTCCTTTTGCAAAACCATGCGCTGAACGAGATACGATCACAGCTTTACTTGTCCGGAGCCTTTGTTCGCGACTACTTGACGGAGCCCGAAGCAAGACGGGCAGACGCGTACCGGCAAAGCCTGGCGGAAGAGCGCACTGCGATGGAGTCCGCGCTGGCATTGTTCGGCAGCCAACTCGAGCCGGACCAGACCAAATACTACGCTGAACTTTCAGGAGAACTCTCGAATTATTGGAAAATCCTCGACCCGATTTTCAAGTGGGATGCTGACCAGCGGCGGCGCAAGGAAGACGCTTTCCTGCGGGACGAGTTTCTCCCTCGCCGCGCGGCATTCCTGGCCATTGCAGGACGAATTGCGAACATCGATGAGCAACAGTTGAACGCCGGCAACCACCGTGTGGACATCCTCTTATCCGAGTTCCAAGACCGTATGACGATGATTCTCACGGCAGCACTGCTGCTGGGAGTGGGAATGGCAGCTTTTAGCACTTGGAAGATTCTGGGGCTGGAACGTCGAGCCCACAGTCAGTATCGGGAGGTGGTGGAAGCGCGCCAGCAACTCGAGCAGCTCTCCGCACGTCTGGTGCAGGCGCAGGAGGACGAACGGCGGGCGCTCTCCCGTGAGCTCCACGACGAGGTGGGCCAGGCGTTGTCCGCGGTTCTGGTGGAGCTGCGTAACCTGTCGGTTTCATCGGCCATTCGAAGCGACGAACAATCATTCGGCCATGTTGAAACCGTCAAGAGCCTGGTGGAGAATTCGGTGCGCGAAGTTCGCAATATGGCCCTGCTCCTGCGCCCCTCGATGCTCGACGATCTCGGACTTATTCCGGCCCTGCGTTGGCAAGCGCGCGAAGTGTCCAAGCGCACGTCCATGGAGGTGAGTGTGGCGGCGGAGCTTGCCTCGGATGATCTTCCCGATGAATTCAAGACCTGCATCTACCGCGTGGTTCAGGAAGCGCTGCACAACTGCTCCGGGCACGCTGACGCCACTCGGGTTCAGATCAGAGTGCAACAGCAGCCGGGCCGGCTGGCGCTTTCCATCCAGGACGACGGTCAAGGTTTCGATGTCCGGCAGACCAAAGGGCTGGGGTTACTTGGAATTGAGGAGCGCGTGGCCAGGCTGGGAGGCAAGTGTGAGATTCACTCGGAACCGGGAAGCGGTACGATCGTGGCGATAGAACTCCCGTTCAACAATGGCAAAGGGGGCGGAGACGCTCGTGGATAGGAAAGCGATTCGGATTCTCTTGGCGGATGATCACAACATCATGCGCCGCGGCCTGCGGCTCCTGCTGGAGAGGCAAGCCGGATTCGAGGTGGTCGCCGAAGCCGCGGACGGACGCGAGGCCGCGGAGCGGGCGGAGGCGACCCGCCCTGATATCGTGGTGCTTGATATCGCCATGCCGAATATGAGCGGCATCGAGGCCGCTCAGCGAATTCGAGCTTTGCTACCTCAGGCGGCGATCGTGATCCTGAGCATGCACTCCGACGAGGGCTACGTCTTGCGGGCGCTCAAGGCGGGAGCCAAAGGCTATCTCCTGAAGGACTCGGCGGAGAGCGACCTGATTGATGCCATCAAAGCGGTAAGCGAAGGAAAGGCGTTCTTCAGTCCCGAAATCAGCAAGATTCTGGTGGAAGACTACGTGCGCGACATGCGCAAGCGCGGGGCCGAGGATAGCTACGAACTGCTCACCTCACGGGAGCGCGAGATCCTGCACCTGTTAGCGGAAGGCAAATCCAATAAGGATATTGCGACCCTTCTTGACCTCAGCCTTTACACGGTCGAAACGCACCGCCGGAACCTTCAGGATAAACTCAACCTGCATAGCCTCGCCGAACTGATCCTGTACGCCGTGCGCAAAGGAGTCATTTCGTAGGGATCGGGAGATCGGGTGATCCGATGATCGGGTGACCGGACGAACAACAGACTCTGAGCAGAGCCTGCAAGAGCTTAATTCCTTGTTTACCCCACCGTCGGGTTACCGGATCACCCGATCACCGGGTGTCCCGATCTCCCGATTTCCTGATCGTCCGATGGTTTTGCCGCGTTGCTCCAATAGGACCAGGCCAGCCTAACCGCACGCGCCACGTCGTCCTCGCGAAGCGGTTTGGATAAAACATCAAACCCGCCGGTACGCACGACTTCATTCCACAAGTAGCTGTCCACAACTGCCGAAACCAGAATGATACACGCACGATGAGGCGAGGAGGCCAATCCTTCCACTGTCGACCGCCACCCGCTGCCGGGTAAATCACGATCGCATAAGACGACCGGCGCCCTGACCTTCTCCTGCACAGTCCGGGCTTCTTCAAGCGTGCCTACAAAAAGCAGATTCCATCCCTTTCGGCTGCAGATGCCCGCCAGTTCGCGACGGTCTGCGTCGCCTGAAATCAGCGCAACTACACTAAGCCGACCCAGGGCTCCGGCGTCGACGGGTAACGGCCACTGCCAAGTCGAACCGACCCTCTTTCGGCGCAAGAAATCAGCGACGCGTGCGAAAGGTGAACGCATGGTTTGCCAGGCAAATCGTAAGGGACGGCCACTTGCGGCCGGTCGAGAGACCCTGTCCGCCCGAGTCACTCCGCCGTGCGACGGAAGACCCAGTGGACGCCCTGCTAACACCTGAAGTCGCTCCTTCTGCGGACTGACTGCACCGACGTAGTTCGAGAATTGAGAATCCTCATGCGTCGACCCTCTTAGCTTAATAGGAGGAACCCCGGGCAACATATACCTGACAGATGGTATTGCGAGAGCAAAAGGTTGGTAATTGCTTCGCGGGCGCCCGGAGTGGCGGCACCGCCTCTCGCACGGCGCTGAAAGCACAAGCGGCAGAATTGGCCGGAAAGCAGCAGAACGCCTGAAAGAACTGGAATCCTTTCATCCTGAGTCGCCGCGGGCCTTCGACCCGCCCATAGAAACGAATGCCAGCATTTGTAGCCCGGCTCAAGTGGGGGCCCTTTGTCAGTCGAGGGCCAATGGATTCCCGCCTCCGCGGGAATGGCGCGGCGTTCAACGGAGGGAAAGAACCCTTTAGATCAACGACTTACGAACGCCTGTGGAGACCCCTTCCCCTCGCTCAGGAAGACAGCCGCAGTCTTGTGCGCCTCCTCAGGGCTCGAAACCGCCTGCTGCTGTCGGCGCTACTCAGATCGGGCGACCGGAGCTACCAGAGTTCCTGTAGGAAAGTAGCATTCTGATGGTATGGCGTGAGTTCCTCACCTGACTTAATGTCGGATTGCAGGTTCGTTTCAGCCGCTCTGCGATTACGGAACGTCCAGCCGGCTGGACGAACCGTTGTCATCAGGGGAGTCAAAGCATTTCGTACACATAACGGAGGTTCGGATTGCCCATGAGAAAACAGGACATCGAGGGCTGCAGGCGGATGCTCGAGGCGAAGAAAGGGGAGCTCCTCTCAGGTCGGCATAAAGCGAAAGGGATCACCGTGGAGAGAGTCCCCGATTCGATCGAGGAATTGACGATGGAGATGGAACGCAGCATGGCCGTGGATGCGCTTAACCGTAACGCAACCCTGCTTGGCCAGGTTACCGATGCGCTAGAACGGATCGCGGCAGGGAATTACGGAGTGTGCATTGCGTGCGAAAACGCCATCTCCCTGAAACGGCTCACGGCTTTACCGTGGGCGGCGCTGTGCCTGGACTGCCAACAGATTGCGGAGAGCGGACCCTCCGCGCAGGCGATGACGGGGATGGGTGCGCGCATGCAGTTAACAGCCTAATCAACTTAGCGACTGACTTGCCCATGAACACTTCAACGATGGATTTTGATCGGGCCTACCGGATGTACAGCCGTCGTGTTTATAGCAAATGCCTGCACATGGTGGGCAACGAGGCGGAGGCAGAAGACCTCACCCAGGAGGTCTTTCTGCAATTGTTTCGCAAGATGGACTCCTTCCGCGGCGAGTCCGCTTTCACCACTTGGTTGTATCGGATAGCGGTCAACGTCGTATTGATGCGCCTGCGAAGGAAACCGCTCAACACAACTTCGCTCGAGCAGGTCATCGAGGTTCGAGAGGGGGTTTTTAGCCTGTCGCAGATCTTGGGGGCGCCCGACCAGGCATTGACAAGCGCCCTCGACCGTCTCAATTTGGAGCGCGCCGTCTCACAAATGCCGGCCGGGTACAAGCAAGTGTTCTTGATGCACTATGTTGAAGGCTACGGGCATCGCGAGATTGCTCGCATGCTGGGCCTGTCCGTTGGTACCTCCAAGTCGCAACTCTATAAGGCTCGAGTTCGGTTGCGCCAACTGCTTCGCGGCGGAGAAGCCGGACCGAGGCGTGCCGGGGTGGGCGGCGCACTTGGAGGCATTTTCCGCCCGAGCCTGATACCCACGCCGCGCGGGCGATTACGCCGTGCCCGTCCGTGCGGCTGATTCCAAGAACTAGGAGATCGATTATGGAAAGAAGAAGTATTAACGGCAGAAACCCTGATCAGTTGCAGGGTCTAATTAGAAAGAAGCTGCTGGTAGTCGACGAAAACCTGGAGGATCTACTGCACTATTCCGCCGTTCTTCAACACCAAGGGTATGATGTTCATCCCATCCCTTCATATCAAGATGGCGCGGCGTGGGTTGGGCGCGAGGATTTCGATCTTATTCTTCTCAGTCAGGGAAGCCCTCGTTTTGAGGGACGCTCCGTTTTGTCGAAAGCCATTGAAAGAGACCGCCACGCTCCGGTTGTCGTGCTTTCGCGCTCGATTGACATACCCTGTTACATCGAGGCGATGCAGTGCGGGGCGCTCGATTATATGCAGAAGCCTTGGCTCCCGTCAGAGATCGGCCTGCTGGTCAGAAAGTATCTTCGGTCAGGCACGGCATCAGCCTAGGGAGCACCGATGCGGGACATCACCCTCTCAGGCTGATTGCCGGAAGGAGGGAATGAATATGGGCCCTGTGACACGACGCTTGAACGCTCTTTGGCAACGGCAGACTCACCCGCCGCTCGTCGCCGCTCCAAAACCGGACCAGTTTGCGGCCATGATGCTTGTGAAGGTAAAGGAGCCGCTGAGAATCGGTAGCAGGGCTCTGCCGCCAGGCACATATGTACTGCGACCGGCTGACGTAGTCGGAGACTGTAACAGCACCCAGATCCTTAACGAGGATCAAACGGAACTGATTGCAACATTCAGTGCGGCTTTTGACAATTGAGCAAGCCCGTGCTCGAAGCCGCAGGTGACACGCCGCTCTAGACTTATTCCGGAACCTATCCTGCCTGACTCTCATCAAATCTTCCATGGTTGTGGTAGTCAATAGGGAGGAGCTGCGCATATTATGGAGATGAAGGACCTGTTTTTGGCTCAGCTTGAGGCGGAAACAAGACGGACACGCCGTGCCTTGGAGCGAGTTCCGGAGGGACGCGAGGATTGGAAGCCGCACGAGAAGTCCATGCCCCTTGGCCGCCTGGCCATGCTTGTCGCCCAAATGCCTTCGTGGCTGGCCATGATCATTCATCGGGACGACCTTGACTTGAGCCCGGCAACCGGCTCGAGCGGGGCCCAGCGTCCCTTGCGAACTGTTGCGGAGCTGGTTCAAGCTCTTGACCAGGGCGCGGCTGACGCGCGCCAGGCGCTGACGAGCACGAGCGATGAACATCTGATGAAACCCTGGCGATTGCTGGTCAGCGGCAGAGTGGTAAGCGAGGACACGCGACACGTCGTGATCCGCGATGTATTTGCGCATCTGGCCCATCACCGGGGGCAGTTGACCGTCTATCTGCGCCTCAACAACGTGCCTGTGCCCGCCATTTACGGTCCTTCGGCCGACGACGCAAGATTTAACTAGTTCAGTAATTAACTCAAGCATTATTGAAGAATCGAGTAAGGGAGGTTCACATGAGGCGAAATCTGGGTTTTTCAGTGCGTATTACATTATTCCTTTCAATCGTTGGCTGCCTCGGATATTGCGACGCCGCGTGGGCGGAAGTATCGGCCACTAAACCGCATCATGCGGTGGTGGGAGAACTCGAGAAAGTCGACACGGGAGCCAAGAAAATTACCATTCGCGCCGCGGACGGAACTGAGCACGTATTCTCCTATAGTGGGCGGACCCTCGTCCACGGCGCCGAGGCTACGGCGAAAGGAACTGAGCTTGTTGGGAAGGAAGGAAGCCAGGTCGTAGTCCGCTATGCAGGCGAGGCGGGGCACGAAACTGCGGAGCACGTCGACGTGTTCGGTCACGACGCCGTGAAGACCAGCGAAGGAACGATCACCCACATCGACAATGCCGGCCACAAGGTTACCGTAAAAGCTGCCGACGGAGCGGAGGAGACCTACGCTATCGGGCGAGACTCCGCCGTGGATTCTGAGCACGGCCTCGTGGATGCCGCACACTTCACCGCCAAAGAGGGCGACCATGTGGTTGTTTACCACACCGAGGAGGGGGGAAAGAAGGTCGCTCGCCTCTTCAAGCGCCTCTAGCCGGCAGCGAGGACCGAAGCATGAGCAAACCTCTCACACCCGATCTCCCCACCGCAAGCGAAACCTCCGACATACTTAACGAGGTGGCTCTCAACCTGCGTTGGTCCTGGAATCATGCCGCCGATCAGCTCTGGGAGCGGCTCAATCCGGAGCTGTGGGAGCTGACCCAGAACCCCTGGCTCGTCTTGCAGACCGTGTCGCAGGAAAAGCTGCGCAGCGTGACCAGCGATCCCGGCTTTCAAAGGCTGGCACAGGAGCTCGTGCAGAAGAACCGCGCCATGGTGAAGCCGGCCGGCTGGTTCCAGGAAACCCATCCCGACTCCAAACTCGAGAGAATTGTTTACTTCAGCATGGAGTTCATGTTGAGTGAAGCGCTGCCGATTTATTCGGGCGGCCTTGGCAATGTGGCAGGCGATCAGCTCAAGGCGGCAAGCAACCTGGGCATTCCTGCGATCGGGATTGGTTTGCTTTATCAGCAGGGGTATTTCCGGCAAGAGATAGATGCCGAAGGTAACCAGCAGGCGCTCTACCCGTTCAACGATCCCGGTCAGTTGCCGATAGCGCCGGTGCGTGAGCCGAATGGCGAATGGGTGCGCTTCTCGCTGGCGTTTCCGGGCTTCCAGCTCTGGCTTCGCGCCTGGGAGGTGAAGGTCGGTGGAGTCAAACTCTATTTGTTGGATACCAATGACCCCGCCAATATTCCCTCGCACCGCGGTATTGCCAGCGAACTTTACGGAGGCGGCCAGGAGTTGCGTCTTAAGCAGGAGATAGTTCTCGGGATCGGAGGCTGGCGGTTACTCCGCATCCTGGGCCTCGAGCCGCAGGTCTGCCATCTGAACGAAGGGCATGCCGCCTTTGCCGTGCTCGAGCGGGCCTGGTCTTATATGCAAGCCACCCATCAGCCGTTCGATGTTGCGCTTGCGGTTACGCGCGCGGGAAACCTCTTCACCACTCATACGCCGGTGGATGCCGGGTTCGACCGCTTTGCACCCGAGTTGATGGAGAAGTATTTGAAGAAGTACTCGGAAGAACGGCTTTCCATTTCGCTTCAAGAGATGCTGGCCCTGGGGCGGCGGAACAGGAATGACTCGAGCGAGCCGTTCAACATGGCCTATCTGGCGATGCGTGGCAGCGGCGCGGTGAATGGCGTGAGCCGCCTGCATGGGGAAGTAAGCCGCCGGATTTTTCAAGGGTTGTTTCCCCGCTGGCCGGAGCGCGAGGTGCCCGTCAGCCACGTCACGAACGGCGTCCACACGCCTACCTGGGATTCCGCTGAGGCAGACCTCCTTTGGCACACTGCCTGTGGAAAAGAACGGCGGATAGGGATCGTGGAGGACTTCGAAAGCGATTTTGCTCAAGTCAGCGACTCCCAGCTTTGGCAGTTGCGCGCCGATGCGCGGCGCTCGCTGGTGGCCTATGTTCGCAAGTGGCTGCACAGGCAATTGATCAGCGAGGGCGTCGCTTCCAATCAGGTCATGGCGGCGGAGCAGATTCTCGATCCCAACAACCTGACCATCGGCTTTGCCCGGCGCTTCGCCACCTACAAGCGTCCCAACTTGCTGCTTCACGACCCCGAGCGGCTGGTCCGAATTCTGACCAATTCATCCCGCCCTGTGCAACTCGTCATCGCCGGGAAGGCTCATCCGCAGGATTTAGCAGGACAGGCGATGGTGCAACAATGGGTCCGCTTTGCGCGCCGCCCTGACGTTCGTCCGCACGCTGTGTTTCTTAGCGATTACGATATGCTTATGGCCGAGCGCCTGGTGCAAGGGATGGATGTGTGGATCAATACGCCTCGGCGCCCCTGGGAAGCCAGCGGCACCAGCGGCATGAAGGTGCTGGTCAATGGCGGGCTGAATCTTTCCGAACTCGATGGCTGGTGGGCGGAAGCGTATTCGCCGGAAGTGGGTTGGGCCCTGGGCGACGGCAAGGAGCATGACGACGATCCCGCCTGGGATGAGTCCGAGGCCGAGAGCCTCTACGACCTGCTCGAGCGAGAGGTCATTCCGACGTTCTACTCGCGCGACGAGAGAGGAATCCCTACCGGCTGGGTGGCGCGGATGCGAAAGAGCATGGCCCACCTTACGCCGCGTTTCTCGGCGAATCGCGTGGTGCGCGAGTACATCGAGAAGCATTACCAGCCGGCTGCGGCGGCCTACGAAC
Source organism: Terriglobia bacterium (assembly GCA_049508935.1). GTDB lineage: Bacteria > Acidobacteriota > Terriglobia > UBA7540 > UBA7540 > CAVROP01. The sequence continues at coordinate 4,659 of JBELAJ010000067.1, read as the reverse complement.
AGCGCTCCGCCAATGTTGGCCAAATGGGAGTTGAACTTCTCCAGTGGCAGAAGGAATTGGCGCGCCACTGGTCAAGAGTGCGATTCGGTTCTCTCGCGAGCGACACGCACGGCAGCCATTACACGTTCCAGGTCCAAGTCTATCTTGACGACCTCGACCCGGAAGCGGTGAAAGTGGAACTCTACGCCGATGCGCAGGATGGCAGCGACCCGGTGAGGCAGCCCATGCAGCGCGGCGAGCAATTGGTGGGCTCGGCCAACGCTTTCCTTTACGCCGCCAATGTCCCGGCGACGCGGCCTGCCAGCGATTACACGCCCCGCGTGGTCCCTTACAAAAATGGGGCCTCCGTACCGCTGGAGGCCCCATTCATCTGCTGGCGTGAATCTTGATGGTCGATTTCCGATGGACGATGGGTGATTGGATGTAACCCGTCGCTTCCGTCTTTCAATCGTCAATCCGCAATCACCGCCCCTACTGCGCAAGCCGCCCTAGCGTGGGAGCAGACCCCGGCAGCGTATAGCGCAGGTTGAAGAACACCACGTTCAGACTTGCGTTGGCAGGTTGGCCAGGGGCAACATACCAAGGATCGCGCGTGACGTACGAATACTGTCCCATGAAGTTCACTGCGCCCCACTTCGCATCTTTCCAGATTGTCTGGTTGAGTCCAAATGTGGGCTCCTGAATGGTGCGGTTCTGGCCACTCGGAGCGCCGGTGTAGCCATAGCCTATTGGCTTGCCAGTGGTGTCGATCGCAACATTCCGTCCTACAAGAAGGCCGCCATAGTAGGCATAGATCATCGTCGTCTTATGCGTGAACTCGAGGCCGGAAATCGTGGAACTGGCGTGGATTAGCGAGATGCTGCCGTCGGCGTGGGCGATGAGGTCCGGAGCCTGGCCGAAGATGTAGCGACCGCCGCCATCGCTCCAGAAATTGTGCGTCAGCAGCCGGAAGCCCTTGATCGGCTCAACCTCGAAGTTCAGGAAGCCGCCACCGCCCGTGGCTGAGTAAGTGTGGGAGGGAATGGCAGGGGCGCTGCTTGTGGCGGCGGCGCCTGGATTGTAAAGTTTGAAGTCCCGCTCGACTCCGCCGATATCCAAGTGAACCCGCCTCGAGGGGTCGAAAGCCAATTTCGCTATCACATCAGGCGCGACGTTCGGGGCGTTCAGCCCATTCCCGTTATAGTCCAGCTCGCCCTGATACGCGCTGCTGGTGTTCAGAGCCGACGGGAGGGTGATAAGTGGGCCACCTGCCGAACCTCCGGCGTACTGGTCTGGGCTGTCCAGAGCGACTGCGAAAGCCACTTTGTTAGAGGGGTGGTGGTAAACCAAGCGCAGCTCTGGGATGCGTCCCCAAAACAAGCCAACATTATAGTTCACGTCCACGAGCTGTCCGGCGAAGAAGAGGTCACCGGGCAGAGGCGAAATGCCGTAGCGGCTGGGAGTGATCAAGCTCCAGGTCTGGCCGCCCAGCACTTCCCAACTCCCCCTGGCGATATCGACCCAGTACAAGCGCGAGCGCAGCGTGTTACTGTTGCTGGTTACGGCGACATTCGTGGGATTGTTTCCCAGGAAGTCCGCCTCCATATAGCCGATCACGTGAGCGCCTTTCACGTCGGCATCTACGCGGAAACCTATTCGAGAGTTCTGCATACTGAGACGCACTTCGCTCAGATTATTCTGGTAGACGATGCTGCCGTAAGGGATGCTGGCGAAACTCGTCCCGATGCTGCCCCCTGCCGCATGGGTGCGAAATACACTCGAGAAATCCATGAATCCCACAGGGGTAATGGAGGCGGTGCCGATATGCAACTGAAGTGGGTCGGGGCCGCCGTTCTGCGGTTGAGGTTGCGGCGTCGCGGCAGCGGCGGGAATCGCGGTAGAAGCCGGTAAGCTCGGCTCACTGCTCGCGGTATTCGTCGGCACGCTCCTGGGGAGTATGGGGCTGGTCGAGGCCACCTCTCCAAGGTTCGGCGTTGGCGTAGCCGCGGACTTTGCCGGCGCGGTTGGAGCCGGTGCTGCTGCCGCGGGCGCTGACGTCGCAGCGGCCGCTGCCGGTGGCGGAGTTTGATCCAGCTTCTGCTTCATCTGGTCCACAATTGCTCGCAACTGTTCGATTTCCTTTTGTTGTTCTGCAACCTGCTGCTTCAGCGTCGAAACATCGTCTTTCTTGCCGGAATCTTTCGACGAGTTATCCGACGCGGTTTGCGAAAATAGAGGCACAGCGAGCGCAATCATCATCGCTGCGACCGCAAGGCACCTGCAGAAAGTTAATCTGGTCTGCATACTTCACCCCTCCGATTCGAGTGTTTTTGTTTCATCGGGATTTATCAGTACTCAACTTAAATGAACCGAGCTAATCATGGCGGGGGCGCATTCATTGTGCGTTACGATAGTGTTACATTTCCGTGAAAGACAAAAAGGCGTTGCACAAGGAGAGTCTTGTCATGCTTGAAATTGTTTTGGCTTGCGGTTAGGTGACGGCGCGGCTTAGCGGAATATTAATCGGGTTCCGCCGGTCAGGCTGGTGCGGATCCCCTCGCCATGTTCCTCAAGACCCAGATTCGCCGCTACGCTGTCGAGTGGATTGAAACACTTTCCAGAGGCAAGCAGTTCTCGCCCTCTGATATTTACAACTACATCAAGAACAGATTCCTTGATGAATGTGACGAGGCGGGTTACACTGCAGATGGGCTGGAGCCGAAGTACCAAAAAGACTCAAGATGGGCGATACAGGATTGTAAGCATCGTGGGGAAATTCGCCAGAGCTACCATGGTTATTGGGAACGAATCTAAAGCTTAAAGGGGTCAGCCCATGGGATTATATGTTCATTCACTAGGGGAAGTTCCATCAGGAGCCAAGCGGAACTAGTATGTATACCTCTTGGATTACGGCTGGGATGAACCACTTGGGGAGGCCGTCCGTACTAACATTACGCAGATGGCCGATCGCGCCTCCAAGTCGAACGCCGCTGTCATTCACGGACCGAGAGGAACTCATTTCGCGGACGAGGTACTTTCATGGCATCACATAAACGGCGAACCGGCGGATGACTTATTGCCTGCCATACTCATTACCACGCGACACCCGAGAACATTTTGGGAATCGTACAACACGGAAGGACATGGACCCGTTCCGAAGGACGCCCTACTGTTGGTCCCCCTCAAAAAGATATGTTCAAGCGCCGGTCAGGTTGTGGAACTCATCGACCGCATTTTCAGAGATATCAAGAAAGAAAAGAAACTGCCGGATTTTGCTGTAGTCAAACAAATGCGCCGTGGGGTTGGGCGCGCTGTGGTGGATGCTTTAATCCTTAAACCGAGCGTCAGCGGAATCGGCGTCGACCTGAAAATGTTATTCCGCAGGCCGAAGGCGGAATGATCTTCTTCTCCAGCAGATGAATTAACATTATTCGAGCGGGAGTCAGCTTCCGTGTCGGCAGTGAATGTGATTATCCCAGGCGGGCTTGCGCAGACTCCGCCTTTTGGAGTCTGTCCCCATAGGCCCTCGGCCCGCGAAAGCTAATGAAAATCACATTTTCGACCCTGCGGCTTTCTTGCTGATTGAGGGGAGGAAGTTCGTGCTGCCTGCTCACGGCGTTGTCACGCGGCGCGCGATCTCGGGGTTTATCCGCTGAAAGTGTTTCACGTTCCAGGTGTAGATGGTTTCGGCGTGAGTCTTTAGAGCGCATTGCGCGAGGAGTGCGTCATAGATCGCATTCCCGACGATTCCCGCCGCGGCGGCTTCCTCGACCGCTGCGAAGTATTCCTGGGGGTCGAGGGTCACGAGCGTGAGTCGTTCCCGGATGTTTTCGAGAAACAGCAGAACCTGCTCTCCGCTGAGGCGGTGTTGTCCAGGCAGACGGGTCAGGGCGGAGTAGACCTCGGCCAGACTGTGTGCGGCGCAACAAGACGACCGTCGATCGGACTTAAGAAATGCGTCTAGGCTGGCTTCGTGGTGTTCGTGGTCCTCGAGGAACGTGGGGATGAGTACGGAAGTGTCAAAGAACCATCTCATTTCCCCAGGTTCTCCTCGTCGCGCTCGCGCCGCACTTGGCGAAGCGTTTCCTGAACAACAGCGTCCGAAAGGGGTTCTCCGGCGCGGTAGACCCAGACGCCGTGCTTCTTATGCAGTCCCGCCGTGCCACGCACCGGGCTCAGCGTGATCTGCTCGCCCGAAGTTTCCGCCTCGAGCGTATCCCCGGGCGCGAGCTGCAACTCCTGCCGCAGAGGTTTCGGGAGAACTATGCGGCCCGCTTTGTCGAGAGTGACCCTGACAACCATACTGGCATTATACCATGGCATTTGCCATTTCGAAATGGCACAGTTGAAGCCGCTTCAGTGTGTAATCGTCTTGCATGCCTCTCTGTCGCAGCTTTTTCCTGACGGCTCGGCCGGCCCACGATAGCCTAGAATTGTGATGGCCAGAGAGCCTGGCGGACCCTTTCGGAAGTGCCGCCTGGATTTTTGCTCACGCTTAATCCTGAATCCCGAATCCTGACAACGTTTCTGCTCGCGCCAAGCGCGTTGTGGTCAGCCTCGGGTAGTGCCTGAAGTCTGTGTTGATTTTTCGGCTATTCAACTATTGAGGCGTTTCAGGAAATTCTGTTTTCGTTCTGATGAAATTGTAACAGAAGCATTTATTGCGTTTGCCAGTCGGAT
>JBELAJ010000669.1:0-4260 GCA_049508935.1 Terriglobia bacterium | reverse complement strand
CGGCAGCGCCGGCGCCGAACCCGGGCAGGCCGATCTCCGCCTCTGTGTTCGTTATCCAGTGGCGGACCTCAAACTCCAGCAGCCGCTTCTTGCCGTCCGGCATGTGGAATTCGAAAACGCAGTTCAAGGTGTTGGGCGTTTCCTGGTCGTCATCGAACATGAAATGGCCGCCGAGTGCGGAGACTTTGTTAGGGAGCTTTACGCCCAGCCCCCAGCGTGCCAGATCTACTTCGTGAACACCTTGATTGCCCAGATCGCCGTTGCCGGTGTCCCAGATCCAGTGCCAATTGTAGTGAAAGCGATTGCGCGTAAAAGGTTTCATAGGTGCTGGCCCGGTCCACAAATCGTAGTGCACGCCTGCTGGGACGGGCTCAACAGGAGCCTTGCCGATGGTCCCACGCCACTTGAAGCAAAGACCGCGCGAAAGGTAAACATCTCCGATTGCCCCTTCGCCGAGCTTCCGCACGCCCTCGCGATAGCCCTCTGCCGACCGCCCTTGCGTTCCGTGCATCACAATCCGGTCGTATTTGCGCGCGGCCTGGACCAATTGGCGGCCTTCCCACCAGGTATGTGAACAGGGCTTCTCGACGTACACGTCCTTGCCGGCCTGGCAGCCCCAAATGCCCATCAGAGAATGCCAGTGGTTGGGAGTGGCGATTGAGACCGCGTCAAGAGATTTGTCCTCGAGCAACTTGCGATAATCGATGTAGACCTTGGGCTTGGGCAAATTCCGCTTCTCGATGTCGGCCAGACGTTGGGCAATCACGTTTTCGTCCACGTCGCAAATGGCGGCAACCTCTGTATTGGCTGCGGCGGAGAACCCCTCAACGTGGACGAATCCCTGCCCTCGGACGCCGACAACCCCAATCCGCACACGGTCGTTGGCCCCTCTCACTTTCTCGGGCTGCGTTAAAAAGCTGATGCCGCTTAATGCGGCGAGACCCGCGCCGTTCTTCATAGTCGCCTCCAAAAAGTCGCGCCGAGTAGTTTTCGTAAGGTTTTTCATGACGTCCTCACACCATTTCCGCCTCTTCGACCGGAAGGATAATATATACTCTTTTGGAAGTTTGGAAGCGCGGAGTTAGCACGCTCATGTTCCGCGCGGAAATTGCGTTGACCTGTAGCGCTGACCTTTAGGTCAGCACTTGCCGACCTTAAGGTCGGCGTTACCTTTTAGACGCCGCTGGTCGGGAAGCCGCGCCGACACTAAATTCCATGGCCCTTGATTTATCCACCGAAATTGTTGTGCGCTGGAGTGAATGCGACCCGAAACTTGTGTCTCTTCTCAAGGCAGGCGGGGTCACGACAGTCCTTGCATCGACTCGAAACGAGGGCTTCGAGGCTGCCTGCCGGAATGCCGGTTTGAAGGTTGAGGCCTTGATTGATATCCAGTTCCTCGCGCTCGATTCTGCGGGCGGCGCCGCGCCCCATGCCACGGTCGCGCTTACTAACGGGACATGGCCCGGAGTGAGTCGCGGCCCGAGATTGGACGAAGATGAGTTCACGGCGGGCGCGAGCGCAGCTCCGTGGGTGGATGCGAACGGCTATTTGTACGGTATGCTGCGCGCCCTCTATCCGGATCGGCCTGCGCTGCTGGGATACCTGTCGGACGAGAAAGCCGGTGTGAAGCCGGAGACGATCTTACCCTACGACTCGCTCGAGTCGGCCCTGATCGAAGCCTGGGTTAATGGAGGGAATTATCTGCTTTCGCTCGAGCCGCGCTATCGCGCCCGCCTCCTGCGCGGCGAGGCGAAGGCGTTAGCGGCCTGGCGCCGCCTGGGCCGCACGGCGCGCTGGCTGGTCGAGAACGGCAGGTTGTTTGGCCAGCCCACCTTTCCGGCCATCACGGTATTAGTCGAGGCCAATGACGGGTTGGCTGAGATTACCAATCTGCTTTATCGGCAGAACACCTCGCCGGCGCTGGCGCCCGCGGCGAATCCCCCCGCGCCGGACCCCTCGCGTGTGCTGGCTCTGGTGGCGGTGGGCATTCAAGCGCCCGGGGCTGAGATCCGGCGGCGCATTCTGAGCCACGCCCAAGCAGGAACGTCGCTGGTTGTGGACGCGCCGGGTGAGAATGCCTGGTGGCGAGACCCCCAACTGAAGCTCGTCCGGCGCCAGGAGGACCGCGAATTCTATTCGCTGGGTCGCGGCCAGATGGTCGCGTACAGGGAAGCAATTTCGGAACCCTACGAATTCGCCCTCGATGTGATCGATATTGTGACCCAGAAGCGCCGCGCCGCGCGGTTGTGGAACGCGCCAACCGCGATTGCGCTCGCCACCTCTTCACCGCCTGGAGCGAACCACGGGCGGGCCTTGCTGCATCTGATTAACTACGGTTCTCGGCTTGAGGGCGAAGTGTTGGTTGCCGTGCAGGGCTCATATTCGCGCGCTACGCTGCTGCGGCCTGAGGGCCCGGCACGGTCACTGCCCACAGCCAAGCGGGGCACGACCACCGAGGTCACGCTGCCAGATTTGGACCGGGTCGGCACACTAGTATTGGAATAGTCAGGTATAATCTCTAGGTTACAGGGCTGTCATTCCGAGTCCTTCGCTGTCATCCTGAGCGAAGCGAAGGATCTCGCACTGGGTGCTCAGGGTAAACTCCGCGAGGAATCTTGCTCTGATCTTTGGTTGGTTGTCCACTTCGAAGCAGAGCGAGATTCCTCGCTGCGCTCGGAATGACACGAATGCCTTAAGCTGTAACGTGGATCCGCCGCCACGAGGAGTGCAGATGATTAGTCGTCGAGATTTCCTTCGGACCGGTGCGCTAGCCGCCGCCGGCTCTATGCCTGGAGTAAGGCTGGCGTCCGCGTTAACTCTCCCACCAGCTTACTTCGGGCTACACCCTTTCATCGAGAGTAATCCGAAAGCCGTTTTTATCCGGCGTACTAACGTCGCCCACAAGACCGACCAAAAAGCCAAGCGCCGGGAGGGTTTGGCGCTGGCGCGCGAGATCTTCGTACCCATGGACCGCCCGGGGATTCCCCTGACCCACCGCATCATCGTGAAGCCAAACTTCACCAGCGTGCACGACCCCGATCGGCCGGACGAAGAGAACTGGGGCACGGGTACGGACGCGCAGTTCTACGAAGGAATGGTCACGGGCCTGAAGGAGATCGGGCTCAGCAAGTTTCACTTTGTCGAGGCCAACGGCTACCCGTCCTGGAACGTGCGCGGGTTTGTCGACATCAACGAGCGGCTCGGTGTGGAAATGAACGAGCCCGAGCGCCATGTCCGGCACTTTCGGGAAAGCTGGGAAATGAACTGGAGCAAGGTGCCTGACGCGGTGGTCTACACGCGTATCCCCCATTACGCCCCGGTGAACGAGCCGGACACTTGGCTGCTCAATATGGCGAAGTGGAAGGCTCACGGCATGTGCATGAGCCTGTCCGTCAAGAACGAGCAGGGACTAGTCGTGCTGCCCTACGTTCGTTTCTGTCCGGGCTGGCGCATGGTGACGGGAGTGCCCGACTTCATGAAGCCGGACATTCATCCCGACGCAGAGCGTGTAGTGAAGCAATTCTTCGATCGCCATGTCAAGTTGCAGTACGATCGTTACAACAGCCGGCACGAACTGAGCCCCATACACGAGGAGATCTGGGCGCACAAGACCTGTGACCACATGAGCGTGATGAAAACGGGCTTGGCCATGATTGAAGGCATCACCGGCCGTGACGGCGACGGCTTCGGCGAAGGTCAGGACTATCTCACGAACCTGGTGATGTTCAGCAAGGACAAGTTCCGCTTGGACATGATCGGCATGTACCTGGGTGGCCACGAACCCGGGGACGTCCATCTTTTCCGCATCGCCAAAGAACGTGGGCTGACTGACACTTTCAATCCCTGGGAAATCCCCATTTACGAATGGGAGAACGGGGCAGCCATTCCCCGCAAGTTGAGCGATTTCGCGCGCACGCCTTTGAAAACCTACTACCTTCAGATGCCGGGTGAACCTCTCTTCCACCTTGTCAACGAGCCCTTCGATTACGATCGCGTCAAGGTTTAACAACAGACGGGCACCCTGAATCCATTTGTCATTCTGAGGCCCCCGTTCTTTGGGGGCCGAAGAATCTCCGCAGTTTGTCTGTGCGATCGGCGAGCGAACGGTCCCAGCGAACTGCAGGGATCCTTCGTCGTCCCAACGGGTGTTCACCATTGAGTTGGAGTGACGCTTTACGTGCAAGTTGCTGCAAGCTAACGAGGTTTGCGACGCTCGGGCAGTTTTTTGCGCGTGACTACAACAATCTTCCGGTGCGGCAG
>JBELAJ010000668.1:0-4261 GCA_049508935.1 Terriglobia bacterium | reverse complement strand
GGCGAAAGGGAAGCCGGGAGCGGAAGACTGGATGGCTCATTCAGAAGCCCTGGTCGAGGCTCGTTCGGGCCATCTGAGGGCAGCCGCAGAGAGGTCACGCCAAGCAATGGACATGGCGCAACGTGCCGGTGAGCGGGAAAGAGCTGCGACTTACGAAGCAGGGAAGGCGGTGTGGCAAGCCTTCTACGGGATTGCCCCTGCCGCAAAGCAGAGCGCTGTGGCGGCCCTTGAGCTTTCTAAGGGCCGCGACGTGGAGTACGGGGCAGCCTTTGCACTGGCGCTGGCGGGCGACTTATCGAGGGCTCAAGCGCTCGCCCGCGATCTCGAAAAACGCTTCCCCGAGGATACGTCGGTGCAATTCAGCTACCTGCCGGCGCTTCGCGCCCTGTTCGCGTTGAACGGTCGAAAGCCACAGGAGGCCATCAATCTGTTGCAAATTGCCGCTCCCTACGACTTCGCGGTTCCGGCGATCGACTTCAACGCGTTCTTCGGAGGCCTCTATCCGGCGTATGTGCGTGGCCAGGCCTATCTGGCCGCGCGCGAGCCCAGGAAAGCCGCGGTCGAATTCCAGAAGATTCTCGACCATCGTGGCCTGGTTGTGGCCGACCCAGTTGGAGCCATGGCGCGTCTGCAACTCGGCAGGGCGTTCGCTTTATCGGGAGACAAAACCAAAGCCAACGCTGCGTACCAGGATTTCCTCACCCTGTGGAAAGAAGCCGACCCCGAGATACCGATCTTCAAGCAAGCCAAAGCGGAATACGCGAGGCTGCAGTAACTACGCAGAAGAGCCCGATAGCTGCGGACGTTCACTCGGCAAACAGGAGAGTCGCTCTTCCCTCTCCGTATTGCAGTTTGCCCCGCTGACGGCCCTCGGAAACTATGCCGAGTGGTTACTCGACTGGATTCGGAATGATAAACGCCCTTCCCACCAGCAATCATGCAAACTCCCCGGAAACGGGGTTCTGGGAAGTCGCCGGGGCGGCGAAAACAATTCACGCGGGTTGGAAGTGGTTGTCACTCGCCTTAATCCGCGCCACGAGTCGCCCGATGGTGCGAACGGACACGCCGAACATCGCCGCGCATTCCGCCTGACTCTTGCCCCGGCTCAGAAGTGCTTGAAGCCGGTCCAGGGCCTTCCTGTCCAGTGACACCGGGCGCCCGCCTTCCTTCCCCCATTTCCTGAGCTGGGCCTTGCTGTGTGCCCTGGCTCTTGCGAATCCCGTGTGGACCGCACCGCCGACCGTTATCGGCATCCCATTCGTCCGTCCGATCCTAGGGATTCTGAGTGCCGTCGGAGAGTGGTGTGCACAGTTCTGCACCATCATGCCAGAACGTGACGAAACCCTCATGAATACAGGCGATCCTCGCTCCCGATACCTGTGCGCCACCATGCGTGGACGGGTACAGAAGAACGGCTCAAACTGACACCGCTATTGACACCGGGATTTTGCCCGTCGTTGGTGCAATTCGCTGGAAGGCGCTCACCGTATGTACATCCGGCGGAACTTGAGATCGTGTTGGCGCTGGGTGACGGACGGAGGCTGCGCATTCGTCGAAACGTGGAGGAGGAGACCTAGACATGGAGAGAGATTTGTCATTGGTGCAGCGCTCAGATCCCATCCGCCCCCTCTCGTAGCCAGTTGGGAAGCGCTAAGATACCCAAGGACATACGAGTACTCACCGGTACTAAGGTAAGGCCGTAAAATCGGCACGGTAGCTACTTCATCGCTGCCGCTCGTGGGTGAAAGCCTAGCCACGAAGCGGCCGATGGTACCTAACAGCACGATCATTCTGGCCAGTCCGATCTCTCCGACTTCGAAAGGTCGAAGAGTCAGGCGACGGACCCTTCTGAACTTGGCCTTGAGCTTTGCCTCTCCGCCTCGATGATAGCCTTGCGGCGAGGTGCCCAGTTTCGTATTACACGGGCAATTTCCGCGCCTACAAAAGGGCCTGCTATATAATCCACAGCTCCCAATTGCATCGCCTCCAGGTAGCACGTCATTTCGAGGTGTCGCGCCACCACAACAACCGGCAAGCGACGGTTGAACTCGGTTACGCACTCAAGTACGCAGCGCCCCTCAAAGTTACGACTTCCTTGACCGACAACGATAACGTCGAAAGCCCCAGATACCAATTGCCGTATGCCCTCTGTGTATGAATTACAGATCTGCACCACATACCCAGATCCTTGAATAATCCCCCGAATAAACTCCAGTTGTTCAACATCTTCATCTATGATAAGCAGCGACCCGCCCGGACTTGGTTTGGACGGCGTTTTCGTCGATCGATTCATCATCTCCTCCCATTTCGACCTTCAGCTAGGCGTAATGGCGCCTTGTCAGTGGGCGCGATTTGCGAATTCGTGCTGGCTCCGTAATGAGGTGTTTCGCGACTTCCCATGCCGCGACTCCTTTGCGCTGGCACCAAAAGACCAAAAGGTGCGACTCATCCCCTGGCGTTGAAGCTAAAGAGGTTGAAAGTTTGGAAACCTTGACATGCGGCGCAGCATAATGATCACGTTAGTTGGCTGCAGCAAAACTAACTGACGAGCGCCTGCCGCCTATAATCAAATGAGGCCGGGGACACACGCGTGGCGTAAAATCCCGGATCCACTTGATGATGTATATACCAATGAGGCAAGTATTGTCAATGATAATGATAGCCGTCGTTAAGATCTAACCTTTGCCTGCAATGCTGGAACCCTAACTTGGTCGCAAACGCCGGCAACGATCCTTTGTTTACAACTAGTTATCCCTCGATGAGGTGCCCGAAACGACGGAGAAGCAAGACGGCAACTCCAAGAACTTGACTCTTGGCGCCGTATCCCACGACCGCTCACTCCTAGGTGGCCATTCGATGGAGGAAATCTCGCATACAGAGAAGCCGCTCATGACTACCCTAAGCACTACACGACACACATCGGAGTGAACAGGACGTACAGGAGAATTGGCCGATGCAGAGATCGCAGAATAGCGAGACAGATTCCGACTACGACCGGTGCCAGACGGATTGATTAGACTTAGTGAAGCGTGAAAGGTTTCTTGAACGGTGGCGCCGCTTCTAGCGGCCTTCAGATCCAACTGGGAAAGGAGCATGTATGTCGAACCTGCCGGAGGAAGGAATAACGAACAGAAAGCATTCCCTCACAACGGCAATCGAGGAGTTGTTGCCCGACTTCGCCAAGTCGTGTCGTGAGACTCCAGGAGTGGTGGTCCTTCATCAGGATGCGTTCGCAGCGGATTATCAAGATGACGAGTACAAGCTGCTCGGTATGGCAATAAAGTTTGCCGGGCTCTATGGAAAGGAGATCCGCATCGTCGGGAAAAACCGGGAAACGGTTACCCAGCCGCGAATCAATTAAAGTCCTCCATCCGAGTGTGGTGCTCCCTTGTGTGATGCGGGACCGCAATGACCAAGTTCATGTATACCAACTTCTCTGATAGCAAATGACGCGGGCCTATAGATTCCCCTCTCGCCGTTTAACGCGGCGAGCAAAACGCGAATGGATTTGATCATGCGATTTGCGCGCCGTATTCTGCGAAGTCTTGGCATCGGCCCCCGCCTTTGTCTGCGCAACGGCTCGCCCGATGGTGCGGATGGAGACGCGGAACATCCTGGCACACTAGGCTTGCCCCCGGCGAGCAGATTCTTTGGTCGCGCTATCGCTCTGCCGTCGAGTGCTCCAGGCCGTTCCCCCAGGCCCGAAGCTGGCCCTGCTGTACGCGTTCGCCCGTGCGCGGCCTCCCAAGGCCCGCAAAAACAGCCCCCCACCCTAACGCGTCCGCAATCTTTTTCGGCGATTGCTATGCCACCACAAACTTCCTCGATCAGGGTTTCGGAAGGACCAGGGAGTGTAGTTGGCGGTTCATGCAAAGCGCGCGGTGCTCATTTGACGGGAAGCCGACTTTTCAGGCCGAATCCTTAACAGCACGGAAACTATCTGAGCGGCCGTAAGTCGCAGTGAGACGGGCGAACAAATTCCTCCGCGAAAAACTGGAGGGTAGTTTCTTTGTGCCTGATGATAAGCGCCCAGGTTTCCCCACTCAACAAAATCATTTTGCTGTTGCGCTTCCAGTCCGCTGTGCCTACGTATTTGAATTACCTACGGGGAAGATTCTGCACGTCGATGCTGTCTAGCCTCCTGTTGCTATCGCGAGACACACCGACGATCATGAATTCTAAAGGCTCGCTGCCGGTATTCTCAAAGGAATGCACGTCGTTCAGTTGGATTGGGATCGCATCGCCCGCCTGGATCGGGGCA
>JBELAJ010000667.1:0-4270 GCA_049508935.1 Terriglobia bacterium | reverse complement strand
TCATATCACCGGCGGCGGCATTACCGATAATACGCCGCGCATACTTCCCGCGGGGGCCCGCGCGGTTGTCCGCCTGGGAAGTTGGCCGGTATTGCCGATCTTCGATCTGATCGCCCGGCTGGGGCGCGTGCCCGAGCCTGACATGCTCCGAACCTTTAACATGGGCATTGGCATGATGTTGATTGTGGCCAGGCGAAAACTGGCTCGCGTCACTTCATTGCTTACAAAAGCGAGGGAGAAGTTCTGGATCATCGGTGAAATCCAACGCGGAAAGCCGAGCGTCAAGTACATTGGTGATTTGTGATTTGAGATTTGTGATTTGTGATTTTCACTGTCATCCTGAGCGTGGCGAAGGATCTCTGCAGTTGGTCTGGTTCTCGGCGCACGCTCGCGAACTGCGGAGATTCTTCGCTTCGCTCAGAATGACAGGCGAAGTGTGCTGAATGACAACGAATGAGCAGCACGTCGGCAATCACAAATCTCCAATCACAAATCACCAATGAACGGACGGTCTTCATGAAGAATCTTGGCATCCTGCTCTCCGGACGCGGCTCGAATTTCGACGCCATCGCTCGAAATGTGCAAGCCGGGAAAATCCCCGCAAAGATAGCAGTCGTCATCAGCAACAAAGAGGATGCTGCCGGCCTTGCCACGGCAAAAGGAATGGGCCTCGAAACCCGCTTCATTCCCTCCCAAGGAAAAGAACGCGAAGCCTTCGACCGCGAAGTTGTCTCAGTCCTCAAGGACTTTCAAGTGGACGTGGTGTGCCTGGCAGGATTCATGCGTATTCTCAGCCCCTATTTTGTGCGGGCGTTTCCGGGACGAATTCTGAATATCCATCCTGCACTGCTGCCGGCATTTCCTGGAACCGACGTGCAGAAGCAGGCCCTTGATTACGGCGTGAAATTTACAGGCTGCACGGTTCACATCGTCGATGAGGGCGTCGATTCCGGCCCCATCGTCTGCCAAGCCGTCGTCCCGGTCTTGGACGAGGACACCCCGGAGTCCCTATCCGCACGAATTCTGAAAGAGGAGCACAGGATCTATTCGGAAGCTGTGTGCCTGCTTATCGAGGACAAGGTTCGTCTGCAAGGTCGACGGCTGGTAAGCAGTGGAATTGCACTTTAAGGTGCCGTTGCTCTAACGATAGCCATCCAATCTTCATTGCTCCAATCATCAGGCGGGTCCACCGCGACACGGGCGTAGGTCCACAGTCTAATGCGCTCCTGGTCGACTTCCACCAGATCACCCATCCGACGGATGAGCCCGACTGGATCCGACCGCAGCCTCTCAGAACAATTGAACAGGTGTTGAGTCAGATCATAGGCCGGATCGCCGATGAACGGTTTCGGGTCAATGACGAGCCAAGGCATTCGCTTTGAACGCAGGACGTTGCCGGCATGGAGATCAGTGGCCAGCAGCACTTCCTTGGGGGCGGTGCGAGGCAATTCCTCAAAGAGGCGCAGGCCTTCGCGGACCAATCCCGCCTCGCGCCACTTGTGGATGTTTGCCAGCGTCGCGTCGCTCCAAAACTTCATCAGAGCGGAAAGCGGTCGAAAGCGGTGGAAGGACGACGGACAGCGCCAGAGACGCCGCAACAATCCCGCGATGACAACATCCTGTTCGGGCTCGGGCATATCGCGCAACGGCGTCCCAGGGTGGCAACGCTCGAGCAACATGTCGCCAAGATCATCCTCCGCCGCGAGCAGCCAGACCGTCGGATCGCCGTCCCAGAATCGCAACCCTTCCGCTTCCTGCTCTGCCTCCATGTGAGGCATGCCAATCTTGAGCACAGCTTCGGTCCCGTCGGCGAGTGCGACCGGCGCTACCCACGCGCAACTTACCTCTTCGTTATCGAAGGGGCTCCCGACCCTCAGCGACCAACGTCGCTCGGCGCTCCGCAGAATCTCCGGCAATCGGTCGAGCCACGCCGCGCCCTCTGGCGTCCTGCGGCAGTTTGCGGCGACTCGGGCGGGTACCTTCAATCCCATGCCCTGATTTTACCTGCATAATCTGGAGAGGGGCTGAATCCTGACTCCTGAATCCTGCTCTTCCGTTTCACTTTCGCGTGACCGCGCTTCCCTTCCAAGCAGCGGTCCTGCTGCGGGCGTCTCGCACGTGGCCAAGGAACCTTCGTGCCAATTCACAAACCCATCCTGCCCGGCGCTGCTTGATGGCATCTGTGGGGATTAACTCTCGTCCGATGCCCAGTGCGGAAGCGCCCGCCAGAATCAGATTGCCGGCTGTTGACAGAGTCACACCTCCCGCAGCGATCATCGGGACCTGAGGCAAAGCCGCCTTCAGAGCACGGATGTAGATCTCGCCGCCCATTTCCGCGCAGGGAAAGACTTTGACGAAGTCTGCGGAGGCCTTCCAGGCCGTAATCACCTCCGTCGGAGTCAACGCGCCGGGCAGAACCACCACCCCTTCCTTGCCCGCGAACTCGACCACTTCAGCGTCGAATCCTTCACTTGTGAGGAATCCGGCCCCGGCGCCCACGCACGCGTGCGCCATCTCCGCGTCCAGCACGGAGCCCGCCCCAACAATCATCTCCGGCGCGTTGCGAACCAGTTGAGAGATGACGTCCGCCGCTCCCTCGACTGTCATGGCCATTTCCACGATGGGAATGCCACCGCAGGCAACTGCCTCGGCGGCGAAAAATGCCTCCTCGGCCGTCGATACCCGAACAATTGGAATGATGCCAATTTCCTCAATGCGTGCGCGAACTTCTTCTCTCGTCATCATTCGCCTCCTTTCAGGGGGCCATGGCTATTCGGCTGAGAAGCATTTTGCCCTCGATCTGCGGTTTTGCCAAGACCGTCCTTAACATTCACGTGGGCGCGATGTGCTCTCATGGATCAGCGCGAGCGCTGTCGGGTTTGCCTTCGATTGCTCTCGAACCCCACATGCATTGGTGATCCCTCGCAGCTTTTACTCGGCTGGTACGGCACTGCGCTGCCTTGCTCGCGTGGACATGGGTTCCTGGACATTCCCGGGCCCTCCACAAGTTGGTGCCATGCGCAACGCTGGCTGTACCTCGATCCCACATGGAACACCTTGCTTCCCTAGATGGGCGACGCCGTCGCTCACGATCAACACCAGCACTCGCGGAAAAGTCTTCTTCGACAGCGCCAGATTTTCGGTTGTCAGCGGTAGGATCCCCTGTGCAGGCTACGCGTCCGACGCCACGATGCTAAAGCCCGATGTGACCTCTTGCGTCGGTGCAGCCACCCCGCCCGGCCCCGCCGCCCGAAGAACTGCCGGAAGGTAACGCGCCTGATCCCGCGCAAGATACAAATGGAATTCAGTTTCTCTAGCTGTAAGGATGGCGCTTGCTAATGAGGCGCATACATCCGGACAACCAACGTCCGGACGTATGCGCCACCCGCGGCGTGACGTCGGCGCCTGCCGTTTCGGTACGACCGATTTGGCTTGGTAACGGTCGCGACCTTCTGGCCCTCGGTGAGCGCACGCGGATTTGAAAATGAAAGGCTCGATTCCGGATGAAGAGCCGCGGACCTAAACCGCAGGTCCGCGCTACCTTGCTCCGCGTTCCAGAGGGACGCCGGGGGTCTGTCCCCAGTGTCCCCCGCGCCAACCCCATTACGAAAATATTCTGATCGAGGGTGGGCCAAAAAGCCAATCCCGGCTTATACTTCAGGCAGGGGATCTAACTATGGGCATGTTTCAGGTCCGCGTGCGGGTGGCAAATCCGAGTGAGCGGTCCCGATTTTTCGAGGAAGATTTTTGGGTTGACACCGGGGCGCTTTATTCCTTCATTCCCGAAAGTCGGCTGAACGAGATTGGGATCCGCCCGCTGCGAACGCGCGAGTTGATTCTCGCGGATGGCCGGCGTGACCGGCGATCGCTTGGGGAGGCGGTCTTAACGATCCCACAATTGGACGAATCGCTTACGTGCCCCGTCATCTTCGCCCCGGCGGATTCGCTCTACCTGCTCGGCGCGACCGCCCTCGAGAACTTCGGCGTGCAGGCGGACCCGACTACCCGGCAGTTGAAACCGATCGCCGCGCTCATCGGCGGTTTTCTCGCGTCCGCTTCCCGGCGTGGCTGAGGTCGGGGACGAGCGGAACATTGGTGCCTGTCCCCTTCGTCCCCCCTTCGTCCCCCCTTCGTCCCAGATTTCCTCGTCTTTCACAGGCCAAGCTCGCTATGCGAGCCGAGGCGCACAAGTTCGAGGCTCTCGTCATCCGGCTTGCGGTAGATCAGAACGAGATCCGGCCTGATGTGGCAGTCGCGGTGATCGTTCCAT
>JBELAJ010000666.1:0-4283 GCA_049508935.1 Terriglobia bacterium | reverse complement strand
TCCTGGGTCTGCTTTGCCACTAGCTTATCCTGTTGCTTCTGGTATTTCTGGTCCACCTTCGCGTTCCCCGTCTTAGGAGCAGTGGCGCGTTCGACGGGCGGCAGCTCCTTAGGATGGACGGCAAGGTTGGGGTGAGGAGTGGAGGCAACTGCCGGCATGCCGTGGTTCGCAGAGAACTTTTGCTGGGGGTCATTGCGGGCAGCGTACGCATGTTGCGCCTGAGTGCCTACAGGCCTAACATGTGTCTCATGCGCAGCAGCTTCTTCCTGAGCCGTGGCGTGCGCGTTGATTCCGCCGTTACCGCCGTTGAAGCTGACGTGGTTCCTCGCGCCCTCGTTCACCCTGGTGTTGTAAACGTTGTGGATGCTGTGGGTATCCACGTTATTATACGACGTGTTGTAGAAAAAATGGCCGTGGTCCCAGCGTCCGCCTTCATAACCATTACCGAAGTAACCGAAGCCATAGTTGATCCCACCATAGAAACCAACGGAGGGGCCCCAGTAGCCTTCATTGAAAAAATATCCGTCGTCGCCCCAACCCCAATAGCCCGGAGTCCAGAAGTACCCGACTTCCGGAGCCTCCATCCAGGTGCCCGGCACCCAATAGTACTCGCTGCCGTCCCAATCCCAGTATCCCGGCGTCCAGATATAGCCGTCGCCCGGGCAGAGCGGTTGCTCATAATCGGGTAACGGCGGCGGAGCTATGCCGACTCTCACCCCCACGGTGACTTGCGCGGAAGAAGGTCCCGGCAGCGCCATGAACACTGCAAGCACGAATAACAGCGGCAGAATCACTCGAATCATCTTCGTCGTTCGCATTTTGGTTCACCTCCTGAGGTGGTTACTTGCGCGCCATTCGCAGGCGCGGATGCAGAAACTGTACGCCGGACATGCAAATCCCACGCCTTAAGATTGTCGAGTGTACAGTCAGCCAGAACCCCCATTTTGATTCCAAGGTTAGCTGAAGATTACGGAGAATCAGGATGCACGACTAGAGTAATTGGAATGAGATAAAAGTGTCTGTATCAGAGGGAACAGGGGTCTGTACAAAAGTGACCACGTCGACACATGTGCGTATCAAGCCGGAATTTGCGTGCGCCTGCGGCTCGCCCTGGGAACTCCATTCTTAGGGTTTGAAGCAAAACGCTGAAGACTCGGTCTTGCAGATGTGACGACGGTTCACCTCTGCTCATCTAGGATCTTCACCAGCAAGGGATAGGGATTGACCGCCGTTCCTACCCACCACTGTTTCTCAGGACCAAGGCGAAAGATAGCTAGATGAAGGTGGGGCGCATCAGGAGCGGCGTCGCCGGTCGAGCCTACATAGCCGAGGACGTCGCCTTTATGTACGGACATTCCCTCGCGGGTTCCTGATGCGTAGCGATCAAGGTGGGCATAATAGTAGCAGTAGGCTTGCGCCGGATCGAACTCGTAGACCGTGTTGCCGCCAAAACGGCTGTAGAACAGCTTGGTGACGGTGCCGTCGCCGATGGCCAGGACCGGCGTCCCGCGCGGTGCCATGATGTCGGTCGCCTCGTGCGGCTTGCCATTAACGCGGGCCTCACCGAAAGTGTCACGCGGCATATCGGCGCGCTTAAGGTTCGGAAGCGGCAGACCCAGGTTTCGGGACGCGAGCACCGCGAAATCGTCCGCAGCCTGAGAATCAACCGCAACCGCGAGGACGAGCCCCACCAAGGCCAATCCTACGGCGATTCCTATCATCGATGGCCGAAGGGAAACGCGGCTCATTCACATGCTCCTACTGTGGCGCGCCGGACCGTTTCGCCGCGCTTCGGGCCTCTCGTAAGTCCGCAGTAGACTCTGGACTACGTGCTTTCCCGAGATTTTTCGCCTCACGCGCCCCCGGACTTCCCGGGTCTTCCTGCATGATCACGGGCGTACCCACCCCAACCAGTTTCGCCAGTTCGAGCGCGTCCCAGTTCGTCATGCGAATGCAGCCGTCGGAATGCGTGCGGCCGATCAACCCGGGATCCGAGGCGCCATGCAGCCCGTAATGCGGCTTGCTGATCCCGATCCACACCAGTCCCACCGGACCGTTGGGCCCGGGAGGGATCTTCACCTTCGCATTTGCATCGTCGGCGTCCCAGAAGAGATTGGGGTTGTAATTGTACCAGGGGTTGTGCACGATATCCGTGACCTTCCACTTGCCCACCGGCAGTGGATCATGGGCGCCGCCAATATTGGCAGTCGCGTAAAAGAGTACCTTGCCGGCGGAACCGAGCGCTTCAACCGATGCGGCGCGAACCGGGTCTTTGGTAGCGAGGCCCGTCACGACCACGGATGCCGCCCTTCCCGCACGCGGGGTGATCACATTCGGAACGAGTATCTCCTGGCCAACGCTGTCAAACGACTGCCCGGGATTGAGACGTCGCAGAAGCGCTTCCGTCGCGTGGTACTTCCCCGTGAACTCCTGTAGCGGCGACGCGTAGTACATCCCCTTCAGCTTGGACCTGGCCACCCAGTCCGTGGGGATATTTTTGTCGAAAGGGCCGGCGATATCCTCGGCGGAAATTGTATGCTCGATCACCGCGTCGGCCGAGTCCTGATTGAGGAGCTGCCACATGGACGGGCCTACGACGCCGTCCACGCTCAACTGGTTTGCCAACTGATAGGCCTCGATGGCATTCTTCAAATTTTGGCCATAGCGGCCGTCGATCTCGCCGCACGAGAAGTGGGCGCGGTCAAGTAGGATTTCCAGCCTGAGCACCGCGGGGCCGCTCGATCCCGACCCGACGCGAACGATCGCGGCGCGATTGATGGACGCGGCAGAAGATTCACTCGCGACGGCGGCGGTAGGCGCACTGCCCGCACGGGCCTGACTGATGCCGGAAACGAGCGACAGAAGCAGAGATACTGTAATCAGGCGTTCCATTCGAGTCTCCCTTAAGGCTGATCCAGCGAGAAAAACCGCTCTTGGACACACTGCAAGACCTGAGCCTTCTCGTTCACTCAGACGACTAGCCCCGCTGAGTGTCCACTTCCACCTGGCCGGTCAGCTTCCGGCGCACGATGGCCCAACTCATCCCGATGGCGAGGAGCAGGCTGAGCGCCACAAGTCCCAAGTTCGAAAAGGCCGTGGTGCCGTGCGGCTGGAAGACTCCCCCCTTGGCGATGAGCAGCCAGACGAGAACGGCGAATATGGCTGCAATGAGGGTCGCGCCGCCGAGTCCGAGGGACCGCCACGTCGCCTGAACCACGACAATCCAACCTGCGAGCAGGAGTAAAGCCACCAGGACTTTCACCGGCCCGATCGCCGGCGTGCCCGAGAAAAAGGGCGCGATGGCCCACTGATAGAACGACCGGCCCGACGGGTTCCAGGTCCCGTAGACCAGCACGAAGGGGAGCAGGATTCGACCCATGAGACCCAGGAGGCTGAAGCGTTCACGTTCCATGTGGCACCTCTATAACAAGCCCAATCGTTCGCTGCCGAATCCCCTTCGACGCTGCGCGGGTTAAATCATGAGAAGAGGCGGAGCGTAATGTGCATGCCGGGATGCCTCAGGTTGTACATGTAATAGGCGCCATCACTGTATTCGACATAACAGTCGTCGTTGTAGTTCCAGCCTACCGGCCATTCTTGATCGTACCCGAACGAGTAGCCGCCGTAGCGGAAGCGGTTATACCCGGCGATCATCTCGGGACGCCCCATGTGGAACCGGTGCTCATGACCGAAATGGGAACGGTAATTGACGTCAGAAATGCGGCCGTAATGGGAGCCGTAAATGCCGTCGCCGAAGAGGTTGAGCGAAATGTGCATGCCGGGATGCCTCAGGTTGTACATGTAATAGGCGCCATCACTGTATTCGACATAACAGTCGTCGTTGTAGTCCCAGCCTACTGGCCATCCTTCATTGTACCCGAACGAATAGCCGCCGTACTGGAAGCGGTTATACCCGCCGATCATCTGGGGATGCCCCATGTGGAACGAGTGTTCATGGCCGAAATGGGCACTGTAATTGGCATTAGAAATGCCGCCATACTGGCCACCGCCGCGGTTGCTAGCGACGGACTGTGCCTGTTGTCCTCTGGACGGCTGTGCCTGGCGTTGCGCCTGCTGCGCTCGCTCGGCGCGCTGTGGGGCTGATCTCCCCGCGCGTTGCGGCTCTGCTTTCTGTGCGCGCTGTGGGGCTGATCTCCCCGCGCGTTGTGGCTCTGCTTTCTGTGCGTGCTGTGGGGCTGATCGCTCCGCGCGTTGTGGCGCTGCTTTCTGTGCGTGCTGTGGGGCTGATCGCTCCGCGCGTTGTGGCGCTGCTTTCTGTGCGT
>JBELAJ010000665.1:0-4295 GCA_049508935.1 Terriglobia bacterium | reverse complement strand
TGCTTCTATCGCACTTCTGCGCGTCACAAGAGTTCGCAGCGTAACCCCGACACCTGCCCCCCCCTCAACCGCCATAATGGACCCCTTTTTCGCCGCCGCCGACACACTACCTTACCCTGATTTTGCCCACCTTTTACCCCTCCCCTGGCAAGTAACTCCAAAAGAACAATCGTACCCACTACTTCCAATCCGGGCCGCCACATGTGTCGACTTCCTCAAATGGGCAGACTCCGGAGGAATGAGCCGGCCAGATCCCACCGCTCGTCACTTAAATGCGGCTGCAAATATACCTTCCCTGACGCTCGCATTAGATACCCCGCGGAGAGGAGAGAGGCGTGGCCGCGAATCTGCAAACCAGCGGCGCTAATCGACTCCTGGTCAGCCTTGCTATGAGGTGTCCCCACGGGATACCCGCCGACTGCGCTAGGCTCCCCCAGGCGCAACGTGGGCCGCGCGGTCAGACCTGCGGACACAACGGAACGTGCCTCCCAGCCTTCCAGAAGAAAATTTAAGGGTAAGGAACGTAATGAGTTACGAGCCTAAAGAATTTTCCAAGGACCTCGAATGGCAACAGAGTTGAGTCGCCCGAGGGCAAGCTGAGCGCCTAATCTCAATCTATATCCGGTTTAGAATGAGTGCTAAGCTAGTTAACATAATATGTGTTACCAGCCATAACATGCTAGTAAATTAGGGCTTGACAACCCGCCAATTTCGGGTGTAGGCTTTGGCCCATGGCGAAAGAGCTTGCGGTCCGCGAAATGGCAAGTATGGGAGGCCGCGCACGGGCGAAGGCTTACAGCAAGGCCCAGCTCCGGGCCTGGGGCGAGCAGGGCGGACGGCCGGTGGCCCTGGACAGGAAGGCGCTTGCCCGCCTACAAAAGCTCCTGAGTGCTGGCAAGAGCCAAGCAGTGTGTGCCACTGTTTTGGGGGTTTCGGTTCGCACCATCGGGCGGGTCGTGGCGCGAATGAAGGCGTGACGGATGTATACTAAAAGGACGTAAGAAGTTTGGTCACCAATTTAGGCGCACACCTCAATCAAGAACGGCAGTAAACCGTCGCACTCGCTGGAAAGCTGGAACCTTCACAACAGGCCCATAAACACAGTTTAATCTCACTCTGTCGCCTTCCCTCCTTACGCCGCTGCTTACGCCTAGCCGTCAGCTGGCGCGGTGCATCGCGGCTGGCGGGATTCGCGCGTAGAAGGGCGTTTTTCATTGTGCGCCGGGATTAAACCGGCATGTTGTTGGGAATGCAAGAGTCCTACAAGAAAGGAGAAAGCGAATCCATCTTGGCCCCGAGTCTTGCGGACGGCGTCGCGATCCGACTCCTCTCCGGCGTACACGTCCGGCGTGCGGCTCTGGGCCTTCCCGGACCGGTCCCCATGAGGGATCACCGAAGAGGTCTCCCGGTTCTCGTGCATGCAGTTTCTCAGCGTGCCTGGGGTCTACGACTACGCGGGACCACCCGCCGGCTCGCGTCTCCGTCGGCGCGCGTGTGGCCTTCCCCTTCCGGTAACAGGGTCGGCATCCCGATTTAAGGTTTTCGCAGCTCCATACCCTGCCCACTGATGCCTCTGTCTACGCTTCGACGGCAGCCTCGCGACTGCCTCCGCAAGACTCAAGGCCAGGCGGTTCGCTACTCCTTTCCTGTAAGGCTCTTTCATCCTCGACTGCGTGCCGGTTTATCCCGGCGCTCTACCTGACACCTTTTTCTCCCTGCCTTTTTCTCCCCCAATCAACCAAAGCGGGGCTGCACGCGTCGAACGAACCCGGCATCCAAGACCATCCCATGACAGGATTGAAATTCCATAATCCGTAATGAAAGCGCGGGCTGGCGCAAACCTGTACTCCAAGGTCTGTGGATCTTCGTCCGCGGCACGCCGGCTGGTGTCGCGCCCATAAAATCCAACCCTCGCGTAGGCCCGATGCGCAGCTTCAGGCCGGGGCATATCGCTTGATCGAGATGGCCCGTGCGTGTTCTCGCGTTTTGGCCACGTCATAGGCGAGCTGCATACGGAGAAGATGATCCATCTCCGGGCCGAACGCCTTTTCGATGCGCAGGGCCATTTCCGGCGTCAGAGCGGCCTTGCCGTGCAAAAGATCGGAGAGCGTGGCGCGGCGCACTTTCAAAATCTCCGCCGCCTTCGACACGCTGAGGCCGAGGGCTTCAATGATTTCGGTTTTAATCAGGTCGCCCGGATGGGGCGGGTTCTTGTGGCGAAAGCGGACAAGCTGCATGCTATCCTTTCACCCTCCCAATATGTACGGTTATACCGTACACGTCAAGCGTTTTCTGATGGAAGCCACGGTCACTGTTTTTGTGGCCGTGGGTATTTCCTTCGACGACGAACCCACGTGGCTGGCGCACAGCGAAGTTGTGCGTGTTGCTGGGCTTTGACACATCAAGACCGCAGAGCTTCGCTCTGCTCCAGCCGCCCACTCTGCCCGGTTGATAGGAAACCTCCCCGGTCCCGCGTTCATCCAATAGCGAGGCAAGTAGTTGCCGTGGTCGGAAGGAGATGCGATGGGAGGTCCCGCTCTGGTCGCTGCCGAACCCTACCTCATCAAGCAGGAGTACGAAGACTACACCCCCGAGCAGCACGCCGTGTGGTCGGAACTCGTGCGCAGACGGCTTCCGCAGGTAGAGGAATATGCCTGCCAGGAATATCTTGAAGGAGTCGATATCATCGGCTTGCGGAGAGACCGCATTCCAAACCTGGCCGTGATAAGTGAAAGACTGCAACCCCGGACCGGCTGGAACGCCACGCCGGTCAGCGGCTTCCTTCCGGCCGGCGCGTTTTTTGAAATGCTGGCGGCCCGCAAGTTCCCAACCACCACCTGGCTGCGAGGCCGGAACTCGCTAGACTATATTCCTGAGCCAGACATTTTCCACGATGTCTTCGGTCACGTTCCCATGCATTCGCATCCGGTGTTTGCGGATTTTCTCCAGCACTACGGCAGTGTGTGCGCGCATATCGGGGACAAGCTGGTGCTGGAGCGGCTGGGGCGGCTCTTCTGGTACACGGTTGAATTCGGGGTCATGAGGCGGGGAGGCAAGATCAAAGTGTATGGCAGCGGCGTCATCAGCTCACACGGGGAATGCACCAACATGATCGAGGGCGGCTGCGAAGTGAGGCCCTTCGATCTGGACACGGTTCTTGAAACTCCGGTCAAAGTCGATGAGCTTCAGAAAGTTCTGTTCGCGATCGAGAGCTTCGACGAAATCTACGAAGCTATGCAAGTAGCCGAAAGGCGCGTCAGGGAAGCCGCCCACGTCTGATTCGCACCAAGCCCCGCGAGGCTCAGCGCGGAGGCCCCGGTTCGCCCACTGTAAACAGCAGATCACTCGTTGGAAACGGAGCGATTTGGACAGCCCCGGGGTGCTGCTGCTTGATGCGTAGTACGGTCTTTAACTCCTCAACGGACTTGCCCTTCTCGCCGAGGGCTCGGTAGGCTGCGCTGAGCGTTTCGTGCGCCTCGATCATATCCGGCCAGATTTCGAGCGCTACGCGGAGATGCTCGATGGCCGCGGAATAGTCTTTCCCGAGATAAGCGATCTTCCCCGCCAAAGACTGAATGAAGGCATCCTTGGACTTGAGCGCAAGAGCCTCTCCGATAGCCTGCTTCGCCTCCGAGAGGTCGGGTGGGTCTGAACTGAGCGTGGCCGAGGCCAGGTGATAGTATGCCATCGCCTGACGGGCGCCCAGTGCAATGGCCGTCTCCAGCAGGGGCTTCCCTTCCGCGCCTCGGAGGCCGTAATCAAGAATCACGCCGTGCACGAGGTAGGGCAGATACCATTCGGGCCATTGGGATTCCATCTTGGCAAGCACGCCGGCTGACTGGTCGGTCTGGTGGAGAATGGCGAAACCAATGGCCCGAGTCAACCAGAGCTGGGGATTCTTCGGCATCACACGCTCCGCTCTCGCCAGGAAATCAAGCATCTCTTGCACTTGATTGTGGTCATTCATGAACAAAGCAGCCTGGAAGTAGAGGTCCGGACGAGTGGGTGTGGACTGAATTCCTCGATTCAGAGCCTCCGCTGCCTCCTGGGGTTTGTGGAGAGAGTCCCGCACTAGCCTTCATGCGTTGGCCCCCTCTGCTGCCGGTGCTTTGTTTTCTATGACATTCTCGCTTTGTTCCGGCGATTTTGATGTTTCGGCGGCGTTCTCCTCATTCGGACTTTCTGACCGGGCAGTCGTAGCGCTGGCCTTTAGGCCAGCATGTGCCGAACTGAAGTTCGGCGCTACCTCGGCACCGTCGAGCCCGACGACCTTACTTAGCTCCTCCGCCGCGCGG
>JBELAJ010000664.1:0-4316 GCA_049508935.1 Terriglobia bacterium | reverse complement strand
TTCGGCACATGCTGGCCTAAAGGCCAGCGCTACGACTGCCCGGTCAGAAAGTCCGACAGGGGAAAGCGGCGGAGAAACATCAAAATTGCCGGAACAAAGCGAGAATGTTGTAGAAAACAAAGGACCGGCGGCGGAGGAGGTCAGCGCATGAGTGGCGTCAGCACGATTTCCTGCGTTTTCGCTCCGGCGTCGCGGGAGGCAGGACCAATGCCTGAGTTCGATCACGGAGGAGCATCATGAAGCAATCCGATAGTCTCAGATACGCCCATACTCTGCGTTCTGCGAATCAGGAGTTTGCGCCCAGTCTGCGGTACCCGGCATCTAATTTTTAAATTAGGCCGGTGATGCCGGACGCAAAATAGCTCGGAGGTGTAACCATGATTGAATCTTCTGATCTGCGAATGACGAGAATTCCACTCAGCCACGGAGCCGGCCACATGCCCGCACTCGGCTTTGGCACACTAATTCCCGACCCAGCCGTGACGATAACTGCGACCAGAGATGCACTGGAAGCCGGATTTCGACACTTCGATTGCGCGGAACGATACGGGAACGAGCACGAGGTAGGCAAGGCGCTCGAGGCAGGACTTGCCGCGGGAGGGATCGCGCGCGAAGACATTTTTGTTACCACAAAGCTGTGGAACTCCAATCACCGGCCCCAGCGCGTCGAACCGGCTTTCGAGACGAGCCTGGCGAGACTCGGGCTCAAGTATCTGGATCTCTACCTCATTCATACTCCATTTGCATTTCAACCCGGCGACGACCAGGACCCGCGGGATCAAAATGGCAATGCCCTCTACGACCACGACGTGACTTTGCTCGACACCTGGAAAGCGATGGAAACTCTCGTGGATCATGGCAAGTGCCGGGCCATCGGGCTTTCAGACATCAGTTTAAACGAACTCAAGTCCATCTATGAATCAGCGAGAATCAAGCCAGCCGTGGTCCAAGTAGAAGCACATCCGTATCTGCCGGAAACGGAGCTATTGGGATTCTGCAAGGATAAGGGTGTTGTGTTTTTGGCTTTTGCACCATTAGGTCACGGGGTGCGGCCAGGGCTGCTCGAAGATCGAGTCATTTCGGCTATCGCCGCGAGAGTTGGAAAGACGCCGGCGCAGGTACTGCTGGCTTGGGCGGTCGAGCGCGGCACGGCGGTGCTCACCACGCCCAGGAGTGCGGCCCGGGCGAGAGAGAATTTCGACATCTCTCCCCTTCCGGAAGACGCGCTTGACGAAATCAATCGAATTCAGACCAGACAGAGGCTGAATGAAGTGGTGAAAACCGGCGTCCCGGGTTTCATTCCACAAGGGAGATGAAGATGAATGCAAAACCGCAGCTAAAGCAGTCCATGCAAGAGGAACAAATCCGTACGGCCCTGGATACGCACTGGCACGCGTCGCGGTACGGGAGCATTCTCGAAATGGCCGAGGCGTGTGACGTCCCGGTCCGTTGGGCGTGTCGAACCGGCGTTTGTCACAACTGTGAGAGTGGTTTGGTTTCGGGGGCGGTCGTCTACGGACCGGAGCCACTCGACAAGCCGGCCGATGGGAACCTTCTCGTCTGCTGTTCGCAGCCGAGGAGCGATGTCGTCATCGATTTGTGAAGCTACAGCGTCCGGATTCACAGCGAGGATGGTCAGCCGATCATGAAAAAAGACTTTGATGCTATCGTCATTGGAACTGGGCAGTCAGGACCCTTCCTGGCTGTCCGGATGGCTGCTGCCGGGCAACGGGTGGCCATAATCGAACGGCACCGCTTCGGCGGAACGTGCGTGAATAAAGGAACTGCCCTCGCTTGAGTTTTTGGCTCTACGAGGTCGTAGTGCCTTCCCCATCTCGAAAACAGCGTTATGGTGCATTCTCCCCCGTCATCGATGGCGGAGCATCCTCCGGCGCACTCCCCAAACTGAGACTCGGGGTGTCTGCCATTTCCAGTGTCAGGGTTCCGCCATTAACGATATCAGCATGCCGCAACCATGGCTTTACCAATGGTTTTCCATTCAAGCTGGCGGACTGAATATACTTGTTCCTCGTCGATACGCGGTCTGCAATGATTGTGAACTTATCTCCATTCCCCATGGTCAGAGTGATTTTCGCGAAGATTGGACTGCCGATTTCATAAACAGGACTGCCCGGGCAGACTGGGTAAAATCCCATGGCACTGAAGACGTACCAAGATGAAGTCTCGCCACCATCGTCATCACCCGGTATCCCAAGCGGGCCGTCTCCGTACCAAATGTCCATAATCTGGCGCACGCGTCTCTGGGTCTTCCAAGGCTGGCCGGAGAAGTCGTACAGATAGGGAATATGGAAGCTGGGCTCGTTGCCTTGCGCGTAAAGACCGATCAATCCGGTGGCATCAGGGAATTGGTTGAGGAACTGGAATTTTGAAGTGCCATACTGCTCGACGAATAGGCGATCGAGTTTGGCGTTGAAGCGGTCGCGGCCGCCAAACAAGCGGATGAGACCGGCAACATCGTGCTGCACGCCGAAAGTGTAGATCCACGAGTCGACTTCCGTGAAGTAGTCGCGACCGCCTTGGCCGCCGCCGAGCTTGGGATCGAAGGGTTCAACCCATGCGCCGTCAGCACTGCGGGGAGCCATAAAGCCTATCTCCGGATTGAACACATTCTGGTAGTTGCGCGCTAATCTGCTGAAATAAGCCGCGTCCGAGTCCTTATGGAGGGCCATCGCGAGTTGCGAAACCGACCAATCGTCGTAGCTGTTTTCGATGGTGACAGAGACTGCCTGGCGCCGCTCCCAGCCAACCTGCGGTTGTGTCTCGGTTTCTCCCTTGGCGAGCGCCGGGAAAAACCCTTTGTCGAAGTAGACGCGATCCGGAGAGGTGAGCGGGCCGCGGCTCCAGGGAATCATGGTAGCCTCGGTAGCATTTTTGCGCATGGCCGCATACGCTTCTTCGACATCGAAATCCCGGTAACCCTTCGCGTAGGTGTCCAGGATTAGTTCGGCCGCATGACGTCCGATCATGACAGCCTGCTCGCCGCTTACAGAGGGAAAAGAAGGAAGCCAGCCGCTTTGCTCGAACATGCGGAGATAGGAACGAATCATGTCTTCCTGCCTTCGGGAATCCAGCAAAAGCTGAAGAGGATGAAGTGACCTGAAGGTATCCCAAAGGCCGTCGTCGACGTAGAAGTCGTGGCCGTTGGCGTCGTGCACAGCATGGTCGTAGCCGCTGAAGTAACGGCCGTCTTCCGTAATGTCGGTCATGCGGCCGAGCGAACGGTAGAGGGCGGTGTAAAAGATAG
The DNA here is from genome assembly GCA_049508935.1 of Terriglobia bacterium. Lineage (GTDB taxonomy): Bacteria > Acidobacteriota > Terriglobia > UBA7540 > UBA7540 > CAVROP01. The sequence continues at coordinate 1,051 of JBELAJ010000664.1, read as the reverse complement.
TGCGTTGGCGCTCAGTTCCGCCTTCGACGCTGATGGCGCCGAGGGCGCGGTTCCACACGGTGCGAGCCTCAGCCTTGACGCGCTCAAACTCCCAGGCCGGGATCTCGCGTTCAAGGTTGCGGCGAGCCTGCTCAACGCTGATGTAGGAGAGACCCACTCGGACGCCGATCTCGTCGCCGGCACTCGTGGCGGAATCAGTGAAGAATCCGATGCGATCTCCCGTCAGTTCCGCGGCGTGCAGAATCTCTCCATTCTTCCAGGTCTGCCACAGGTCAAAGGGCACTGAAAACTCCGCATAGAAGTAGGCTCGTGTTTCCTTCCCTCCATCCGGAGCCCTCTCGCCACCTCCTTCGAGCCCTTCGCTTCCCTCGACCGATCTGTTCCCGATTACGGCAAGCTGCGCCTTCTTGTCGAGGCTCAACGTCACGTGCGAATGCGCGTTGGCAGGAAACGTGAATCTGTAGTACGCCGCTTCCGGCGTCGCAGTAAACTCGGCCTTAATACCCCAGGTCAGTAGGTCAGCTTCGTAATAATAGGGAGTCGAAACTTCAAAATCATGGTCAAAATCCGATGCATAGTCGGCGGGAGACGAACCACCTGTGCCCACGGAGGCCATGAGAACTGCCGGACCGGCAGGGAAGCCGAATATCTTATCCGCGAGATAACGGTCTGTGATTCCCGGTGTCGTGATCGGGGCCAGCCGAGCCACGCCGTGAGGATACTGCACGTACGGGACGGTCGCGGTCAGCAACTGGCCGATGCCTCCGATATTCGGGGCAACATAGTCTACGGGTTCAATCGGATTCTGCGCGGCCCCAGCGAGCATACTTCCACCCAAAGCGGTCAACAACAGCAATACACCTACGTTCTTCGTCATGTTGTTCTACCCAACCGTATCCTTTCGCCTCTCCAGTCGGCAGTTCTCAAGATAGGCCGTTTAACCGGCCAATCTCTGCCCATTCTCAGGGCGTGCCGAGTTTGCGCGCTTCGGTTAGGATTTTGGTGAGGCGATTGGAGAGCCGGTCGAGGCAACTGCGGGTAGCGCCGACGG
>JBELAJ010000663.1:0-4346 GCA_049508935.1 Terriglobia bacterium | reverse complement strand
ATCGAGCGCTTTCTTCCGCCCATCCTTCAACATCTTGACCATGATGCGGCCGTCCTGCGGAAGCCGCTTTTCGGAAATATCCAGCTTGGACATGATCTTGACGCGGCTGATAACGGCGTCACGCAGCCTGTTGGGCGGAGTCATGATCGTTTGCAGAACGCCATCAATCCGGTACCGGACGCGATACTCCTTTTCGTAAGGCTCCATGTGAATATCGCTGGCTCCGCGCTTCACGGCATCGGTAAGGAAATAGTTCACCAGCTTGATGACCGGCGCTTCCTCGGCAGCCTTCTCGAGTTGCTCCAGGTTCAGGGTGGTTTCATCTTCGGCTTCCAGTTCGAGCGCGTCATTCTCCGACTCGTCGATGAAACTGACGATCTCTTCCAGTTCCCGCTTCCGTTCCTGCTCCTCAATGCTGCCGTAATTCTTCTTGATCGCCTCGGCGATGGCGGTTTCAGAAGCAACCACAGGCTCGATGTTGAAGCCTGTCATGAACTTGATGTCGTCCATGGCGAAGACATTGGTCGGATCCACCATGGCCAACGTCAAGGATGTCCCCACACGGCTGAGCGGCAGCACCTGAAACTTCAGGGCCGTTTCCATGGGTATCAACTTCGTGACGCCCGGATCGACTTCAAAATGATTCAGATTAATGGAGGGGACGCCGTATTGGTGGGAGAGAACGACCGTGACTTCGTCGTCGCTCAAAAAGCCGAGCTTCACCAGCGCGCCCCCCAGCCGCCCTCCGTTCGCCTTTTGGTACTCGAGGGCTTGCTTGAGCTGTTCAGGGCTGATGAGATTCTCTTTTAGAAGAATGTCGCCAAGCTTACCTGCCATTCCTCCAACCCTCTCCTAAACCTGTAACGAAGGCCATCCACGTGTGAAGATTCGTAGCCGGGTGTGGTCACACTTCGTCGCCCGCATGCTGGTGAGGAGTTGCACCCCCCAGGAACTCCCCAGAGCCCCCTAAGTCTATGACCAAAAGGACTACCCAGCAAAGGTACGTTAGTACTACCCGGAGGCTCGGGAGATCCGGTGATCGGGAGATCGGTTGATCGGGAGATCGGGTGAACAATTTGCGATTTGCGATTTCAGATTTCAGATGAGTTCCGATCACCAAACTCCCGTCACAAACACCTCAGTCGATCTCTCGGTGGCTCGATCCTACCGTTCACCCGATCTGCCGATCACCCGATCTCCCGATTAGTGGGTTCGTTGACTTTACGCCAAGCCGGGTATAGTTTTTGGGTATGGCGGCAGTATCCAACCTGGCGGAGACTTCTGCGAGCCAACAGCTCACCGGCTATTATGCCGCTCTCCTCGAGCGATTCGGACCGCAACAGTGGTGGCCGGCGCGCACCCGCCTGGAAGTGATTCTGGGAGCTATCCTCACACAAAACACCACGTGGCATAACGCTACGCTGGCGCTGCGCAAGCTTCGCCAGGCAGGCCTCGTGAGCTGGCGGGGATTGCGGGCTGCCGGGCTTGAAACGCTGGAAGCGTGTGTTCGGCCCGCCGGTTTCTACCGGCAGAAGGCGCGATCGATACGGAATTTCGTTGACTGGCTCGAGCGGCAGCACGGCGGCTCACCACCCAGGGTCTTTTCCCTGCCGGCGCATGAGCTCCGCCGCCAATTGCTGGAACTCCGCGGGGTGGGGCCGGAAACGGCGGACGCGATCCTCCTCTATGCGGCCGGGCATCCCCTCTTTGTGGCGGATGCTTATACGCGGCGCGTTCTGGCGCGGCACGGCATTATCCCAGCTAAGGCGGACTACCATGAGACACAGGAGTTTCTGCACACGCACCTGCCGCGAGAGGCCGCCCTTTTCAACGAATTTCATGCGCTCCTAGTCGAGGTGGGCAAGAAGCATTGCGCCCCGCACTCCCCGAGTTGCCCGGGGTGCCCGCTGGAGGAATTCCTTGCCTGAGAGCCCCTACGATCGCCGCAAGGTGGCCCTGATATTCTTGCTGGTGCTGGTGCCGGCGCTTTTCTTTCTGGGCTGGAGCCAGGCTTCACTAAACCTTTCCTTTATCCGTCCTCAGAGCCCTGAGCAGACGCTGCTCCTGCTCTCGCTTTCAGCAGTTATCTTTCTCGCCTTTGTTATCTTCGCCCTGATTCTGCTGCGCATCTTGCTCAAGTTGTACGTCGAGCGCAGGCAGCAACGGCTGGGTTCGCGCTTCAAGACGACCATGGTGGTGGCTTTTCTGGCGCTCTCGCTGGTGCCGGTCTGTTTCCTTTTTGCCTTCGCCTACGGCCTGCTCAACCGGACGATCGATCGCTGGTTCAGCATCCCCCTCGACCTGATCCGCGCCGACTCTGGGGAGATCGTGCACCAACTGCAATCCCACACGCAGAGCCGCTCTTCGCAGATCGCCCAGCACTTGGCGGGGAGTGAACCCCTCCTCCATGCCGTGGCCGCTTCCGACCAGGAAGGCGTTCTGGGCGCGCTGGAGCACGAAGTCGTGGACCTCAACCTCGAATCCGCCATGTGCTTTGATCGCCAAGGCCGGCTCCTCGCCGAGGCCGGCGACCCGTTTCCCGACCCCTCCGAGGTTGTCCGGACGTATCCCCAATTGTCCCAGCCCCCGCTAACGACTGGAGGACTCTCAGACAACTGGCGGTCCGGCGGCTTCGAGATGTTTGTCAGCGCACAGCCGCTGCGCGATCCTGCCGGAGGGATCGTAGGAACCGCGGTTGCTGTCACCCGCCTTCCACTGAAACTGATGTCCCTCTCGCAGGAGATTCAGCGTGAGGCTCAAAAATACGCCCAACTCACCGGCGAGCGGCGAGCCCTCAAACGCACTTACCTCTCGTTCCTTTGTCTGATCACCTTAGTGATTCTGTTCATCGCCACTTGGTTCGCGCTGTTCCTCTCCAAACAGGTCACCGTTCCCATCCAGGCGCTTGCCGAGGCCACGCAGGAAGTCGCCAAGGGCAATCTGGGATATCAAGTATCGGCCCGAGCGGACGATGAGCTTGGAACCCTCATCCAATCCTTTAATTCCATGACTCGCCAGCTTCAGGAGAATCGGCTGGCCATCGATCAGGCCGCCAAAGAACTCCAGGCCGTCAACCTCCAACTCGAGGAGCGCGGCAACACGATTGAAGCCATCCTCGAGAACATCCCGACCGGCGTCATCTCCTTCGACCCGCAAGGCCAAATAACCAGTGTGAACACCATGGCCAAGCGCATGTTCGGCCGCGAGGAGTTGGGTGCGCTGCACACCTTGTCCGACCTTTTCACCCCTGAGGACGCTCGCGACGTGGCCCGGCTATTCCGGCGCGCCGCCCGCCAGGGAGTGGCCTCGCGCCAGATGGAGCTCGATCTGGGCGGTCGCCGGGCCGTCACTTCCCTGACGGTGTCGTCAGTTCGCACTCGCCACGGCAAGATCGGCTCGGTGCTGGTGCTGGAGGATCTGTCGGAATTGGTTCAAGCCCAAAAGGCTGCGGCATGGCAGGAAGTCGCGCAGCGCGTTGCCCACGAAATCAAGAACCCGCTCACTCCCATTCAACTTTCGACTGAACGTATAACGCGGCTCATCGAGCGTGCAGGGGCCCTTCCCCCGGATTTGCTGCGTGTGGTTTCGGAAAGCGCTGCCTTGGTTGGGCGCGAAGTGGCCTCGCTAAAATCCCTCGTAGACGAATTCGCGGCCTTCGCGCGCTTCCCGGCTTCCAAGCCGCTTCCCTCCAGCCTGAACCAGATTGTCGAGAACGCGCTGAAGATTTTCGACGGCCGCCTGCGCGGCATCGAGATCCATCGGGACTTGTCGCCCGATTTGCCGCTGGCCGTTGTTGACCCTGAACAGTTGAAGCGCGCCGTGGCCAACTTGATTGACAATGCCGCCGAGGCTCTCGAACATGCACTGCAAAAAGAAATCTGGGTTCACACGTCGCTTGATCCGGAGCACGACGTGGTGGAAATCACCGTGGCGGACAGCGGCCCCGGCATCGCGCCCGAGGACAAAGAAAAACTGTTCCTGCCCTATTTCTCCACCAAGCATCGCGGCACAGGACTGGGCTTGGCTATAGTCAGCCGAATCGTCAGCGAACAAAAAGGAATCATTAGGGTGGAAGAGAACCAACCCACCGGAACCAAATTCATCATCGAACTCCCGGTCGAGCGCACCCCAGTGATCCAAGAGCAGGAAGGCAGTAGGCAGTAGACAGCACAATTCTCTATAATTCAGAAGTCAATGGCGCACCACTCCGTTCTGATTGTGGACGACGAACCCGGCATTCGCGAGTCGCTTGCAGGCGTGCTGCAAGACGAAGGATACATCGTGGACGCGGTGGAGAGCGGCGAAGCTTGCCTCGATTTCCTCGCGCATCATAATTGCGATTTGAT
>JBELAJ010000662.1:0-4362 GCA_049508935.1 Terriglobia bacterium | reverse complement strand
CCCTCCAACGCCTGCTCCCGCTTCAGGTTCACCGGATGATCGAAATAGTGCAGTTGGCCGTCGCGCAGTTCCCAAGCGAAATAACGGTTGCCGTGATGCGCCCGCAGGGCACGCGCCACCGCCGCACCGATCTTCTCGGGTTCCTTCAACTCACCCTTTTCCACCCGCGCCCGGATCGCTTCCAAACTCTGCCGCGTCCGCTCCATCGCCAACTGCCGCAGGCTGCGCTCGTACTGTTCGCGTTCCTCACTCTGGACCACGAAGACGCGCACGCCGGCCGCCTTGCCGGGGACTTCGACCACGCGCGTGCGGGGCATCGGCGAACGCTCCGAGGCCGTGATCCCCGGCGGGCATTCTTGCCAATCGCGGCGCGCTTCGGCGGCACGGAGGTAGTCATCGACATCCTGGCGATTGCGCCGTTGCAGCCCCACCAGGTAACCCTGCTTCGCTTGGCGCAACTCTTCCAGATTGGCCAGCTTCACCATGCCCCGGTCCCCCACCAAGACGACGCGCTGCAGTTGGAAGCGTTGATTCAAGTCGCGCACCACCTCCAGCACGGTGGTCTGGTCCAAGCGATTCCCGGCGAACACGTGATGGGCCACGGGCCAGCCGTCCATCATCACCACTCCCAGCACGATATGGTGATGCCGCGGTTTGCCATCTCGACTGTAGCCGAAACGCGCCAACTCGCCCGGACCTTCCCCTTCGAAGTAGGTCGAGGTAATATCGTAAAACACCAGGTCGGCGCGCAAGCTGAAGAGCGTGCGCAGTTGGGCGTAAATCTCCTTTTCGATGCGCGCCTTCTCGACCCCCAGATCGTCGAGTGTCTGATACCAGAGACGCAACTGATCGAAGCTGACCTTCACGCGCCGCCACGGCTTCCACTGCGGCTGCCAGCGGCTCCCGGTGCCATTCAACACGTAGGCTTGCTCCAACCACTCCGCCAAGGCGTGCTCGCTGCCGGGGTGGGTGAGTCGATTGGCGATGAGGACGAAGGCACGCTCCGACAGCGGTTGGCCGTGACGACGGCGGGGGCGCTTCCCATCCAGGATCGATCCCAGCGCCAGCTCGTCCCACAAATGGCGGGCGGCCAAGACGGGCCCCCAAGTCCAAGCCTGCGGGGTCGAGACTTGGTCGAGGCGGGACCAGCGAGGCGAAGGTTGACCCTCTTGCAGCAGGCGCACCAGCGCATCCAGGTGCGGGGCCAGCAGATCTTTGCGCCCGAGATGCAAGACGACGCGTTGGCGGACCTTCCCGGCGTGGCGATAATTCTCGACCAGGCGGAGATAAGTGTGATCACGGGTTTTGGCTTGGCGAAGGAACATCGCGGTTCCGGAATTACACCACGATTTATCCAACATTAAGCCTATAAAGTCAAGATAAAAATGCGATGTAACGAGCGAATGTTGTCACTACACATTTGGGTCCTGCGTAAGGCCACCCTTGTCCTTTCAAGGGGTTGCGAGGCGCAGCAGCCCAGAAATGGGTCAAAAAAGTTAAACATGCGCTAGACCGGCCGCAGCACGTGCGGCTCCATGGCAAGGGCGGCAAGGAGCGCATTTGCCCTCTCTGGACGGAAACAGCAGTGGCCCTGCGGCCGATGGCCTCCGCTGTCTCTACCGATGAGCCCATATTCCGCAACGCCCGCGGCGCCCCACTCACTCGTGACGGAGCCGCTTATGTGATCGGCAAGTATGCACGGCGCGCGGCCGGAAAGATGGCGGATTTCGGGAACCGACGCGTGACGCCCCACGCCTTCCGCCACGGCTGCGCTGTGGCCCTCCTCCAATCGGGTGTCGATCTCACGGTCATTCGCGATTATCTCGGTCACGCCTCGGTGGCTACGACCAGCCGTTATCTCACCACCAATCTGAAAATGAAACGGGATGTGCTGGATGCCTTCTGGAAGCGTGCAGGTCTTGAGAAACAAACCGGTCCCCGATGGCGTCTCTCGCCCAAGCTTCTCGCCTTCCTTGAATCACTGTGACCTGCGTTATCCGGAGTGCGAAACTGAAGCAAGACCATCGAAAGTGCGTCTGTCCGCGCTCCTCATACGGTACTCTGGATAAATCAGATGTCGAGATAATGCGCCATATCTGGCGCTCCAGATATGGCGCATGCTCGCAGGCACTTCATTGAGGCCGAGAGCACCGCGCCGGAGATCGCCCACCCGGTCGTCGCCGTGCTGCGCCGGCTGTTTGCCGTGGAACAGCAGGCCAAAGAGCTTTCCGTCGAGGAGCGTCTGTCCTTGCGGCGAGCGCAATCGGTACCGCTCTTGGCCGAACTGCGCGAGAAGCTCCTGCGCTGGAAAGAACAACTGCTGCCCAAACATCCCATGGCCGAGGCGGTGAACTATACGCTCGGCCAATGGAGGGAGCTGAATGTGTTTTGCTCAGACGGCGCGGTGCCCATCGATAACAACGTCAGCGAGCGCGAGATGAAGCGCATGGTGCTGAACCGCAAAAACTCCTTGTTCGTCGGGAACCTGCGCGGTGGCCGCACTGCCGCCATCCTCGCCAGCCTCACGTCCACCTGCCGCCGGCATGATGTCGATCCGCAACTCTACCTCACCCAACTCCTCATGAACCTCCCCGCTTGGCCCGCCCGCGACCTCGACGCGTGGCTCCCCGACCAGTGGAAGCTCCGCCACGCCGCCAGCCTGGCCACCCTCAACCCTCGGGATTGAGCCCCCCTCTATGACAACCTCGTCCCCCCAGGAGACCCTGTGCTCCACGTAGCGCTCACCTAGAATCGCCGACCACCCTATCAATCGCATCGAAGAGTTGCTACCCTGGAACGCCGCCACACCAGGCGCCAAACAACACTCCAACCCCCAATAACCGTATCTTGGCCAAGTGTCCACCAAATGCTACGAGTGGACACCTACGTCCACATATCGTTTGTCAATACGGCCAACTTCGGACGCTTAAGCTTCAATACAAGAGGAAATCGTTGTCAAGGTTTTCGCGCCTGGGGCTAGGTTTCTGCCTGCCGCCAGTGAGGACCGAAACTCGTCGGGCCACGTACTCCCATAGCTGCGAGACAGTCACCCGCCCATCCTGTCCTTGAGCAGCTTGACCATTGAGACCTTCAAGAACAGCAGCGGTGAATGTACCGTTACTCAGCCCTCCTCCTTCATACGCAAATTCCGTACCGCCCGAGGCCGTAATGACTTCGGCTCCAGAGCCACGCCGTAAGTCAGCGAACAGCTCCTGCACCAGGGAGATGGAGTTGTTTAGGCCTACGTGCGTCAGTCCCGCAATGTCTGCACGAGCCTTCGGTGGTGCTATCGCTCTTACTCCTACCGGTAGTGCCTCAGTGCGGCTTGAAATGTCAGCAGTCCTTGACGCTGAGTTCGGGGGGGGTGTTGCCGCCGGTAATGGCCTCGTTATTTTCCTGTCCCGTATCTACTTCGCCGGCCTGGCATGTGTCGATAAGAACTAGCTTTCTCCGTGCTCTGATCCCATCCACTAGTCCCTCAATTTCCTCATAGGGCAGACCTCGCGAGGCAGGATGCGTAAAGTCCATATCTTGAGTCGCGAAATAGTAGGTTTCTTTGTCATCAAGCACGCCATGTCCTGCGAAGAACACGATGACTTCATCATCTACATCCGCGTTCGCCAAAAAGGTCTTCGCTCCTATGATCTTGTCACGCTTCGCATCGGGATTGATGAGTGGCAGCACATGTATAGCACCGAACCGGTCTCGCTTGCCTTGCCAAAACTTCACAAAATCCTGGGCGTCCTTCGCTGCATAGTCCAGCTTGTAGCTCGCATCCTGATACTTAGAGACACCGACCGCTACGAGGTAAAGATCTGCTTTGAGCTTTGACGGACCGGTGTATACTACGTTGGATGTGTACTTCAGACTCTCAGTCCCGCTTACGTTAACAGCCGAAACTTGCACTTTATTTATCCCAGACGAAAGATCAACTGCTATATCTTGCTCCCACAAAGCTGTGCGTTTGCTTCGAAGATCGATCCCATTGAGCCCATTCAGCGGCACATCGTTGATATAAATGTTTAGCTGCTTTAATTGCACCAGAGAGTCCGTAGCTTTAACATGAATGTGCAGCGTACGTTCGTTCGTCGATAACGGGAGAAGTGACGGCCTTACCTGGATCTCCGGGACGTGAAAGTCATCGGCAAGCATCTGCTCGGTTACTTTGTTCAAGTTCAGCCTTTTCTCGTAAGCGCTACGGTAAGCAGCAATAAGCTCTTTGGAGGCAATCCCGAGGCGGGCTAATATGACTATGTTAAGTAGTTCTTGCATTGCTCCCCCGGATGGCGTAGCATGGGCGCATGAAGACCATACCTTGGAATACCCGACTTTGGAAAGAAAGCGTGACGCAATTCCTTGAGT
>JBELAJ010000661.1:0-4367 GCA_049508935.1 Terriglobia bacterium | reverse complement strand
GATAACCTGCCCATTGATCTGATCGGGCAGTTCGTGGAACGATGCCAGCAACGGGCCAGCCGGACAGAGCGTGCGGCAGTGGTGGTAGACATTCGCGAAGGCGCGGCTTTGAGCCAGCTTCCTACCGTCTATCGGGACCTCAGAAACAACTACTCGAACTTATCGCTGGTTTTCCTGGAAACCTCGGACAAAGCCTTGATCCATCGCTTTGAAGAGACCCGCCGCCCCCATCCCTTAGGGCGCGACCTGCCGGTGCGCGAGGGAATCCGGCTCGAACGCACGCTGCTGAAGCCCATGCGGCAGCTTGCAGACGTCACCATCGACACCACCCGGATGAACGTTCACGAACTGCGGGACCTCATCCAGACGCGCTTCGGAGGACCCTCAGCAGCGAGGGCCATTCTGGTTTCTGTGGTTTCGTTCGGATTTCGTTCCGGACTGCCGCCTGATGCGAACTTGGTGTTCGACGTCCGTTTTCTGCCCAACCCGAACTTTGTGCCACGGTTGAAAAGCAAAACCGGGCAAGACGCGGTCGTGCAGCGTTTCATGGATTCTTTCCCATCCACTCGGGCGTTCATGAAACATATGATGGACCTGCTTTTCTACCTTCTCCCCAAATACATTCAAGAAGGCAAGAGCTACCTTACTATTGCGATTGGCTGCACGGGCGGGCGCCACCGCTCCGTCGCCATCGCGGAAAAGCTGGGTCGCGCCCTGACCGAGGAAGGTTATAAGACGCGCGTTTCGCACCGGGACATCGGGAACGAACCGTAAGAGCCTTATGTGGCGTGCGGTAGCTCGCACGCCGGGAGAGCTTGGTGGATGTTGCCCTCTCCCCCTTGGGGGAGAGGGTTGGTCCGCGACGGCGCTTTCATCAGCCGTCGCGGACCGGGTGAGGGGGTTCTCTGTATTTGCTCCATACACCCCATGACGGACGGAGCGTCTTGTGAATAACGTCCTTGCCATCGACATCGGCGGGACCCATTTCCGCATCGCTCGGTTCGACCAGCAGGGGCGCCAGTTGGCGATTTCGGAAGGGGCCACTTTGCGTTCAGGTGGGCGCGAGTGGATGCTCGACGAGATCCGCCAGCGCGCTCGAACCCTCCTTGGGCAGGCGGAGAGAAGCGCGGCAGCTTGCGGAATCAGCTTTGGCGGCCCAGTGGATTTCCGTCATCAAAAGGTCACCTCGGTCCATTCACCGGGTTGGAAAGATTTTTCGTTTGCGGAATGGGTCGACGCGAATTTGCATCTGCCCTGCCTTATTGACAACGACGCCAACGCCGGGGCGCTGGGCGAATTCCGTTATGGGGCCGGGCGGGGCACTGAGGCGATGGTTTACGTCACGCTGAGCACAGGCATTGGAGCAGGTGTGATCTTGAGCGGGAAAATCCATCGTGGCAAGGACGGCCTTGCGGGGGAATTAGGACATATCCCCATCTCCGAATCAGGAAACACCTGTTCCTGCGGAGCTCGAGGCTGCCTGGAAAGTTTCAGTTCGGGATGGGCGGTCGCAGAGCGGGGCAGAGAGTGGAGGCGGCGCCGAGGAGATTCGCTCGCCTCCCTGGGCGACTCGAGCCGGTCAAGGTCCGAGGGGATCACGGCCAGGGAAATCGCTCAGGCAGCCTCTCAGGGCGATCCTGCAGACCTTGAGGTCATGCGCGAAGCGGCTCGTTATCTCGCTCGCGGTTTGCTGACGGTCATCCGGATTCTCAACCCGGACCGGATTGTCCTGGGCGGGGGGCTGGCTCAGGCCGGGCCGGTCCTGCTCGATCCGCTGCGCGAGTCCTTATCAGCGCTAGCCTCGCCTACGATTGGCTACTCGACTGAGATTGTCACTGCCGCACTGGGCGCGTACTCGCCTCTGTACGGCGCTGCGGCCATGGCCCTCGACCTCATGGCAGGTTCGCTGTAGGGGCCGCCCTTGTGGCCGCCCCGTGCGGCCTTCACATTCCCGATCAACCAGTAGCCCTCTCCCGTGGGGAGAGGGTGTCGCGCGACGGCGCTTTCATCAGCCGGAGCGTGACGGGTGAGGGGTCACTTCTAGGCCGACGGGCAACCGCGAGGGTTGCCCCTCCCAGGAATCACATTCTTGTAACCTGCAATCAATCCCCAACGTCCATATGCGTGACTGCTGGTTACGCCAGGGCTCGGGATCGGCGAGAAGAAAAGGGCAGGGAACTCACGGAACCAGAAAAGTGCGGCCTACCCGGCATCGGTACGATCGGGGGGCGAGAAGGAGGATTCCAATGCGCGGAACAAAACTACTCTTTGCGCCATTGATGCTGGCCATTGCGGCTCAGGTGACATTCGCCAAGAAACAGGCTGACTCACCTGCACAGATCACGGCGAAGATTGAAGACAAGCTTTATCACGCTCAAGTTTTCAAGCACGGCAACGTTCAGGTCACTGTGAATAACGGAGTTGCCACGCTTAGCGGGTCGGTGGATTCCGTCGGCTACAGGATGGATGCGGAACGCGCGGCGCGCAAGGTGGATGGCGTGACCGTGGTCGATAACATCACCGTCCATGCCGACGATGTAACCCCGCGCCAGATCGCAGAGCAGGCGCGGAAAGACATCGTGACGTATTACGCTTACACGATTTTCGACAACATTAACTTGCAGTTCCAGGACGGCCGTTTGGTGGTGAGCGGCCAGGTGACGCAGCCTTTCAAGAAGTCGGATATCGGCAACTTCCTCGCGCACATCAAGGGAGTGGCTGAACTCGATGACAACCTCGAGGTCCTCCCGACTTCTCAATTCGACGATCGCTTGCGCCTGGCCGTGGCGCGGGCAATCTACAGAGACCCGTTCTTCGTTCATTACGCCGATCAGGCATTGCCGTCCATTCACATCGTCGTGAAGAACGGCAACGTGACCCTGGAAGGCGTAGTCGCAAACCAGTTGGACCGCGCCAAGGCTGAAGCCGACGCGCGTTTCGCGGCCACGTACTTTGGCTTCACTGACAACCTCAGGCTCGACAAAGCGTAAGCCGCGCGCGGCCCGCCCTGTCCTCCGGAGCCGATGCAATCCCGGAGGACAGGCGGGCTTTGGAGCAGGGCTGTTTCAGGTGTAAGATGTAAAGGGAGTGACGGATTATGCAGACGGTCAAGGACCTTTCAGTCGAAGAGTTGAAAACGCTTATCGGTGAGGTGGTCGAGGAAAAGTTCCGAGAAATTCTGACTGATCCTGACGCGGGACTGGCACTTCGACCAGAAATTCGAGAACGTCTTCTGCGGGATCTCGAGGAGCCGCAGACCGCGGGTGAAAACACTCCCGTGACCGAACTGGCCCGCCGCCGCGGCCTGGAATGGTAGATGTACCAAGTCGAGTTTCGTCCGAAAGCGGCTCAGGAGTTCGATAACCTCAACCAAGTTGTGGCTGATCGTCTTCTCAAGAAGCTTCGATGGCTTGCGGAGAATTTCGATTCCCTAAGACCCGAGCCCCTAACGGGGCCTTTCTCTGGCCTGCTTAAACTGCGGGTCGGCGATTACCGGGTCATCTATCAGGTCAACCGTGAGACGAGGATATTGACAGTCCGGCTTGTGGGCCACAGGCGGGAAATCTACGATCAGCCTCTCCTCCCTTGAAACGTCAAATGGCATCACTCCTTCGTTGTCTCGATAACAACCTATTGCCTTCGTGTCGCATTGCATGAGACGAGACCGAATACGGATCAGCAGTGCGCGGAAAGCGCGACAGAGGGAGATAAAACAATATGCGGAGAGGATCGACAGCGGAGAGTCGAGATGAGCTGCGCCCGGAATATGATTTGTCACAACTCAAGGGCGGAGTGCGCGGCAAGTACTACAAGCAAGCAACAGCAGGCACGAATTTGGTGCTGATCGAGCCCGACCTTGCCCATGCATTCCCAAGTGAGGAATCGGTGAACCGTGCCCTGAGATTGCTGGTTACAATTGCGCATGCCGCGACCTCCAGTTCTCCTCGGGGCCGCCCGCGGCGGAAACGGTCAAAGCGAACTCTAGTCAGCTAATGTTCGATCTGCACGATGCTATCAGCGGGAATGGCGTAGGACTCTGAGCGCAGCAGGACGCGTTTGTACTGGCCTGGTTTCTCGGTGGAAAGATAGAAGATGACGGCAAGATTGGGCTGCGCGGCGAGATACTTTCGCGTGCCGTCGACTCCCATCACAAAACATCCTGCCGAGCGTCCGTCGGTGTCGGTGCCCGTCGCTGCCAGCACTGCGGCGGAGAGCACGCCCTGGACCGGCCAACCGGTATGCGGATTCATAATATGGCAATAGTTCTTGCCGTCAATCTCAAAGAACCTCTCGTAGCTCCCAGACGTTGACAGCGAATAATTCTGAAGATGGAGGACGTCCGCGGGCTTGTGCGCGTCATAGGGATC
>JBELAJ010000660.1:0-4375 GCA_049508935.1 Terriglobia bacterium | reverse complement strand
CTAGCCTGGTCCGTTTACACCACTGAGAAATCCGCCGAGATGCCCCGTCAGCCCCACAATCAAGACCGCGAGCGCCTCGATCGGCAGACGGTACTTTGGCAATGATCTTTCAGGGAACCGCCGCACCCGCCGGTGGATCCAAAACACCAGCCAGATCAATACACTCGACATGCATCCCAAGGTCAGGTGCATTAGCAGAATCCCTTTTAGCTTTTGCCCCTCGAGCGCCCAGTGCCACGCCGCAAGCCCGGACGCCACAACCGGCACCGTCGAAATCGCGGCCAGCAGCAAATTGAAATACGCTGCGGCAGCCAGCGTCTGGTTCTTCCTCCACTGCGCCAGATAGTCGAACGCCACTGCCGCGAGAAACAGCGCAATGGGGAAGTGAATCAGCACGACATGTTGCGCGTGCTTGGCCAAGACTGCCGTCTTGAGATCGAAAGGATTTACCATCGCCCTACCCCTTCTAAGATTGAATGAATTGCGGGCTGCGACGGACCTGGCTTGACGAAGCCAACTCCACCGCAACCCGCGAACCTGTTATTGCCCTGTCCCTCGGGAGAGAGTCGTGTGTGCCTGTGCCTTCTCGGGCCTGCTGTCATCCACACGCAAGAGCATCGCGCTGCCCTTGCCGACTTTCACAGCTTTGCCGCTGGAGCTCAAAGTGACTTCACCAAGTGGCTCGGTGCGTCCAGAATGGAGGATTGTCAGCTCACCGAATCCGTATGCCCCGCAGGCATTCACGGAGAAGAGCCAAAACGCTTGCGGATGGGCATTGTTGTCGGTCGTGCCACGACATGGGGTGCCCAAATCCTGGCTCACATATGCCAGCACGCCTTGGCTGGTATATTTCCCCACGACCTGCGATCCCACCATTACTGGCCCATCGCTACCGTAAGAAATCTGGTCGCCTCCGATTTGAATTTGGTTGTCGGCATACTCGCTCGAGGTTAGCTGAGGCGTGGCAGCAAATACTGCGGTCTTCGATGCCAGTGCGCGCAGGTTGGTAGTAATCGGGATGGTTAGGTTGTCAAGCCGCACTTGATCGAATTGAAATGAGATTTTTGATTCGTCGGATCCTTTTCCAGGAGTAATGGCTTCGACGACATGCCCTGTCACCCAGGAGCCGGCACGCAGGGTTTTTCCCGCGCCCAGCGGCACGTCTTGCATGACCGTCGCCGTGATCGCGTCTCCGCTTGCGGTCTTGTCCGAGCGCAACGTGGAATTCAAGCTGACGGGAATAATGGTGCCCTCCGGAATCGGTTCTGCAGATCGTGCGTTCTGCTCTTGGGCGGGTTGATCGTCCTGTTTCAGATCTTGCTCTGTCCCGGCATGCAGGTACATCGGCAGCAGGCACAACGCCAGGCCCAGTATCCTCAAGTTGTTTTTCATTTTGCTCCTCCTAAGGAATTGCTCAAGAGCGCGTGGTTCTTCCGCACCAGCATTTCCTCAGGTGACTCCAGTTCGCTCTCTGACTCGTTGTGTAGAACCGACAGCGCTCGGATTTATTCCTCGGGAATTTATGTGGACGCCAAGACCACGCACGTTTCTCAGGCGCTGACACCGGCTGCGATGTCGGAATCACTCACAAGGACCGCGACCACTGTGTTGCAAGGAGGGGATTTGGTGGGGGCGCAGGAGCGGTTGGTTAGTGGGAGATCCTAAGGTCAGGCTCTCCCACCGGGAAAATGTAGGAGGCTAACCACCGCCACCGTACAGACTGACACTGTCGACGTACATTGTATCTTTTTCCCCCTTCACCGATCTGCATTTCATCTTAACTTTCTTGCCCGCTTGCGATACTACTTTGTCCTGGTTAGCGATTTTGTAGACTTGACCGTGATCGTCAACCAAGACGACGTCTCCGCTTTTATCGGTGCAGCCCTGGTCACAGGCCGCTTGGCTCGCATTCTTTGTAACGCACTTCGAGTTACAAAGCCACCCGGTCATATCGTTCGTTTTGCCCATATCGTCGGCATACAGCGAGATTGCTGAAGCCAGAACAGCAACCAGCAAGTAAGGGATTCGTTTCATTGTTCCTCCTCAAAGACAATCGGTCCGGGATCTGAGAACCCAGAGAATATCCTCCGGAGACTCCAGTTCGCTCTCTGACTCTGACTCGGACTCGTTGTATATAACCGATTGCCTCCCTTTTTATTCCACGGAAAACTTTTGTGGGCTATGGGAATAAAACGGCCGTCGGCTGGTTTACCCTTGTGTGCGCATCGGAAGCGAGCTTGCCACCGGGTCGTTTGAGCAGCTTGCCATGCCTCATTTCGAGCGGCTCTATAATTTTGCCTGCTGGCTAACGCATGACCGGCAAGAAGCCGAGGATCTTGTGCAGGAGACTTATGCCAAGGCACTTAAGGGATTTTCCTCGTTCCAGCCAGGAACGAATTTTCGCGCCTGGATCTACAAGATCCTGCGGAATGCGTTCCTGACCTCCCGCACGGGGCTGAAGGCGACCGCGACCGTACCGCTAGATCTTGAGGGCGAAGAGCAAACCTTGCCCGCAGTCATGGAGACGCCAGAGAGCATCCTGCTGCAGCGTTCGGATGGGCAGCTTGTGCAGCAGGCTTTGGAGCAGCTGCCCGTCGCCTATCGCGAGGTGCTGCTGCTGTGTGAAGTCGAAGAGATGTCGTATCAGGAAATCTCTGCCACGCTTTCCATTCCGATGGGCACGGTGATGTCGCGTTTATCGCGTGCCAGAAGAGCGTTGCGCAATGGCCTACAGCAACAGTTTGCAAAAAGGATGAACTAAATGGTGAAGCATGGTTTGTGAGTCTTGGACGGAAAAACTCGATACCTACCTCGATGGGGAGCTCCCCGAGGTGGAGATGCGCACCTTCGACGCTCATGTGCGCAGCTGCACCTTTTGCTCGGCGGACGCCCTTTCGCGCGTACAGATGAAGCGTACGATTCAAGTCGCGGGAAAACGCTTTGTTCCCAGTGCTGATTTCCGGAGACGGATGGAGCAGAGCATTACACCCAAACCGAAGCGCAGTTTCCGTCTGGGATGGATGTTCGCTGCGGCGGCAGCCGTCATTCTTGTGGTCGGGGCGTTGACTTCAACCTATGTGGGAAACCGGTCCGGCAGAGACTTGGCTTACCGAGATCGCGTTTTCAGCGAGATTGCCGACTTGCACGTGGCTACCCTGGCCAGCTCATCGCCGGTGGATGTGATCTCCACGGATCGACACACGGTGAAGCCCTGGTTCCAGGGAAAAATCCCCTTCGCGTTCAATTTGCCGGAACTCCAGAACTCCGAGTTCTCTCTGATCGGGGGCCGGATGACCTACCTTGATCAAACTCCGGGCGCGCATCTGATCTACGATGTGCGGAAGCATCATATTTCCGTGTTCGTGTTCCAGGAACGGACTTTGTCCTTGAAATTGCCCGCCGGCGTGGACGAGAATTATCCTTCGCCGAAGCAACTGCCGTTCAACATGGAAACATGGAGTCAAGGCGGGATTCGCTATTTCGTGATCGGCGACGCGAGTGCCGCGGACATCGATAGTCTTGCGAAATTGTTTAAGGCCGCGTCATAGATTTGACGTGTGTAATTTTGATTGCCGCGTACTCTCATTGCCCCGGCTCTTTGCGCTGCTCCCGCGGATGGTGGTGCAACGGGTCGAGCGCAGAATGATGTTCACCCCTATGTAATCGTGACACAATGGTTAAGGCACAAACTTATAGCCCACGGTGTGTACTGTGAGAAGGTGTGACGGGTGCGAAGGGTCGCTCTCCAGTTTCTGCCGTAGCCTAAGGATGTGGTTGTCCACCGTCCGCGTACGGGGGTAGTTCTGGTACCCCCAAACTTCAGTGAGCAGTTCATCCCGCGAGATCACGCGTTCGGCGTTCTTTGTCAAGAACTCCAGTGTCTTGAATTCCTTTGCGGTGACCGTAATCTTCTCGCCGCCACGAATGATCTCTGTCTTGGAAAAATCCACCATCACATCCCCAAAGACATACAAGTTTCTTGGACTGGCGCGCGCCGCACGTCTGATTAGCGCACGCAAACGCGCAACCAGTTCCCTTGAGTTGAACGGGACGGTCACGTAATCGTCGGCACCCATTTCCAGGAGAAGGACCTTGCCCGCAACATCTGAGCTCGCGCTAAGAATTACAAGGGGCAGACCAGGAATCAAATTCGCAATTTTCCCGCAAAGATCACACCCCGAAGATTCTGGGCGCTGTATATCGAGGATCACAGCGATCGGTGGTTTTTGGCGAAGCATCTCCAGACAAGCGATGCCATCAGGGACGACATCGACCTCATATCCTTCCGAGGAGAAGAGCCGCCGCAGAATCTCCCGCAAAGCACCATCGTCCTCGATGACCAGAATCCGATCCATTGTGGCCGGTCGCATTTCGG
>JBELAJ010000066.1:0-22182 GCA_049508935.1 Terriglobia bacterium | reverse complement strand
TCCTATAATCGACATGTTCGGCTCCTTTCCCGGCAGCCTTGGTCGTTCCCAACTACCAAGCTTACCGGACCTAAGGAGCCGACGACATTATGGAATCAGACATCCGATCTTTGATGTCTGCGAGGTTCGCGGCAGCGAACCGTTAATTGGGTGGCGACCATCGTCGGCCGGACCGTTTCGCTTCGCGAAATCGCAGACCTCAAACTGCAGAGGTCTGCGCCAGCCCCGAGTGCCTGGCGAATCGGTGTATACTGGCCATACGGGAAAGCCCAAGGACGACCACAATCACGAGGAGGCAGTGCTGATGGAACCTGTTAGCCGAAGATCCTTTCTCGGATCGATACCCGCCGGGGCCGCGCTCCTCGGGGCGGCGCAGTCGTCCCCGGGCGAGGCGAAATTAAACCGCCCGAAAGTGCCCGGCACGCTGAGTCTTCCGGCGCGGCGGCGAACCCAAGAAGCGGGGGCCTCCGAGCAGGTCCTGCAATGGCCGGTGGCAAGCACCGCGATCATCATCTGCGACATGTGGGACACGCACACCTGCGGCATGTCGGCGCAACGCGTGGCCTTGATGGCGCCACCGATGAACCAGGCGGTCAGCGCCGCCCGCAGTCTGGGCGTAATGATCATCCACGCGCCAAGCGACACGATGAAATACTACGAGGGTACCCCGTGGCGTAACCGGATGCGCAACGCTCCCACGGCAGCGTCTCCTTTCCCCATCATCAAGCGCTGCGCGCGTACCCCTGACGAGGAACGGGATTGGCCGATCGACGACTCCCAGGCGTGCGATGACCCGGTCCCGAACACGTTCGAAGGGCCGCCTTACCCTTGGACCCGCGAGAATCCCGCCCTCGACATCGTAGGCTTCGATGGGGTCAGCGATAGCGGCCAGGAAATTTACAACTACTGCAAGCAGGAAGGCATCGACAAGGTTGTGCTGATGGGAGTCCACGCCAATATCTGCATCCTGAATCGCGGTTTCGGGGCGCGGCAGATGACGCGGCTCGGCTTCGGGGTGGTGGTGGCGCGAGATCTTGTCGATGCCATGTATGATCCGCGATCCCGGCCATTCGTAAGTCACGCGCGCGGTACGGAGTTGGTCATAGAGCACATCGAGACAATGTGGTGTCCTACCATCCTCGGCGAGAATTTGACCCGCGTCGTACCCGGCTCAGACGATCCGCCGGCGGGGCGAACGTGAAGAATACCGCGCGGTGGGTTGCAGCCGGATAACACCGGGCGAGTGGGCGGGCATTCCACCACGACTCGGAAGAGACATGAGACTTTCTCTGATCCAGATGACCAGCCGCACGGCCGCTCGAGATGAAAACGTCGAGCGCGCCTGCAATTCTGTTATCCGCGCGGCGGCGGACGGTGCGAACTTGATCGTCTTGCCGGAGTTTTTCAATTGCGAATATTTCCCCCAGT
The DNA here is from genome assembly GCA_049508935.1 of Terriglobia bacterium. GTDB lineage: Bacteria > Acidobacteriota > Terriglobia > UBA7540 > UBA7540 > CAVROP01. Next base: position 20,754 of record JBELAJ010000066.1, on the reverse strand, counting down.
ATCGCGACTACCAATACATGGACTACGCTGAATCGGACAGTGGCCCCACCACCGAACGAATGCGCGCTCAAGCCAAAGGATTGATGGTCTGGATCGTTTCCACAATCTTTGAGCTCGCGCGACCCGGCCTTTATTACGACACCGCGATGCTGATCAATCCCGAGGGCGAGATTGTGGGGAAATATCGCAAAGTCCATCCTGCGGCTTTGTTAAGCCTCGAGAAGATATACTTCCGCGGCGGTTCGTCTTTTCCCGTATTCAAAGTCGAAGAATGGACGGTGGGTATTTCCATCTGCTACGACAATCTATTTCCCGAGTCTTGCCGATGCCTGGCCCTGCGCGGAGCCGAGTTGATCATCGCGCCTTATGCCACACCCATCGCCGATCCGTGGGAAAACTTTCTGACGACCCGCGCCCTCGAGAATGGGGCATTCTTGGCGGCCTGCAATCATGTGGGCCGGGAAGGGAACTGGCAGATGTCCGGCAAAAGCATGATCATCTCTCCCCGCGGCAAGATTGCGGTGCAGGCCAGTGGTGCGGAAGAAGAAATTATCTCTTACGACCTTTCCCGCGACGAGGTTTTCACCGCCCGCCGGAACTTTCCTCTGTTTCGCGACCGGAAGCCGGAGGTCTACACCGCCATCAGCACGCCTGTGGAAGCGTTGCTCGATTAAGTTGCAGCAGTGTAGGACGCACCCCACGCGCAGGCGGCATTCTCTCCTATAATCGGATCCAAACGATCAGTTCGGGATGGCCGTCAGGATGACCGTGTTGGCGCGGCCTGACAGTGCGCAGAAAAATATCGCCGAAGCCAGACAGCGGTGATATTCTCACCTTATCCCGCCGAACAGGAGGATAGTGTGAGCCACGACTCTCTATCGCGACGAAGTTTTCTCCGCAATACAGCCGTTGGGTCCACGGGATCGGTGCTGGCCGCGATCCCGCTGGCGCACGGCACGACACCTGGGGCGTCCCCCGTGCCTCCGGCACCCCCGTGGCCCGTCACCGAAGCATCCTATCCGCTTTCAGCGCCGGGCAAGTCCATTGGCCAGACGCGCATCAAACTTGCCAGCATGTTTTCTGACTTTCCCAGCTCCTACAACGACAAAGTGCAGGCCTATGCTCCCAACCTGGAAATGAAGTTTTGCAAGACTCCCGACGAGTTTCGCAATGAGGTGGCGGATGCCCACATCATTCTGGGCGATTTTACCCAGGAGGATTTCCAGGCGGCAAAACAATTGCGCTGGGTCCAGGCGACTGCGGCCGGCGTCGACGAGCTGCTTTATCCGGATTTCGTCGAGAGTCCCGTGGTGCTCACCAACATGCAGCGCATGTATTCACCCACCATCTCCGAATCCGTAATCGGAATGCTGATTACCCTCACTCGCCGTCTTCACGACTATGTCCTGCTTGACCAGCAGCGCAAATGGAATCCCCTTCCTGGGCTGCGCGATGTTTCCGGCATGACCATGGGCATCGTAGGCATGGGTGGCATCGGCACTGATACCGCTTATCGCGCGCACTTTGGTTTCCACATGCGGGTTCTTGCCACCGACCCCAAGCCGCTGCCGAAGCCCGCCTTTGTCGCCGAGCTGCACTCGCCAGAGTGGCTTCCGAAAATGGTCCCGCAAGTCGATGTGCTGGTCAGCGCCGCGCCCCATACTCCCATCACTCACCACATGTTCAACGACGAAATCTTCCGACTGATGAAGCCCAGCGCCTACTTTATCAATGTGTCGCGTGGCTGGCTGGTGGACACCCCTGCCCTTGTCAGCGCTTTGCAGGAGCGCCGCATCTCGGGCGCCGCGCTCGACGTGACGGAGCCGGAACCGCTGCCGTCTGATCATCCCCTGTGGACCGCCGGAAACATCTTCATCTCACCGCACACTTGCGCCCGGGGGCCGGTGTCCAACACGAATTCCATGGAACTCTTCTGCGAGAACATGCGGCGTTACGTCAATGGATTACCACTGCTGAACGTTGTGGACAAGAAGCGGGGCTATTAGTCACCAATGATTAACGCTCGAAGAGCATCCCGGCGCGAGTTCATCCAGCAAACCGGACTGGCGGCTGCGGGAATCGCCGGCGGCATGGGAACATCTGCGGACTGGCGCGAGCCCATCTCACACGCCGCATCTGCTGCTTCGCAAGCTCGCGAGTCCGTGTTGACTATAGCGGCCGTGGGCAGCGTTCTTCAGTCCTACCGCATTTGGGATGTGCACGCTCACCTCGACCGATTTACCGGCGCGACAACGGAGGAGAAGGTGGAAGACTGTCTCCACTGGGCTGATCGCATGGGCGTCGAGCGGATGCTTCTGCTTACCGTTGCCTCTTTTGGGTCAGGAGATGAACCGGATCATCCCAACCCGGAAGATTTACGCCGGATGAACGATGAGTGCATCAAAGCGGTGAGGAAGGCGCCCGACCGCTTCTTCGGTTGCGCTTTCATGAATCCCAACTATATGCAGGCGTGCCTTGATGAGATCAATCGGTGCGTCCGCGACGGCCCGTTGATCGGACTGAAGTTCGAATTCGATACGCCGCGCCATCCCGACGATGGGCCGCACCCAGTCACCTACGGAGCACCGCGCGACCTCAGCGTTCTCGACCCGATTTTCCAGCGTGCCGGTGAGCTGAACGCGGTCATCATGCACCATACCTTCATGAGCACTCTGGGGCCCCAGAACGTCGGTGAATCGACGCCATTTGAGATTGTGGAGGTTGCCAAGCTCCATCCCAATGTTACGGTAATTTGCGGCCACACCGGCGGCACTTGGGAACTGGGAATCTGGCCGCTGCGCGGCGTGAATAACGTTTATGCGGACTTGTCGGGGTCCGATCCCACCTCTGGATATACCGAGATGGCGGTTCGTGAGCTGGGTGTTGAACACGTCTTGTATGGCAGCGACATCGAAGGGCGCAGTTTCGCTTCGCAAATCAGCAAAGTGCTGGGCGCGAACATTCCGGATTCTTCGCGCCACCTGATTCTCGGAGGAAACATGCGTCGCCTGATGGAATCCGTGGCCAGAGCGAGGGTCATCAAGACATGATCGACACCAACGTAGATCTGTTCAACTGGCCGTTCCGGCGTGTGGTGGGCGATGATCCTGCCAGTCTTGTAACCAACTTGCGAAGCAAAGGCGTCACCCAGGCCTGGGTATGTAGCTACGAAGCCCTGCTGTGTCGGGATTTGACCGGCGTGAACGCACGCCTCGCGTCGGCAGCGACGCAATTCGGTCTGAACTTTCTCGTTCCCTTCGGCAGCATCAGCCCCAAGCTGCCCGACTGGCGGGAGGACTTGCGCCGCTGCGTGGAAGTTCACAGGATGCCCGGCATACGCCTGCACCCGAACTATCACGGCTACACTCTGGACGATCCGGCCGTGGGCGAATTGCTGGCGCTCGCCGCGGGGAAAAAGCTGCTGGTTCAGATTGCCGTTTCCATGGAGGACGTGCGGACACAAAATCCGCTGATGAAAATTCCGCCCGTGGACCCGGGCCCGTTGGTGGGGCTTTTGACCCGCTTACCCGACCTTCGCGTGCAACTGCTGAATGCCGGGTACCACGCCGGCGTCAATACCGGTCACATTGACGACATCTCCAGGCTTGAAAATCTGCACTTCGATTTCGCCTGCCAGGAGAGCGTAGCAGGGTTGGCGAAGCTCATCGCACAGACGTCGCCAAATCGTGTGGCGTTTGGCTCCCATTATCCTTTTTTCTACTTTGAATCCTCCTTTCTGAAGGTCTACGAAGCACTGTTGCCGGCCGAACAGGAAATGGCCGTGATGGAAGGAAACGCCCGCCGGCTGATCGGAGAAGGGGCCCTCGCCGCAGGGCGGAATTGACGCATCATCTTCGCGCCGTTCTTCGCGCAAACCGATTTGGCGACCGGTGGCGCCGCGTGTGAGAATTTCTATCGCAGAGCGCACCAAAACCTGCTAAGTTCGCCACTGGGCCGTCTAGCGTCCGGACTCATTGAGCCTCGTCGCCATGGCTGCACAGCATGAAAAAATCAAATCTTGCTCAATTCGTCGTAACGTGTGCGGGTTTAGTCCTCGCCGTGTCTGCACGCGCGGCGGATATTCCTTTCCGAAGTACTTCTGATCAGCCGCCCCGCAAAATCATCGTTGGCACCGTCCTGCAGCCTTTCTGGGGAAAATATCCCGGCCTGAAGGAACGGCTTGAGCAATTGACGGGCATCGTTGATCGTATGCAGGCGCAGTCGGAGCAGGAGTATGCCCAGGGATTGGACCTGGCGGTGCTACCTGAAGTCGCAGTGACCGGCCAGGGCGAAGATGTGGGAAACGTGTCGGAGTGGTCGTACCCGTTGAACGGCCTGCTGCAAGATGCCTTCGCGGATGAGGCGCGCAAGTGCCATTGTTACATCGTTGCGCCCACCTACCTGCTGGAGGATCGCGCCACACAGCGCTGCTCTAATGCCGCCATCCTGTTTGACCGCACGGGCAGCGTCGCAGGGATCTATCGCAAGGTGCAGTTGGTCGTCAACAGCCGCACCGGGTCCATGGAACATGGCGCCACGCCGGGCAGCGAAGAGAACGTTTTCCAGTGCGACTTCGGCAAGTTAGGAATTCAGATCTGTTATGACATGGATTTTGACTACGGTTGGGCGGAATTGGCGCGCAAAGGCGCGGAGATCGTAGCCTGGCCCAGCCAGTCGCCCCAAACTTCTCAGCCCGCCTTCCGCGCCAAGCGGTACCATTACTACGTCGTTTCCAGCACCTGGCACAACAATGCTTCCATTTTTGAGCCTACAGGTAAAATCGTGTCACAAGTTACCTGGGACATGAGTGATGACGTGGTGAAGAAGGGCAACATCAATCCGCCCGGCAACAACATACTTGTTCAAGAGCTCGATCTAAGCTACGCCATCGTTCCCTACAGTCGCGCTCTGAAACGGGGAACGGCCCTCACGCAGGCTTACGGCGACCGCGTGGGCTATCGGTATTACCAGGACGAGGAATGTGGAATCTTCTGGTCAAACGACCCTCGCACGACCATTCACAAGATGCTGGATAAGCTGGGGCTGGACGAAATTCAGGACGAATACCGGCGCGCCGCCGAGTTTTACCATAAAGCCGGGGTCACGGGTTATTAGGCTGGCGGTACTCCCGCCGCTGGCCATGCGCTCCCTCGACAAATGGTCGCACCACGGAGAACTGCAGGTTTGTCCATGGCGAATTGCTGATTCTCCCGGAATTCCGCGAGGATCCGGTCTGCTGCTTGTAGGGGTGACGGGGTCATTACCACAAACCTCTTAAACCGGCAACGCGGGAATCGTTGGGCTTTGCGGATGGTGGTTGAACGCCTCCGCGAATTGGCAGCCGCTTTCATGCCCCCGCATTTGCCGCATCAGGTTGTGAATAGGCCAAATTTCGTCATAAAACAACGTTTGCGCTGCAAACGCCTGGTGGTACCGTTCTTCCACCGAAGTTACATTAACGTAGTTCGTAGGGTAAAAATTCTGGGTCTGTGTTCCCAGTTCCGCCTCAAAGTAGTATAAGGGAAACTTCTTTCCGCTCGCCAGCCAGGCACTGTGGGTAAGTAGCGACGCGGCCCGATGGTCCATATGAAAGTCAATCGGCCAATGCGTGAAGACAATGTCGGGCTTATATTTATCCAGCAGCAGTTCAGTGAATTCGTTATATCGCTGTCCGTCGATTTCCGAGCCCGCGCCATATACGATAGGCAACTTGAACTGTCCACTGTTCGATCCGGAATAGTTCAAACAATCCAAGCGTATCTTCAAAATGTCGGCCATTTTTTGGCAGTTCAGACGGTCCTTGAACTTGCGATCTTCGGGGTCGGTGCCTGGCGGGGGCATTGGTCCCCCGGTGATCGACAAGCCGACGACCTCGTGCCCCTGATCCGCATACAGCGTCAAGGTCCCGCCCGCACAGGTCTGGGGATCATCACAGTGGCCTCCCACGGCGACGATGCGCAACTTCCGATCAGGTTCACGAGGCATCTGTTGCGCCCAGACATTTGGGCCTGGAATAAGGGCGGCTGCGGCGGCCGCCAACGTGGATGACTGGCGCAGCATCGCTCGACGATTTAGTTTAGACATTGAGTTCCTCGATTCGTTCCTTGAAGCGCGGTAGCGGGGGAGTTCCGCCTGTCCTCGACGGAGTGTGCCTGCAACCACCCCGGCGCTAACGCGCCTCCCCTCCCTCTCGGGTGAGGAGCCAGGCAATGCGCCAGCTCCAGGTGGTGCTGGACCGGCAATGAGAAGCCCAGGGCACGCCATGGCGGTGGCGCTACGAGGGCATCTGCGCTACAACGCCGGCAGGAGTTGCATCACGGCCCGATGGCCCTCCTCGATGGCCAGATCGTGGCCGGAGTCGCCGGTCAGGTCCGTGTTGGCGAATGCAATCCTTCCAAAGGGGGCTTTGCGCAGCACATCGCCGGGAGCAGGCTTGCCGTTCTTTCCGTAAACAAATCCGGGCTGCGCTACGACGAAGTGGTGCCCCCAGCGGTTCAGGATAATGCCGGCAATATCGCGCCGCGCGTCAAATCCCGAGGCCGCGAACATCTCCGTAAACTGCTCGCGCACCTTGCGCTCGAAATCGCGAAACGAAGTCGAGAGAATCTCCACGCGCCCCTTGCTGCACTGTTCGGCGGCGGGCAAGCCAGGGTAGAAAAACGGCGTGATAACGGAAAGAACGGTGGGTGAGTCGGGCCCGATGGTTTCTGAATCGGCGCCAAAGGTGGCGATGGTCCGCACCTCCGTCCAATAGCCGAAACCCTCGAACCAGCGTCCTCCGGAAAGTCCGAGTTTGTGAAGGAATCGCCAATTGCGCAATGCCACATTCACTACGATCGTGGCATTGTACAGAAATTGATCGTAGGCTTCTCGATGCGTGGCCGGCAGGTCGCGCACAACGCGTTTGGTAATCCAGCCCCCGCCCGCCATGACCACCGCGCGCGCCTTCAGTCGATAGGCCTTGCCATCGCGCGTGTACATGATGCGGACATACGGCGCCTTTCCCGGTTCTCCATCATGCTCCACTCTGACGGCCGTAGAGCCGATACGAATGCGCACCTGATTGGTGGGCCGGTCGAGCGCGGCAAAGTTGATGCGGTTCCGGCAGATCGCCTCCAGGGTGAGTGGCCCGGGAATGGCGTCCGGAATGAGCGACTTCACGATGTGCCGCGTGAATCCCGTATTGCCCCCAGGAAAACTATGTCGAGTTAAGTTGTTACCTGAGCCATAAACGCGGTAGCGGCAGCCGGTGATCGCGTCGGGACCGGCTCCAATCGCCGCCGCCAGATGCGGCGCCACGAACATGCGGATAAACTCCAGACTCAGGCCGTCGCGTTGCATCAGGACTTCTTCTGCCGTCATGGTGTCGTACCGCCGCAGCAACGCTTCGCTGTCGTGGGGAGGAGACTTGTGGTAGTCGATGACAATCTTGAGATATTTGGCGAAATCGGCCCGCATCGCCGGAGATAACGGCAAGCGATCGATATTCCTCCAGGGGTCGACCACCCACTCTCCCGGCTGCTTTCCGAACTTCTTTCCGAAGTAGAAACCGAAGTTCGGAGGCGGCGGCAAATTGCGGGCAAAGTGATAACTGGTGCGGCTCAGGGGCATGGCCGGCGGCGGCCCTCCCCACTCCTGGTACTTGAATTGGCCCGGGTCCACACCGATGCGCGCGTAGAAGTCCCCCACCAGCTTGGTCTTGGTCGGAATCCAGAACCAGTTCGAACCCTGGGGCGCCATGAGCCGCTGACCATCGACGACAAACTCATTACGTCGCGCCTGGCCGCCGAAAATCGGATGGTTTTCCAGCACCAGGCAGGTTTGCCGAGAGGGCGTCGAGTCTTTGAAATAGAGGGCGGCGGCCAGCCCGCTGATACCTCCCCCCACCACGACGAGGTCAAGAATCTCGCCCGTATCGGTTACGTCCGCCGTGGGAGAATCGAATGCGCCGTCTCGCACGGCATGCGCGGCGAGCATTACCGCCTCCGTATTGCCGTTGGCGAGGGCATAATCACCCACGCCGGTGTATCCGCCCCAAGCAGGCGGATGCTGCTGTGCCAGAAACTCGAGTGGCGTTAGGGATTTGAAGAGCGCACTTCCCGCACCGAGCAGGGTGGAGTTGAGAAAGTCACGGCGGCAAATTCGGCTATTCATGCCTAACGTGCGATCATTGTCGTTTTCGCCCATGGGTTGGACTGTAAAGGTGTCTCTACAAGTAGTATTACGTTAAGTGCAGCCGGAGCGAACCCCACGTCGCGATGCCAACGGCTTCTGATAAAGCCGGTTGGCATAAACCCAGCCGCGGCGATGGTCGCAAATCTGACGGCAGTGCTCGATAAAGTCCCGCAGCTCCTCCAGGCCATAGCTTCGCGCCAGCTCGCGAGCGCTTACTCCCGGTCGCCGGGCTTCGAGAACAAACCAGCCGTCGCGTTCAATGTAATTGGCTTGAACCACGTCATCGGGATGTTCCCTCAGCAATTTGTCACGCAGCGCAGTGCCGCCTCCATTGGCATCCACGGAATCAATGCAGTAAATTCCACGATCCAGGTCCAGCGTAACTCGCGTGATGAGCGGGTCCAGGCCCGTTTTGTAGATGAGTTCCTGGCCGGTGATGTCAAGTACTTGACAGTCAGGCGTGTGGGTGGCGCTGACGATGTAATAATGGTAATTCACCGCCTGGGCCACCAGCAGGATTCCTCCCGGCGCATCGCTGGGATAGATGACCAGTTCGGCCCCTTGCTCGGAAAGCTCCTGCCACACTTCGTTAAAGAAGGAATCGAAGCACACCGCGAAGCCTACTCGGCCGAAATCCGTCTGGTGAACTACCGTTTTCTGGCCCGGTTCGACCGGCGGCACGCGCCGGAATTCCGGCAGCCAGGGGAAGACTTTATCGTAGATGCTGGCCACCTGCCCCTGGCGATCGATCAAAACGGTGGAATTCCGCCGGAGCGCGCCATCCCGGCGATCGATCGGGCAAACCACGTACGTCCGGTGCTTCCTGGCCAGCGCCGACATGGCTGTGACGGCGGGACCGTCTAGCGGCTCCTTGCTTTTGCCATTCATGTCCAGCCCGCGCCAGGTTTCCGCCAGGACGATGATGTCCGCACCCTTCGCTCCCTCGCTATCGACAAGCTGCACCACGGAATCGAGGGGCCGCTCATGCCCTTTGTAGGCGACACTAACGACCTCCACCGGGCGACCGATTTTGCCGGGAGTGCTGCCCATGGGAATAGGGCTCTGCTTGAATACGACCTCCCCCGTCAGGTCGTCGCCGGACGGGCCGGTAAGCCCGGTCCCGGCCAAAGCGCCGATGCCGGCGGAGCCTTTTAAGAAGTCGCGTCTTCGCATGATATCCCTTAACTCCCAGCGGTGATGTGTCCGGTCGGGGCATGACGTGGTACGCCCTCGGACCGTACCCGATTGCGGGTAGTGGGCTAAATCTGTGTTGCTGGAATAAAACCCCAATCAGGCTGTAAAATGCTAACAATGTACCCCTCAGTTCGCTTGACCAGTTGGAGGTCTTCCTCAATCCACTGAACTTGGCAGTTGTCCCCTATCCATCGCCTTGCTTCATGTCGCTCAACCTTGCGCCTCTCTACCACCTTTTGCACCAAGTCGTCCCCAGCATTCCCATACCGATAGTGGTCTTCCCAAATTCGTCTCTATAAACCGCTCTCTCCCGCCTTGCCTGCGTATATATATTCGCCCGATGCTGCGTTGGTGCGTGAGATTGCGTAAAGACCGGGCGTGGTTGGCAGCCCTTTTTTGACTAACTCCTTGAAAGGACGTTTATGCGCTTCAAGGAGCTTCTGAATGATGTTTCCCAGTTCCACTTGGCGCTTTGGTATCCATTCCTGGGATTCCGGCATAAGTCCCCCTTTACGACGAAAATTCAGTCTACCAACTTTTTTAGGTGAGGATGCAAGATTATGCCCAACACGCGATTGCGCGGGAGCTTGACATCACTCCCTGTGGCAGTAAACTGGTGCGATAGTGGGGGGGGCAGGCAGCGGCGGAAAAGTACCGCCAAAATCCAAGGAGGAGCACAAGGTCACAGGAGGATCAATCATGAGATTGCTGACGTTCTCACGCATGGGTCTGCTCTTGGAGTGTGCACTGGCCCTGACGGTTGCGTATAGGTGCAACGCGCTTGGGGCAAGCCAGTCGAGCGGTGACCGGATCGTGCGAGTGGTCACTGTAAGTCAAGACGGGCTTGAATTCGGGAGCCATGACCTTTTGGAACCGACCATGGAACGCCTCAACCGAGCGGCCTCGTTCCACCCCGATATTGCTTGCCTGCCGGAAGTTTTCAGCAATCGCGCCCCGGAGCAGGTTCCGGGAGTGGTCACGGAGCGGCTGGCGGCGTGGGCGCGCGAGCACTCGTCGTATGTAATTTATGGGTTGAAAACGAAGCAAGGTGACTTGGTCTATAACTCCGCGATTCTGCTCGATCGCAAGGGTCAGGTCATCGGGAAGTACAACAAGGTCCATCCCACCGAAGGGGAAATGAAGGAGAGAATTACACCGGGCGAAGATGCCGGTCCGCCCGTTTTCACGACCGACTTCGGCGTGATCGGCATACAGATCTGTTTCGATGTGAATTGGCGCGACGGTTGGCGCCACCTGAAAGAACAAGGCGCCAAAATTGTGTTTTGGCCCTCCGCTTATCCGGCTGGACGTCAGCTCCCGGCCCTGGCCTTGACAAATCAAATCTACGTCGTCTCCGCCGTCGAGGGCGGGGCTGCACATATCTATGACATCACTGGCGAGCCCTTGGCCACTACCGGGAGATATCAGGAGTGGGCGGGGGCGGCGCTCCCCCTTGGTAAGCGGCTGTTTGAGGTTGACTACAACGCTGCGAAAGCTCAGGAAATTCAGAAGAAGTATGGATCGAGGGTTGAGGTCACATGGTATCACGATAGCGATTGGGTCACAGTGGCGTCGCTCGATCCAAATTTGAGCACGGAAGACCTTATCAAGGAGTATGGCTTAACCCCGCTGGATGATTACATTGCGAGGTCTGCGAAGGAGCAAGACCAGGCAAGAGCCGAGGCGGAGCGCAAAGTACAAGCTGCTAAATGAGTCGCAGGAAACGTAAGAAATTCCTGCTCGGGTGATGCCAATTTCGGCCAACCGTCCCCACGCGGACCCAGTGGCACCGCCAATTGCCACTGCTAGACCCCCAAAAGGGCTCGCTGGGAAATTCGCGCATCGCCAAATCGTGTTCAATCTAAATTTCGGTCAGATTTTCACAATAATCCGCTTCTTGTACATCAGCATCAATATTCCCAGCCACAATGTCATCCAGAGAGCTGCGTACAGCTCCGATCCATTCGTGGGGCCGATCCAGTTCGCGAAAAACTTGGCAATCACCTCGGGCAACGGAACCCGCGTACCGTCCGCCAGATGGACCTTGATCAGCTCCAAGTTCGTCAAGGAATCGGTAGTGCCCGCCACTACCCAGAGGAAAAGTGAATTGACCCCGACAATGATAAAGGGCTTCGTCCACCAGGTGATTTTCCGCAAATCAGCCACATAGTAACAGCAACCCAGGATGACCATAGCCATCCCACACATGAAAACCACCATGGAACTGGTCCAGAGGTTCTGGTTGATGGGAATCCACACACTCCAGATCAAACCTAGAAGAAGTCCGGCATTCCCCGCCACGAGGAAGGTCCGGACTTTTTCCATCGCGGAGCGAGCCGAGCGCAGATACAATCCCGCCAGCACACCAATCAACATGTTGGCCACGGCCGGAAACGTCCCCAACCAACCTTTTGGTTCCCAAATGTCGTTCCTCAATCCGAGATGGTGGGGCGTTAGATGGAGATCGACGTAGCTCACCCAGTTACCAGCCTTCGCCAAGGTTGGTACTCCCATGCCGGGGACGGGAACGAACTTCAATAGGATAAAGTAAAGCACCAGGATGGTCGCCGAAATAATCGCCAACCCCCGTGGTTTAACCTTCAGGTAAAGAATCGCGGCGAAGAAATAACAGAGGCCAATTCTTTGGAGCGCGCCGAAAAGGCGGATATTCGACAGATGGTACCGGGTAAGCCCATCCATGTAATTGTAATACCAGGTCATAAAAACCCCGACGGCGAAAAGTATCGCGGCCCGCTGAAGAATATGAACAAAGAGCTTCCCCTGGGAATCCCCGCGCGCCCGCCGCCCGGAAAACGAATACGGCATCGCCACGCCGACGATGAAGATGAAGAACGGGAAAATCAGATCCGCGATCGTCCAGCCGTGCCATTTGACGTGGGAAATTGGCGCATAGGTGAAACGCTCGTCGCCGGGCATGTTTACCAGGACCATGGCGATAAGGGTTGCGCCGCGAAAAATGTCCAGGGAAAGCAACCGCTCCTTGGGTTTCGCGATTGGGAGTGATGCCGGTTCAGTGCTGACCACGGGTCCTGGTGTGGTTACGCTGCTCATTTTTCTCCCCTTTTGATGAGAGGCGCGTCCTGACAATTCTCTTCGGGCCCAAAAATAACTGCTCTTCGATGTGCCGCCCTTGGTTCTCAGTTCCTTGGGATTCCGTCCATTATAATCTTGTTATGCCTCTACCGTTCAAACAAACATATTGACATTTTGACCGATGTCGGGCATTTATCATGTGTGATCAGTCGATTCGACTGTTGCGGACTTCTTCCTCGGTCGAAGCGGCGATAGGGCGCATACACTATTAAAATTGCATTCGTCGGGGACCTGCCCCTGCTCCCCGGAAGGGCCTTTTATTGCTGGCATCTTCTCACCAAGATGTATTGGGCTAGACAAACCTACATCGTCGGAGGGCAAATGAGAAAGGGATTAGCTCTAGGTGGCCTGTACCTCTTTTTGCTCGCGGGATTGAAGCTGAGTGCCCAAACTGAAGCGGAAATCACTGGAACCGTCACGGACACCAGCGGGGCAGCGGTCGTGGGAGCCAAAATCACAGTAACCAACACGGGCTCCCGCGGCGTACGGCTGGTTACGTCCGACAATGCGGGAGTTTATGACGTGCCGGCGCTGGTGCCTGGCCTCTACGACGTGTCGGTAGAGATGACGGGCTTCAAGACCGAGGTCCGATCCCAAATCGAGTTGCAGGTGCAGCAAGCAGCCCGCATCGATTTCCAGCTCCAGGTCGGGCAAATCAGCCAGAAGATTGAGGTCGCGGCTTCCGCCGTGCAAGTGAACACCGAGAACGCCACGGTGGGCTCGGTCATTGAAAACGAACGCATTGTCGAGCTTCCCTTGGACGGCCGCAACTTCTTGCAGTTGACCGCCCTCGACGCCAACGTGATGTACGGATATTCTCCGGACGTGGGAGCGGCCACCAGCCGTATGGGTGGCGAACGCGTCCAAATGGACATCTCCGTGGCCGGGGGCCGCCCGGAATTTGACTATTACACTCTCGATGGAGTCAGCAATACGGACGTAGCCTTTAACACTTATACCTTCCTTCCGTCCATTGACGCCATCCAGGAGTTCAAGATTCAGACCGGCGTCTTCCCGGCGGAATTCGGCCGCGGGACGGCCCAAATCAACGTATCCACGAAGCCCGGCACCAACTACCTCCACGGGTCCCTCTTCGAATTCGTGCGAAACACTTCTACGGACGCGCAAGCCTATTGCTTCAGTGGGCCTTGCCCTCCGGGAGCCATCCTGCACCAGAATCAGTTTGGAGGGGTGGTGGGGGGCCCGGTGTACATCCCCCACGTGTTCGATGGCCGGAACAAGCTCTTCTTCATGTTCAATTATGAGGGCTTCCGGTCAAGCCAGCAAGAGACCGAATCGGGTATTGTGATGACTCCAGCGGAGCGCCAAGGGGATTTCAGTTATTACGCGAATACCGCTCCACTCTATGATCCCGCCACCCGCGTGGTGAATACGGCGCCCGTCACCATCGGCGGGACGGTTTATCCGGCCGGTACAGCTGTTACCAGCGTCCAGACGTTTGCCAGCGAATGCGGTGGGGCCAATGTAATTCCCAACGGGAGCAATTGCCCGGGAATGCCCTCGCGCATCGATCCCATTGCTGCCAAGCTCCTGGCTTTCGAGCCCCTGCCCACCGTTACCGCGGCGCTCCCTGGTCAACTCAATTTGTTTGACTCCTTCCCGTCCACCCAGGTGAACAACCAATACACGTTCCGGGGGGATTTCAACCAGAACGACCATTCCACCTGGTTTGGCCGCTGGAGCCAAACTGGCGAGGTAGGCTCAATCATCAACAGCGCGATTGCCCAACAGAACAATAACCTCGCTACCCACGCCTATCAATTCGTGCTGTCGAACGTGTACACCTTGAGTCCCACCCTGGTGAACGATTTCCGGTTTGGCTACAACCGGCTCATCAACGGCATCCTGCAACACGACGCCTACACGGGGGTCAATGAAGTAGGGGCGCTGGGAGGCTTTGCCGGAGTCGCCGCTCCCTATCCTGCAATCTACGGCGTTCCGAGCATCGGGCCCGTCGATGTGTCGAGCTGGGGCGACTGCTGCGGGATCCCCTTCCTGATCCAGGACAACACCTTCCAGTGGGCTGACACCGTGGCGAAAATTCACGGGAAACACTCCATCCGGTTCGGCGCGGACATTCGCCGTGACCAATTCAACTCGGCGGGCAACGACTTCTCTCGTGGTGCGTTTAGCTACCGCACTGAAGGACCCACCTCCAGCGGTCCGCCGAATTTCGTCGGAGGCGTTGGCTCGGCGGCCTTCCTGTTGGGCTTACAGACGGCGCTCTGCTCCGCCCAGGGCCTGGCGCACACGGAATTGCGCAACACCTCCCAGGCCTACTTTATTGATGACACTTGGAAGGTCAGCAGAAACCTCACCATCAGCATGGGGTTGCGATATGAGTATGTTGACCCCTATGTGGAAAAGCACAACGACGACTCGAATGTCTGGTTCCCTCCCGCCAACCAGACCGTGATTGGCGTTAATCCCGTGACAGGAGGCAGCGTGACAGGGGTGCCCGAGACGGATGTCGCGGTGGAGGTTCGCGCCGGGACGGGAAACTTCTATCAGAACATTCCGGCGAATTTTCAATTTGGCGGGGGCCTGCTCACTGCCCGAACGAGTGATGTTCCCTGCATGAAGAAAGCCTTGTACTGCGTTTGGAAGACGGACTTTGCTCCCCGCCTCGGGATTGCCTATAGCGCGACCCCCAATTGGGTGATCCGGGCAGGCGCCGGCATATTCTATTCGCAGGACATGGCTAACTATTTCTTTGATGAAGGGCGAAACCTGGCGGCGCGCCGCCAGACTACGACGAATGCTGCGGTCCCCGACCTCAGCTTCGAACAGCCCTTAGGGTCTGCCGGGGGACAATTTGTGACGAATCCCTTCACGCTGGCGGAGGGTCCCAACATGCATACCCCTTACATTTACCAGTACCTGTTGGACGTGCAGCGCCAGCTTACTCCCAACACCATGCTCACGGTAGGGTACATGGGGAACATGGGCCACTCCCTTTGGAAATTAATCGATCAAAACGATCCCGAGATCCCTGCCCCCGGCCCTATAACACCCCGGAGACCGTATCCGACCTTTGGGGTCATCCAGGGGGATGAACCCTTTGTCAGCGGAGCCTATAACGCGTTATCGGTAAGGCTATCCAAGAAGATCTCGCATGGTCTGAGCCTGAACCAGGTTTACACCTGGAGCCGGGACATCGACGATGGCAGTGCCGTTCGGGAACACGCGAATGACAGCCTTTTCCCGCAGAATCCCTATGATGTGAATGCCGATCGGGGCTTATCGAATCTTCATATCGAGCACCGGGCTGTCACGTCGTTCGTTTATGATTTGCCGGCGGGCAAGGGCCGCGCGTTTTTGAATCAGGGTGGTGTGGCCAATGCCATTCTGGGCGGCTGGCAACTGGGGGGAATTCTCACCTTGCAGACCGGCTTCCCCGTCGACATTCTTACGGATACAGACGAGGTGAATAACGGAGAAGGGGGTTACGATCGTCCCAACTACACCGGGGCGCCCCTGAAGCCACCTAAGCAGACCGTTAATGAATGGCTCAACCCCGCTGCCTACGCGGATAGCACCTGTCTTTGCTACGGTAACGTGGGGCGAGATACCGTGATCGGACCCTGGTTCGGCACCATGGACATGAATATCATGAAGAGGTTTGTGTTCCACGAGGGAACGTACCTGCAAATTCGTTTTGAAGGCTTCAACGTTACCAATCACCCGAACTTCGGGGCTCCCACAGCGGATATCTCGGCCTCGAATTTTGGGGAGATCACCGGCACCTACTCCAACATGCGACAACTTCAGTTGGGGCTGAAATTCGTGTATTGACCCTGGGGAGTCCGCCATGGCGGACGAGAAGAATCCTGGGGGTGAACCTCAACAAAGTTTGCCACCAGATTCAGCCCATCGTAAGATAGATGTTTGGGGAGCAAGGCGCTGCGGGAACCGCAGCGCCTTGCTCCCGGTTTTCAAGTGTAAATCACCTCTTCAAGCGGCGGCCTTCAGGCGAGTAGGATGATGGGTGCATCCAAGTCATGGACGGCGATCACTCTTTTACCCTTGATTCTGACCACGGCTCTATTTGCCAAGCCACCCGGTGGGGAACCGGCGGGGGCCGCGCATCCCGGGGCTGCGAGTTGGCGCCTCAAGGGAGACGGAGTAGTCTGCTGTCCGTGCCGGGTTCCGTGTCCCTGCCGTATGAATGCCAAACCTAGCTTCGCTCATTGCGAGGCCACACTCTTCCTGCGGATCAAGCAAGGTCAATACGGAGACGTGAATCTGGACGGTATGAACGTGGTGAGCAGTGGAGGAATGTGCGCCGTCGATTACCAACTGGTTGAAGCCGTTTACTTCAGCTCGTCCGACAGCCCGGAGCGACAGGCTGCCTTTATAGCGCTGAAATCCACCTTCTCTTCATCCCCTCCGGGGGACCCGCATGTGCGAGTTGTCTCCCTTAACGCGCAAGTTACCGATGAGCACCTTTTCAAGGTTTCAATCCCCGGCATCCTGGAAATAGTGGTAGATCGCAACTGGGGTCTTTCCTCGCCACCCTTCCCCATGGTGGCGGCTCCTGACCATTTCGCCAACCAGCTCCAGTATGTCCAGAACATTCGCTACAGCGTGCATGACCCAGAGGCAGGGTTGGATTTCGACTACAGCCGTCGCCAGGCGAATTATCGGGTGGTGGACTTGACGGACGAACAATACCAGACGAAATCGATGCTTATCCAATATGCGGACTACAGTGGGTGGTACTCTCCCGGCCAAATGGTGTTGATCAAAGCTCAGCATCTGCAAATTCCCGACCCCGTTGCCCTGCGCGAACAAGCCATCCGCCTAAAAAGCGCACGGGGTTCGCCATGACGCGGGCCAGGGGAACCTGCACCCTCTTTCTCCTGGGCCTTGCCGTTCTTCTTTCCCCCGGATATCGGACGCAGGCTCAAAACAATGATGACCTTCGGCAGCGCTCCAATCAGGCCATGCAAGCCCGGGACTACGCGGCCGCCCGGCAAGCCCTTCTTCGGTTAGTCGAGCGCGAGCCTTCCGCCGAGAATTACAATCACCTGGCGACCGCGGAAGCGGCCGGCGGGCAAGTCAACTTGGCTATTACCCACCTCCAGAAGTCCATTCAATTGGGGAATCGGACCTCCAGCGCTTACTACAATCTCGGCGTCTTGGAGATACAGGAGAATCAGTTCGATGCCGCTAAAGTGGCGTTCCAACATGCCGTTGATCTGGACCCCAAACACTCTCCTGCCCGTTTCGGCTTGGGTACGGCGCTACTGTCGTCCGGTCATCCCCGTGAAGCTGCCGAAGTGATGCAGAAAACGCTGGAGCAGACGCCCCCCGAGGAGCGTTTTTGGGTGCTTCTGGTGAGTGCTCAATTTGCCGCGGGCGATTCCAAGACGGCTCTCGCTTCCACAAGAAACGCCGTAGAGAATTTCCCTGAGGACGCACCGTTGGACGTGACCCTGGCGACTACTTGCCTCCGTTATCGAGCCGTGCAAAGAGCGCGAGAACTGCTTGAAGACGCCAACGAGTCGATGCCCAATAATCCGGAAACGGCCCTCCTGCTCGCCAAGGCGTCTTTGCTGGCCGGGGAACCTATCGAATCCTTGGCCGTTCTTCAGGGTATGGCCCCGCCTGAGCGAAAAAGCACGGAGCGGCTAGTGCTGATGGGGGAGACCCGGGCGTTGCTAGGTGATTTGAAATCAGCCGAAGACGACCTGCGACTCGCTCTCAACGATGCGCCCCGTGACCCGGAGTGCCTGGCGGCCTACGCCTGGTTACAAAACTTCCAGGGCCACTATGAAGCCGCCATCACTACCCTCGCGAAAGCTCGTTCTATACTGCCCCGAGCACCCTGGGTACCCTATCGGATGGGGGTGAGTTATTTGTTTCTGGGGAGACTTGGACAAGCCCGAAATGCCTGCCAACAGGCGCTGCAACTTGACCCGAAGTATTCGCCCGCTTACATGGTACGTGGAATGGTCAAGATAAATGAGAAGCATTATCAGGATGCCACAATTGATTTCACCAGAGCGGTCGATTTGGCCCCTGATAACCCCTTCTACCATCGCCAGCTCGGGATCGCTCTTTACGACAGCAGGAAGGTGGCCCGGGCCGGTGAGCAGTTCGGCTTGGCCGTGCAGGGCGACCCCAAAGATGCGGCCAGTTATTATTGGCGGGCCAAATCGCTCCAAGCTCAGGGTGAGAAGGAAAAGGCAATTGCAGACCTCAACGCGGTGATTGGGCTCGAGCCAGATTATGCCGAGGCCTATACGGAACTTGCCCGGATTTACTCAGAGACCGGCCAGGCTTCCCGGGCTGCGGAGGTGCTGGCCCAGCAGAAGAAACTTGGCGCATCCTCCCAACCCTCGGGAGACGATACCCTTCTGCGGACACTCCCCGACGCCACGCACTAAGTCACCAGCGCCATCACAGCCCCCGGTCGGCGCCGTACGCTTGTGCTAAAATTGCCCGCGTCGATCCGTCAGGAGTAAGAAATGCGGTCCCTTTCAATTTGCCTTCTCTCCACGCTCATGCTCTGTCTCGGCGCACGCGCTCAGGAAACCAAGGTGGAAGTTAACTTCGCCGGAATCGAGCTCGTTGAAAACGACCGAGGATGGGAGGTAAAAGAGACGCGTGATTCTCTCTTCACCAGCTCCCCTCTCGAGAGAGGAGATATTATTCTTAAGGTCGCCGGGCAAGGCGTCGCCCAGCTTGGACCGCTGTCCATTCCTCCTTTGCTCGAATATGCGCAGATCAAAGATGTCGGCGTGGCGGTCGAGAGGGCAGGGCAGGAAAAGGAGCTCTCTTTCCATCCTCCGTCGGCTCCCGGTTCGGAGGGGAGCCGACGGGAAACATCGGCGATGGGCGCCACTTTCAGATCCGTGGAAGACACGCAGAGAATTCTCATCACCGAAGTTTTGCCCGGCAGCCCGGCCGAACGCGCAGGATTGAAAACCGACGATGAGCTCCTCGCCGTAGGGGGCAATGCCGTGGGAGAAATGACGTTAGCACAACTCGCGGACTTCTTTTCCAAGCCCCGTGATTCGGGCGAGCGCATCCGGGTACGGCGTGCAAGTCATGAATTTGATACCACCTTGAAGCCGGTTTATTCCGGGCAATCCCTACAGTCTTCAGAGGCACAGAAAATGCCTTTCCTGCTCCACGCACGCGGAGAGCAGGCGCCGGCCTTCAGTTTGCCCGACCTGAGGGGTAGGAGCGTGGCGCTCAATAATTTTCGGGGTAAACCTTTACTCCTCACATTCTGGGCCAGTTGGTGCGGTCTATGCGTTGCCGAGGCTGACCTTTTTGACAGATTAAATCGGGAAATGGGGACTAGACTCGTCGTTCTTGGGCTTGACGTCGATGATGATCCCGAAGAATTGCAGCACTTCCTCAAAATTCGGCCTCTTTCATACCCCATATTGATCGCGGGTGATTTTCCCAGTCCAATTCCCATAACTTATGACCTCGTGGGCACTCTGCCACTGACGATCATTATCGATTCCGACGGTTATATCAGCTACTTGCAGACCGGCTATTCGCCACGCGGCCCATTGGAATCCAGGGTTCGTTCCTTGGTGGCTCAAACCAATGGGAACTAACGCTCATGGATTCGCTTCGCGAACGCAGCCTGAGGGCGAATGCTCAAACTGCGGGCGGATGGATCTCAACATCCAAGCAAGAACGGCTAAACACAGGAATTGTGGCGAAAACTAGCAATTCCCCAGGGGCACACTAAATCTCCGCAATCGTCTCCACGACCGCATCGCCACGCTCGAAGGGTTCGGTGCGAAATTCCACGCCTAGTCCGGGCCCCTCGGGCGCCGTCACGTAGCCATCCTGGGGAACCGGTACGTTTTTGATGAAGTAGGGGTATTGGAAATTGTAGAAATGGTAGCAACTTTCCATAATCCAGAGGTTCTTAACGGCGGTGGCGGTGTGGATCGACGAAAACCACAGGAGCGGTCCACCGCAGGTATGGGGGGCTGTGGGAATGTAGTAGGAGTCCGCGAGGTCGGAAATCTTCTTCGCTTCGGAGATGCCGCCGCACCAGGTGACGTCATACATCACGATACTGGCGGCCTTCCTATCGAGTACTTCCCGGAACTGATAACGCGTGGACAGCCGTTCGCTCACGGTGATGGGAACGGAAGTTGAACTCCTCAGGACCGCGTAGGATTCCATGTTGCCTTGGTACAGCGGATCCTCCAGCCACATGATCTTGTACGGCTCGAGCGAGTGGGCAATACGCAGGGCGGCGGTCAGATTCCA
>JBELAJ010000659.1:0-4380 GCA_049508935.1 Terriglobia bacterium | reverse complement strand
AGGATGGGCGCACGCATCTGGCGCACAAAGCCGAGCACGCCGTCGATCTGGACACGGGCGCGGTGTTGGCGGTCACGCTGCAAGGCGCCGACCGGGGCGACACGGCCACGCTGGATGAGACGTTGTGCGAAGGCGGGATGGCAGTGGCGGAGCAGGTTGGGCGGGAGGCGGAGTTGCGGCCCAACGAAGCGCCGAAGGTAAACGTTGCCGGGATCGAAGAGACGGTGACCGACAAGGGCTATCACAGCGGCGCGGTGGTGAAGCGGATGAAGGCGTACGGCGTGCGCAGTTACATTCCGGAGAAGAAACAAAAGGGGCGGCGGAACTGGGCGGGTGAAGCGGATGAGCAACAAGCGGTGTACGCGAACCGGCGGCGGGTGCAGGGCGAGTACGGCAAGAGTTTACTGCGGCGGCGCGGCGAGTTGGTCGAGCGCAGCTTCGCGCACTGCTACGAGACGGGCGCGATGCGGCGCTGCCATCTGCGCGGACAGGAAAACATTTGGAAGCGGCAACTGATCCACGTGGGTGCGTTCAATCTAAGCCTGATCCTGCGCCAACTGCTGGGCGCGGGCACGCCGCGGGAATGGAAGAACCGCTTCGGCAGACTTGTTTTGACCCTTTACTTACTCTTCACGTGTCGGATGAATCAGAAGCGGTTTTGCAGCCGAATTTCCGCGTCCGTTGCCAAGTGCTTCGTGAGATCGCGTAGCCGACTACGTCGCCCGACTTGCAGGAAATCCGCTACTTGCACCCCGGGCTGCTAAGTCTTGGTAACAAGAGTTCATGTAAGTATCCTCCGGCAGAGCCGGAGGCTTTATGGGTCGCGGGGCCCCTCAAAGGGGCCATTCCCGCGACCCAAAGTCAAAATCACAAGCGTCCCGGCAGCAATGCTGATCGCCGACACATACCTGAAGCGAGAAGCATACTGCTGGAACTGTCAAACTCTGGCTGCCTCCCCGGCATAGCCGGGGGGTCTCCAGTTCGTTCTAGGAAGTTCGAAGTGCCGCCCACGATCGAAATCAGAAACATGACTCTTGTCGGTACGTCCATCAGTGCGCGGCACTAGAAATGGCGTTGGCTGAGCCCAGCCGCTGATCAAAAAAGTTGGCTGCCGCCGAGTAAGCAGCAATCCAAGTTCGATGCATTAGGAAGTTGTGAATTTCATCAGGAAACACGATCTCCTGGAAGTCGACGCCTTGTTTCCGCAGCGCGTCAGCCAGTTCGACCGTTTCGGCGAATGGAACGTTGCGGTCATCGTCACCCTGGATCAGCAAAACAGGCGAGCGCCACGTCTGGACGGAAGCAATGGGCGAAGATTCCCATGCGAGGCGTGCCGCATCGGGGTGGGAATCAGGATTGTATCCGGGAATCCAATAACTCAACTCGACGTTCCAGTCGTGTACGCCGTGCATATCCACGCCTGCCGCAAATAAATGGGATGAGCGTGAAAGGCCCATCGCGGTGAGATACCCGCCATAGCTTCCTCCCCAGAGCCCAATTCGCTTGGGATCTACGTCAGAACGGCTCCGCAAATACATACCGGCGCCCTCGACATCGTTATACTCGCTCGCGCCCGAGGCGCCATACCTTAAAGCTTCGCGGAAATCGAGCCCGTAGCCAGTGCCACTTCGGTAGTTCACAGAGAGCACGACGTATCCGCGACTCGCGAGAAATTGATTCATGCCGTATGCATTACTGTAATAGTCGATGTCATGCCAGCCCAGAAGCATCTGGCGGCGAGAACCACCGTGGAAAAAGGCGATGGCAGGATGGCGCGTGCCATCACTGGCATTGGGAGGAAGGAAAAGCTGTCCGTGAATCTGCATTCCATCCGTAGCAGAGAAAATCACCTGCTCGGGCGTGACCAATTGCGCCGCAGGGAAGTCTGCCGGAATTGCGTCCGGCGCGAGATCGCGAATTTCATTCGGATCGACGACAATCGCGGGCCGCATCGTAACCCGGGCGTCAGAACGAAGGACGGCAACGGTCTGGTTATCGCTGCCTATAACTGGTGCGGTTTCAATACCTGAACCACCCGTCAATACGCTCGGTGGGTTTCGGCCCACCGCCACTCTCCAAACATGGCGGCGGTCAACGTCGTCTTGATTCGAGGAGTAGACGAGAGTCTTACGATCGGGGCTGAGCGAAGCGTACTCGACTTCGAAGGACCCAGGAGTAAGAAGAGTCGACGCGCCGCCGTTAACAGACACTGAATACAGGTGATTCCAGCCATCGGCTTCCCACGGGAAGACGATTTGATCGCCGGCACCCCAGAAAATCTGATTCTCGGCAACAATTTCCCAGAAGGCGCTGCCACGTCCCGGGGAGGATTTCCAGATTTCGCGGCCTTCCCCCGTGTCAGCCTGTGCGACAAGAATCGACCAGGGTTCGCCGGTTCGCTTTGGCTCAAACATCTGCGTCTCCTTCGACGAGGGGATACGAAGAAACGCGATCGTTTGGCTGTCGGGCGACCACACAGGTGCGGAATCGTAATTCGTGCTTGGCTGCATGTAGCTAAGTTTCTGTGAAGCCATGGCGTATACGCCGATGAGACTGTGATCGCCGCGCTTACTGACGAATGCGAGATAGCGGCCGTCGGGAGACCAGCGCAGCGAGCTGCTTTCGCCTCTTGAGTGAATCAATTGTTGCGCCTCTTCGCCGCCATCGAGGTTTGCGAGCCAGATTTGGCCCTTGAAGATATATGCAACCAGATCTCCCTTTGGGGAAACGGCGGGCGAATGGCCCTCGCCGACTTTCCTCGGCTCGCCGCCTGAGAGCGGAACAATCCAGATGTCCTGCACCATTCCTTGCACGAACCGTGCGGGATTGGGATAAGGCTTGTCGCTGAATTCGAGGTCTCCTCCGCGCACATAGACTACGGATTGTGCGTCGGGAGTCCACGCGAGCTCGCCGATGCTCTGACCTTCGTCGTCGAAGTACTTCGTGAGTTGCCAACTAGCGTAGGCGGTCCCACCGTGTGCGCGCTCGGCAACCCAGACATTGCGCGTACCTTCAGCGTTGTAAACCCAGGCAAAACGATCAGCCGCGGGAGCGGCGACCAAATCTGTGGGGAACGGAGCACTGAGCACCTGCTGAATGGTAAACGTGCTGTGAGCGACTCTGCCACTTCGGGCCGTACCGGTAACGCCAGCCGACGCCTCGCTGGGCATTAGGATCAGCAGCAGTGCCGCGACGTGTTTGATCGTTTGCATCAGAGAGCCCCCGAGAAAGCAGTGAAATCGCTATACTCCGCCGCAACTTAGAGAGGCAAGATCTGCAAAGCTGGGCGCACTGCGTTGTTGACTAGAATTTCCACTCGGATTCTCCAACCGACCAGTGGCGCACACTTTCGAGTCGGCTTCACCGTGCTCACCGATCGAACTTGTTCAGATCAGTCATTGGTTCTCAGAGCCCAGAAATCCAGTTTCTCTCACGAATCTCGAACTATTCCTCATACCAGCGATAGCCGGTGCGCTGCTCCTTGTCGAGTTTCCGCAGAAGAATCATGGTTCGCCGAGGTCGGTGAAATGCGATGCCGGAAACGAAGGCGTTCAGCAGAGACATTGGAGCGACATAGGATGTGCCAAAAGGAGAATCAGTCGACACGAGAAAATATTCATTCGAATAGCGAGCAATGGCTGAGATCGAAGTGTCGGTAATTCCTACACAATAGGCGTTCGCGGCTCGAGCCTTTTGCAAACCGTCAACGGTTTGTCGTAGCCCTCGACGGAAGCTGATTGCGATGACAAGGTCGCCTTTTCCTATGGAGCGTGCGACATGAACGGCCGCTCCGGCGCTCACGGCCGCTAGAGCCGGCAGGCCCAGTACGACGAGCTGATATTCGAGGTATCTGACCAGAGACTCTGCTGCATCGCCACCGAAAATCACGATCCTTTTCGCGGAATAGAATCTCGCAGCGAGAGCTGACGCGCGCTTCAGGTCCACACCATGAAAAAGAGCTTGAAGATTCTGTTGGTCATGGCGGATGGCCTCCTGTATTTGCGCGTCCGCAGTCTTCTTTGTGACCACCGCGTCGCCGGTTAAATCAAGAGAGGTCGCGTGCGCAACGGAGAGTTCATGCAAATACCACTGGAAGTGTTTGTACTCCGAAAAGCCCATGGCCAGGATCGTGCGGAGAAGCGTTGACGGATCGAGCTTCAACCTCTGCGCCAGGCTCCTTACACTCAACAGTACGAAGTCACGAGGATGCTCCAACACTGGCCTGATCATCTGTTGACGCTTCGGCTTGATTTTGGACAGGATTTCAGCCACGCTGCCCGGCGGTACTTCGTGCCGTCGAATTCTCGCTTGTGGTCCAGTGCTCACGGCATCCTAAGAGCAATTCAAGGATTTCATCCGAGACATACTAAACCGATGCTT
>JBELAJ010000658.1:0-4382 GCA_049508935.1 Terriglobia bacterium | reverse complement strand
TCCGGGGAGCCAACGCCATCCTCGCCTTGCGTTGTTGCCATCTCAATGGCCGCTTTGAGGATTATTGGGAGGGCCGTCGGGCAGCTCGCGCCGCCTAATTCCAACTTCTATGTCGCGCACCCCTGCTGTACCTCCGCCTACTGCCTGCTGCCTTTCCTTTCAGTGGCTGGTCCTGAGGTGGGCCTTTCCCCCTGCGGCAGGAACGATGTGCCGGAGCAGCCAAAGCAGCAGGCATCCCATCGCTCCCCCCACCAAAGTCCCCATTCCCACACCGAAGGTTATGTGCCCGATGATGTGGGTTAGGGGCGTAAGGCCGTGGGAGTACTCGGGCTCGGTGTAGACATTTGTAGTCCCGGTCAAGGCCGAGAAGGCAATGGCGCTACAGATGAGGAGTTGTGACCAAGCCTCCAGAAGGAAAGTCGCCACGAAGATGTTCAGGTAGCCGCCGAATCCTTTGAAGTGGATGAGGAGCGCGGCTAGAAGAATCGACGCCGAACCCGCTACCGTCACGCTAACGATTTTGACAACCGCAGGAGGCGTGCCTGCCAGGTCCATGACCAGGCGAAGCAGCCACACCGCCATGATCAACCCGAACAGCGGCAATAAGAGTCGAATATGTTCTCGTATTCCGCGGCCGCCGATTTTCATCGCGCCTCCCATTGCGGTCGGTTGAGTGTAGCGCCGACCTTCAGACCGGCTGATTCCGGCCTAAACACCAGCGCTGCGGTTCCTTGCACGCGAATTAAAAACAATGTCATGTCGTCTTCCAATTCCTCGCCGGACCAGTCGCGTACAGCCTCTAAAACGGTCTGGCGGATCTTGTCCAACGGCTCGTCGGAGTGCTGCTTGACAATGGCCTCCAGCCGCGCCGTGCCGAATTCCTTCTCTGAACTTTCGCCGGCTTCGGTCACACCGTCGGAATAGAGCGCCATCACATCGCCGGGCTGCAAAACTACCCTGCCCACTTGGAAGTCCGTGCCGAGGAATAGTCCGAGCGGCGGGCCTCCCGCCTGAAGGAGTTCGCCGCAGTGTGACCCCAGCAGGATCGGCGCGGGATGGCCGGCGTTGACATAAGTGAGACAACGGTCGCGCGCGCTCCACTCCGCAAAAAACGCGGTTGCGAACTGGGTTCCGTCGGTGACGCGGTGAAGTTGGCGGTTGAGCTGGGAACAGAGTTCCCCTGCCGGATGGCCGGCGTCGTACAAGGTTCGAAGCACGGCGTGGACGTTGGACATCAGAATTGCGGCCGAGATTCCTTTGCCGCTGATGTCGGCGATGACGAAAGCCAGCCGGCCGCCGGACCGTTGAAGCACATCGTAGTAATCTCCACCAATTCCCCGGGCGGGAACACACACGGCGGAGAACTCGAGTCCGCCGTCGGCCGGAAACTGCTTTGGAAAAAGCGCCTGCTGCACCTCGAGAGCGAAGTTCAACTCCGCTTCCTTGCGCGCCAGTTCATGGCGGCTGGCTCGCAATTCAAGCTGCACGCGATACAGCACCATCCCCAGAACCGCGGCAGCCGTAGTCCCCGCGAACGTCAGGCCAAACGTCGCGTATTCGGACATGGCGATGTAGCTGCGGCCCACGTAGAGCAGCACGCCCGCTCCCAACAGGAAAACCAAAAGGTAGAGGCGATCGCGCATGGTTGGTTACAGTCTGACTTAAGTTTGCTGGGTTAGCAAGCGAGTTCAGTCACTCATCCGAGCGGGCATGGACCAGAAGCATCCCCTTAGGCTTGAAAATCATGGTCGTCGTCCCCGCGAAAGCGGGGACCCACTTCCGATCGATTCCCGCCTTCGCGGGAATGACGGGAATTTCGACGGAACGCCTTCCGCCCACACATCAGATGTGTTAACTTTTCGATTCCGACTCCTGACTTGTGTGTCCTGAATCGAGGCGAAACCTAGAATGATCTTTCCTTTCGAAGGTCGAGTTCGCTGGCTCCTTATCGCCTGGATTTTCGTCATAAGCTCGGTGGGATTTCTGGACCGGGTGAACATTTCCATCGCCAGTGATTATATTGTCAGGGAATATCATCTCACGAATATCCAGCTTGGTTACATTTTCAGCGCCTTCGTCTTTGGATATGCATTGTGTCAAGCTCCCGGCGGACGCGTGAGTGATCGGTACGGGGCGCGGCGGGTGATCACCATCGCCACCTTGTGGTGGGCGGTTTTCACGAGCTTGGCGACGGCCATTCCCAGGGACATTGCCCACGTGGTCGCGGCGTTCATCGGTGTGAGATTTATATTGGGCGTCGGCGAGTCGGTCATCTACCCAGCTTCAAATTGCGTGGTGGCCAAGTGGATTCCGACTCACGAGCGTGGCAGGGCCAATGGCCTGATCTTTGCCGGGGTGGGCGCAGGAGCCGCGGTTACGCCTCCGCTGATTACCTACATTATGCTGCGCGGCGGCTGGCGGCTGTCGTTTTGGGTGAGCGCCCTGATCGGCGTGGGTGCCGGCATGGTGTGGCTGTGGCTGGCAAGAGACAATCCGGAAGATCACCCCTGGGTGGGCCCGCGTGAGATGAGCCTCATTCGCTCCGGTTTACCCAAGGCGGAAGACCAACCAAAGGGGACACTGCCCTGGAGAACAATTCTGGGTAGCAAGGACTTCCTGCTGGTCACCTACAGTTACTTCTGTTACGGCTATGTGGCCTATATCTTCTTCACGTGGTTCTTCCGCTACCTCTCGACCGTGCGCGGGCTCAATCTGCGGGAGAGTTCTTACTTCACAACCCTCCCTTTTATCGCCATGGCCGTGTGTTCGCCTTTGGGCGGCGTCATAAGCGATCGAATTACGCGCCTTTACGGCAAACGCTGGGGAAGGTGCGGTGTTGCCGTGGCAGGAATAGGTTTTTCGGCCGTGTTTGTGACATCAGGTTCCTACGTGGCTAGTCCCAGGCTGGCCAGCATTGTCCTGGCGGGTGGAGCAGGGGCGCTTTATATATCCCAAAGCACTTTCTGGTCGGTCACGGCGGATATCGCGGGTGAGTCTGCCGGCGCCGTCTCCGGAGTCATGAACATGGGAGCCCAGATCGGAAGCACCGTTACGGCCACGCTAACACCCATGATCGCGGCGCGCTTTGGCTGGGAAGCGTCCTTTGGGGTGGCCGGTTTCCTCTGTGCTACTGGAGCGCTGGCCTGGCTGTGGGTTGATCCCAATCACAAACTGACACCGACGGAATGAAGAATCGTGCAGTAGGGGCGGTCCTTGTGGCCGCCCTCGGGCAACGACAACGGGGCGCAGAGGCTGCCAACCAATAAGGGCAACCACAAGGTTTGCCCCTACGAGGTTCACTCGCCCAGTTGCCGGGCCAGGTAATCCGTCAAGCCGAGTTCTTTGATCAGGCCCAGTTGGGTCTCGAGGTAATCGACGTGGCGTTCTTCGTCGTGCAAGTTCGACAGCAGAAGGTCGGCGCTGCCCTGATCTCCAGCCTTTGTGCAGACGGCGTATCCCTTGTTGTAGTTCACGATGGCCGTATGCTCGCCTTTGAGATCAATCGTGAATTGATCCGGCACGTCCTTACCCGCTTCGATCTTCGGAAACGCCTGCAAATCGGGCGTGCCCTCCAGGAAGAGAATGCGTTCAATCAACTTCTCCGCGTGCTTCATCTCTTCGATGGCGCGCTTCTTGGTGAAATTGCCCAGTGACTTATAACCCCAGTTATCGCACATTTCGGCGTGCAGGATGTATTGGACGGCGGCGCCCAATTCTTCGGTCAGCGCTCCGGCTAGAACTTCCAGTACCTCGGATTTGCCTTTCATGGCTTATTGGCTCCTTGAGATGAATGACGGACTATGCGGTTGTGAGTGGCTTGCATGCTGCCAAGTTTCTAGCCCCGTCAAGGGGACGGAGTCGAGGCGTTTACCGAACGGACGGTGCGTGACACGGCGTTGGGCTTCTGCCTCTCGGCTTCGGGTCCTTGTGCGAGGGCTCTTATCCCATCACTTTTCAAGGGCTGTGTCAAGAGATCGCCAGGTTGTCTCCTAAGTCTCGATTGGTAGATGTCGCCCAACATTTAGCTCGAATGGCGCTGAACAGTATGCTCAAAGGACGTGCCAAACACGAGGTAGGTAGCCTTCCTAAGTCTCAACCCTCAAGCAAAAAGGCCGCGTTCTAAGGACAGGGGCCCCGAGAATGGGGCCCCGTATTTGGGCTAACTGGCAAGACTGTCTGGCAATGACAAATATCTAACCATCGGGTAGACAATTTGTCTGTCCACTTTTGCTCACTTCTCCATTTTTCTTCAACACACTCTTAGTAATACTAGGTTAAGTATCTAAGACGTATCGTGGAATTTCGTCAGGCACCACGGGCAGCGTCCAATGATTCTAATCAACAGCGTTAAGAGGCTCTTCCGAACGCGTGGCAGCGTCCAG
>JBELAJ010000657.1:0-4394 GCA_049508935.1 Terriglobia bacterium | reverse complement strand
CCTGCGTGGGCAATACCCTCTGCGCCGGGCGCGACGACGGAGGCACGGGCGTCTGGAGCCCGTCGTACGGAATTGTGTGCAAGGGCCTTCAGAACTGCGTCATCGCGAGCAACGTGCTGCACGAAGCCGCCCTGCGCGAACTCATCGTGGATCAGGGCGGCCACGGCGAAGGCATGCTGCTCAAGGACAATCCCGGGAGCCTGCTCGTGCCGCCGCGCTGAAAACGACTCCCCTCCTCGGCGGAGGAGGGGGTAGGGGTGGTGGATCGCAGGGCCCGGCAAGGCTGCCAACCACCCCTAACCCCTCCTTAGCAAGGAGGGGAATCCGCGCCGCGCGTGCAGATGAGTTTCGCTGGGCAACGGTCCGCCGTTGGCGAGCATCGAAAGCTTCAAAATCCGGAGGTGAAACCGTGAACAACAGTTCTCAACGCTTCCTATCGGTTCTGTGTCTTGTGGCGCTCGGCGGGATCAGTTCTCCTTTGGTGGCACAGCAGGTGTTATCATCGGGAGCCGCCACCGGTGTCGCGAACGCCCAACGCGACGCGCGTGCGAATCTGGTTGCCTATTCAGCCGATCAAGTCAGTGAAATGACTCAAACTCTTGCGGATGGTACCAAGATTACTCACAAGTACCTTGCCAAGGTCTACCGGGATAGTCAGGGGCGCACACGGTACGAGAACTTCGGGACTCATGCGGAATCCGGAGGGGCCGAGGACTTGCCCGTTTCGATATCCATTTATGATCCGGTCGCCGGCATCGGCTACAACCTGAAGCCTGGCGATCACACGGCTGAAAGGTATGAGAATCGCAAGCCGACGTCTTCGCCCGCTACGCGCACGGCCGGCGCATCGGCCAGTCTTGCGCCCGCACGCCCGCCGCTGCCGACTCGCGAGGATCTTGGCACGCAGGTGATCGAAGGTCTCGAAGCGAAGGGCACACGCATTACAAGAACTATTCCGGAAGGCGCCGAGGGCAATGACCGGCCCATCGAGATCACTACGGAAACCTGGTTTTCGGTAAAAGGAAACATCGTGTTGCTGAGAATTACGAACGATCCGCGGCGGGGCGAAACGAAAACGTACTACACTAATCTCGTACTCGACGAGCCGCCCGCCGAACTCTTTCAGGTGCCTGCGGATTACGCGCTCAAGGAACTTCAGCCGGTGGCGAAGCCTGAGCCGCCCTCGGAGTAGCTAAGCAACTGAGCGATAATTGGAAGAAGGAGCTGATATGAAACTGGTGATCGTAATCTACCCCGACGAGGACGGAGTCTTCATTGCTGAATGTCCGTCCATTCCGGGCTGCGTAAGCCAGGGCAAAACGGAAGAGGAAGCAGAGCAGAACATTCGGCAGGGCATCAAGGAATGCCTGGAGGTTCGGGCCGAAAAAGGTCTCCCGCTGACGGTCACCACTCGTGAAGTGGAAGTTGCAAGCTGATGCCGCCCGTTCCGCTGCTCCGGCCACGAGAAGTCGTTCGGGCCTTCCTTGACACTGCGGAGAGAGGCGCCTCGGACCGGCTTTTCAGGTCCGCGGTTCCTGGCCACGGGTTAAGGAACTCCTCACCCGTCTCGCTCCGGCTGATGAGAGCGCCGGCAGCGCGACACCCTCTCCCCAGGGAGAGGGCAGAGAATTCTTGCTACCACCTGCCCATCTGCCCACCTGCCCACTGCCTATCCCGTCCTATGCGCGAGTTCGCGAACGAAGGTTGCGATGCGGGGGTCTTGCCAGTCCATGGGGCCGACGAGTTTTTCGGCCACCCGGCCGTCCTGGCCGATGATGTAGGTTTCCGGGAATTGGAATGTTCCGTAGCGGTGAGCAATCGAGCGATCGGGGTCGCGCAGGATAGGAAACGAGAGGTGTTGGTCAGCGGCAAAATTCTGAAGAGCAGTTCCATCCTGATCCACGCTCACACTGAGCACGGTAACACCCTGCTGGCGCATCTGCTCGGCGAACCTCTCGAGGCCGGGAGTCTCCTCGACGCAGGGCGGGCACCAGGTGGCCCAGAAGTTCAGCACCACCACTTGCCGCGGGAAATCGTGCAGTGAAACCGAGCCTTGCGTGAGGCCGGCCAGCGTGAAGTCAGGCGCTGTCTCCCCGATATCCACGGCGTGCGGCTGCCGCATGCGCCACGCTACGACGATCGCGCCGCCCAGGATGATCACCAATACGAGAATCTTTAACGCGTTCTTTTTGCTCATCGTCACGCCCTTTATTATAATATCAATAATGAGTCAAAGCGATCCCGGCAAGGTTTCCGTAATCGTGCCGGCACGCAATGAGGAAGCCAACATCGAGCGAGTGCTGCGTTCGCTGGCGGGCCAGCAGGGCGTCCGGGAAATCCTGGTCGTGGACGACAACTCCGAAGACCGGACAGCTGAGATTGTCCAGGCCTTGAAAGCGGAGATTGCCACCCTTCGTCTGCTTCGCGTCGATTCTCTGCCGGAGGGTTGGCTGGGCAAAACCTATGCCGTCTCGCTTGCGGCGCGGGAGGCGGCAGGCGACTGGCTGCTCTTCACCGACGCCGACACGGAACACCGGCCGGGCAGCCTTGCGGCAACGCTGGAGATTGCGGAGCGGCTCGGGGCCGATTTGTTCTCGCTCTCGCCGGGCCAGATCACTCCGACCTGGTGGGAAAAGTCGGTCGTACCGCTAGTCTATGTGAAACTGGCGCGCCTTTACAAATTCGAAGATGTATCTAATCCCGCGTCGCCGGCGGCCGCGGCAAACGGCCAATACCTATTGATCCGGCGCGCGGTGTATGAGCGCGTGGGCGGGCACGCGGCGATCCACAACCAAGTCCTCGAGGATGTAGAACTGGCGAAGCGGGTCAAGACGGGGGGCGGGAAAGTAGTCTTCATGCCGGGAACAGCCTGGGTCCGGACGCGCATGTACAGCGCGTTCGGCGAGATGTGGGCGGGGTGGAGCAAGAATCTTTACCTCCTCTACGGCAGAAGCCTGGGGAAGATTCTGAAAGCCCTGGCGGAGCTCTGTGCCGCGGACCTGCTGCCGCAGGTTTTCTTCATCATACTCTTAATGTGTTTATTATCCGGTCGCAGAAGCGTGATCGTCCTGGTCGGGATACTGTCGAGTTTGGTCGTCATTCTGGCGCGACACGCGCGTTACATGCGGGCTATCACTCAACTGGGATTCGACTCGCGCGTTGCGGCGTGGAGGCTGGAGGGCGCGGTAATCCTCAGCGCGTTATTAATCAACTCGGTTATAGCTTATCGGATTTCGCACCATGTAGAATGGAAGGGACGCCGTTATTCCACCAGGGGGTAGAGATGATTCTTGTCACTCGCCGAGCGGAGTTCTCCGCGTCGCACGTTTATCACAATCCCAAGCTCTCGCCGGAAGAGAACCGGCGCATCTTCGGCAAATGCAATAATCCCCACGGCCACGGGCACAACTACACCGTCGAAGTCACTGTTGCCGGTCCGATCAACCCCACCACAGGCATGGTGGTGGACTTGAAAGAGCTGAAAACGCTCCTCGAGCGCGAAGTGCTGCAGGTGATGGATCACAAATTCCTGAATCAGGAAGTAGCGGCGTTTGCCAACAAGATTCCGACCACTGAAAACATAGCCGTCGAAATCTGGAATATGCTGGCGCCGAAACTTACTTTTGGCAAGCTGCATCGTATAAGGTTGTACGAAACATCTGATCTTTACGTGGATTATTACGGAGAGTAATCGTACGGGCACGCCATGGCGTGCCCCTACGGAGAGAGGCGTGGAAAGTTCGGAGGCCTGTCATCCTGAGCGAAGCGAAGGATCTGTGCAGTGGTTCGTTCATCGCTGAACTGAAAACCGACTGCCGGGATTCTTCGCTTCGCTCAGGATGACAGCGTTGCGATCGTAACGCGCGTTGAGGAAAATGCTTTATCTGACCCGCCGCTACCGCTTTTGCGCTTCTCATCGGCTGCATAACCAGGCGCTGTCCGATGCCTCGAACCTGCGCATTTACGGAAAATGCGACAGCCCGTTCGGCCATGGTCACAACTACGCGCTCGAAGTCACCGTGAAAGGGCCGATTGACCAGGAAACCGGCATGGTCGTTGACCTCGCAGCGCTCGATGGTATCGTCGAGAACGAAGTGCTCGAGCGTTTTGACCACACGAACCTCAACCTGGATGTGGAAGAGTTTCGCAGCCGGGTACCCACCACGGAAAACGTCTGCGAGCGGATCTTTCATCTGCTCGACGGCAAGTTAGCGGGCGGCGGTCCGTTGCGCGCCGCCTGCCTCGCGCGCGTGCGGCTGGAGGAGACCAGTTCGAACTTCTTTGAATACGAGGGGCCGCAGTGAGGACCGGGTAGCGGGGGGCCCCCCGGTTTGGGTTCGCGGGTGGGGGCGGGGGTTGAAAAAATAGACCGAGACCACAAACCGGGGTACCCG
>JBELAJ010000656.1:0-4436 GCA_049508935.1 Terriglobia bacterium | reverse complement strand
GGCCTTCACAATGCCTTCTTCCTGGAACCGATGAGTGTGCTGGGGCCCGAATCGTACCCGAATTGTCTCACTGCCTACATTAAGAAGCTGCTCGGACTCCATTTTGTTCTCGCTTTCCTGCTGTCGACGCTCACGGTGGCCGCCATCCCTTTCTTGCACATTTTCGCAACCGACCCAGCTCTCGCGTCCGCCCTGTGGGGAGTTTCAGTGGCAGTCCCATTGATCCTTTTCCAATGGCTTTGCCGGCGCGCCGCCTACCTGCGACTGGCTTCTGGACTCGCGGCAATGAGCTCCGCCGTCTATTGCCTGGCTCTAATCCTGTTGCTACTGGTCTTTAACAAGCAGGGTTGGCTCTCGCCCTTCACCGGCTTCCTGGTCCCGTCGCTGGCGACGTTCCCCGCTATTCTGATGTTGCTGGTGTCGCTGCCGAGAGGGACAGACTCCACGCCGGGGCCTGCGAGTTCCGAAATCGTGCGCCGACATTGGCAATACGGACGGTGGGTCGTGGGAGGGACTACGGCCAACTGGCTTTCTGGAAATGCCTACTACCTCATCGTCGCGGCATTGCTCCCGATGCGGGATTTGGCGGGATTTCGGGCCCTGCGCAACTTCACGGCGCCTTGTACACAAGCCTTGGTGGCAATTAACCTCCTTGTCCTTCCTTGGGCCTCCTCACGTCTTGCAAGGGGCGGCATTCCGGGTCTTCGACAGCGCACCCGGCAGATCACGTGGCTATTTGGCGCCGGGGCGCTTGAGTACTTGGCCGCCATCTGGTTGTTCGGGAGCAAGGTCATGAACTTCCTCTACGCGGGACGCTACAACGAGTTTGCACCCCTTCTCCTGCTCTCAGCGGCGCCTCTGTTCTTTACCGCGGTCGCAATGGGTAGCGAAGTGGCGGTGCAAGTAATGCAGGCCCCCTCCGAGGTCTTCCTGGCTTACAGTGTATCGGGCGCTCTAACCGTGCTGACCGGCGTTGTCTTCACTCACTATTGGGGTCTCGCGGGCGGATTGGTGGGCCTGCTGATTTCGACGATTGCCTTTTGGGCGGTCATTACCTACCGCTATCACAAACGCTCGCGAGCAGGCAATCCCCAACCCGAACAACCGGCGGGCGTCTCCCGCGGCGACCAGCGCGTCGCTTGGCTCATGCCCAGCGTCGCGGGCGCGTATTACTGGCAACCGGTGTTCAAGGAATTCACTGCCCTCGTGCCGAACACAATTATTTTTGCGGGCTCCTGGCCTGGCAGCCTTCCAAACTACCGGGGAACTTTCGAGGTTCGTCCGGTGCGGGGCGTTCGATTCATCACGTTTGGGAAAGGCGGTCCCGGTTATCCCAGGGGTTTCACTCTCGCCCTCCCCACCATCCTCTGGCAGTTATGCCGGATGCGTCCCAGTGTCGTCCTCACCAGCGGGCTTAATCTGTGGTCAGCATGCACCTTACTGTTCAAGAGAATCACAAAATGCCGCGTCGTGCTGATCTGGGAGGGCGTCTCTCCCTCGATTGCGGGTTTGAATTCTCCTTTGCGTCTGGCTGTGCGCCGCATCATGGCCAGGGAATTCGACGCGGCCATCAGCAACACCCGCGCCGGCGTAGAGTACCTCCGGGATGTCTTGGGGATGCCCGGCGACCGGGTTGTGCAACATCCCATCGAGGTGGCGGAGGCTCCCGCCCTCAAGCCCGGCAACGGCGACGCTTCCCTAAACCGGCCTGACGATCCGTTCGCTTTCCTCGTTGTCGGGCAACTCATCGAGCGCAAGGGGATTCATCGCTTGTTTGAGGCCGCGAGGCTTCTGCAGAACCGCGGCGTGCAGGATTTCACGATCCGGATTGTTGGAACCGGCGAGATGGCCGGGCCCCTGCAGCGGCAGATCGCCGGCTCTTCGCTGGACAAAGTCGTTCGGTGGATCGGACCGGTCAGTTACGAGAAGCTTGGCGGATGCTACGAAGCCTGTGATGCCGTCGTCTTTCCGTCCCTCGAAGATACCTGGGGAATGGTGGTCCTGGAGGCCATGTGCCTTGGAAGGCCAGTGCTGTGTTCCAAGTATGCGGGCTCGAAAGAAATGATCCAGGATGGCGAGAACGGGTTTGTGTTTGACCCCCACCATCCCGAAGAGTTGGCAGACCGAATGGAACTTCTCCTGCGAGTGCCCGGGCTCGCCCAGAGACTCGGAGAAAGGGCGAAGGAGATCATTAGTCCTTACACGGCTCGTCTTGCCGCGCAGGTCCTCGCCCAAGTCGCCACCGGATGTGGGCGATTAGATTCCCCACATGTCGCCAGCGAAGGTCTCGAGGGCGCATTTCGCAGGCGGTAGGCAGCGGGCATATGAGTGTAGTCCGTGACTCACGGCCCAATGACATGCAATCAGTAGAAGACAAACACAGAAGGCTCCCGTCGCATCGCGGAAGGATCTACTGGTGGATTGTCGTGCCCCTGGCGATCCTTGGAAGCCTGGCACTTTCGGAGCTGTTCCAGGCCTCCTCGCATTTCAACCACTCCGGACTTGTGGTGCTCGCAGGGGCTGTGCTGGGAATCCCAGTGCTTGTCCTGTTGGGCTTTGCCCTTCGACAGGGGCTCAGCCACGCGCGCACGCTGGTTTCGTCTTTGAAGTGGTGGCATTTGCTCTGGGCGATGTTGCTATTTGGCGCGCTAACGTTTCGAATTCGCGGAGCAAGTGAGATCGCTTCCGAGCCCCTGGATGCCTGGGCGGTGTTTCGAATCGCCATCGATATGCTGGTGGCTTTCGTTCTCCTGGTGCGACTCACCTTGCGCAGGACCCACTGGCCGGCCTCGATGCTTCGCGGCATCGTCGGCGTCCTGACCGTGTACGGCGTGGTTTGTCTGGCATCCACTGCCTGGTCGGTCTTCCCGCCCTGGACCTTGTACAAATCCTGGGAATACCTGATCGACATCGCGCTGGTGGCGGCGATTCTCGAAAGCGTCAACTCGACCGAGGATCTTCGCAGTCTTTTCAATTGGACGTGGACTCTTTATGGGGTACTCCTGCTCAGCGTCTGGAAGGATGTCCTTTTGTTTCCACAAGAGTCCCTGCACGGCGAGACTCTCCAACAAGGGGCGGCTTTGGGCGTGCGACTGGACGGTGTCATACCGGCGATAAGCTCCAACGACGTCGGAACCTTTGCGGCCATAATTGCCCTGATCAGTCTTGCCCGGCTGTTTCCGTCCACGGGGCGCCGGTCCCATACGTCCTGGTATAGCGTGTTGTTGGCGGGAAGCCTGATAACTCTGGTTCTGGCGCAAACGCGCAGCGCGATTATCGGGGTGATGCTTGGAGGGTTCGTCATCCTGCTGTATGCGAAGCGGGGCAGGATTGGGGCGCTGCTTACATTCGTTGTGGCGCCCATCGTGGCGCTCTTCACCGTGGGTGGAGCTATCTGGACGTTCCTCGAGCGGGGCCAAACCGAGGCACAAATCGCCACCCTGAGCAGTCGTGCTCAGTGGTGGACTTTCGCCTGGCAAACGTATTTGGAACGGCCGCTCACAGGTTACGGAGCCTACGCGGGAGGCCGTTTCGGAGTGCTGGCGAAAATGGGCCTCGGCCTCACTTCGACCATGCATAGCGACTATCTGGAAGTCATCGTGGGAACCAGCATTTGGGGGATGATTCCTCTCATCGTAACCCTGGCGGCTACTTGGTGGCTCCTTCTCCGTTACACGCGGCATCCCTTGAACGTGCAAGAGCGGCAGCTTGCCGTCGAGGCCACAGTCATCTTGGCAATGCTCACCTTACGTTCAGTCTTCAACGACCAGTTCACGTGGCACCCGCCGCTGCACTTCCTGGCCATTCTGGGTTTTGTGGAGTATATCAGGCGCAAACGGCAGGCCTTATCTCAAGTCAGGGCGCCTGCTCAGCAAAGCCGCCTGATCGTTGAGCCTGACCCCCAAATGGAACTTGCCTTTCACCCATAAGGATTATGGAAACGACAGTCGTCATCTGTTCTGCCGGCAGGCCCGTGATTCTGCATGAGACGGTATTGGGGCTTCTGAAACAAACGGTCCAGCCGGCGTCAATCATATTATCGCTTTGTGCGGAGAATTCCGCACTTTCTGAAACGCAAGGGCTGCCGCTCGTGCGCTGTATCCTGGGTCCGAAAGGACTCGCTAGTCAGCGCAATACCGCAATTCCCTTTGTGCGCACGTGCTACACGCTGTTCCTCGATGACGATGTGGAGCTTGCTAGCGACTACATCGAGCAGATGGAGAGACTTTTCGCTGCCGACCCGACGATTGTGGGCGCCTCAGGGGGCGTCGCGGCGGATGGGGCGCCGGCTAGGGTGCCGATCGACCGGCGGGTTGCCGCTCGAGCGATCCGCGAATATACCGGCAGCCGTGACTGCGTGCCGTTCAAGGACGTGTACGGGTGCAACATGTTTGTGCGGAGCGATGTTTTGCAAGTGGAGAGATTTGACGAGCGGC
>JBELAJ010000655.1:0-4457 GCA_049508935.1 Terriglobia bacterium | reverse complement strand
TCCTCTATGAACAAGGTAAATGGTATCCGTTGGATCCGGTCTCGAAGTACATTCCCGAGTTCGCCCATCTGAAAGTATTCAAGGGTGTGGACGAGAGCGGCAAGATGATTCTGGAAGACCCCCTCCATCCCCCCACAATGCACGAGCTGATGACCCACACTGCGGGCTTCACTTACGGGTTCTTCGGCAATACTATGGTCGATAAGATGTACCTCGACGAGCACGTGTGGCAATCCAAATCACTGCAAGAAATGGTGGACAAGCTGGCGAAGATCCCGTTGCTCTATCAGCCCGGAACGCGCTGGGTCTACAGCGCGTCCATGGATATCCAGGGCTACATCGTGGAAAAACTATCGGGCCAGTCGCTGCCCGATTTTATGCAACAGCACATTTTCGGCCCCCTGGGCATGAAGGACAGCGGTTTTTTCGTTCCCCCTGGAAAGCGGAACCGCTTTGCCACGCTCTATGCATCGGGCCAGAACGGCGAGCTGGTTTTGAACCAAGCGCCCACCGTAACCACCGACGATTATGCCACCCAGCCATCGATGCCCTGGGGCGGGGGCGGAATGGTTTCAACCGCCGAGGACTATCTGCGCTTCGCCCAGATGCTTCTGAATGGCGGCGAGTTGGAGGGCGTACGCATCCTGGCCCCAGCCACGGTCGAGCTCATGACCACCAACCATCTCGCCCCGAACCTCATGACGGGGGAGTTCTCAGTTGGTCCAGAGATCATGCGGGCCGGCTTGGGGTGGGGCTACGATTGCGCGGTCTACACGGACCCGCGCGAGGCGGACGAAGTGGTGGGCAAAGGCACTTTCTTCTGGCTTGGAGCGGCGGACACTTGGTTCTGGGTCGATCCTACGAATGATCTGATTTTTGTGGGCATGACCCAGCGAAGGATCGGCCCTGGTGAGCCCAATGTGGAAGCGTTGAGCCAGCCCATGGTCTATCAAGCACTTGTGAAGCCCGGGAAGTGATCCACCGACGCTCGCCCCGGGCAGCCGAGTACGCTGTGATTTAATCAATGCGCCGGAAGCGGCTTGCGAGGGAGCTTTTCCTCACGCATGGCGAGATCGTAGATAACGAACGCCGCCACGGCGGCGGACTGTTTCAGGTCGGCTTCGAGGACATGATCATAGGTATCCATGTTGGTGTGTGGGGCGCGTGTGTCGTTGCCTTCCATATAGTCACGGATCCACTGGAACCCCGGCAGCCCAATTTCGTCAAATGACATGTGATCGGTGGCGCCGACCCCGCCAGCGGAAAGCGTGGCAGCGCCCAGGTCGTTAAATGGCCCGAGCGAGGCGCGAAGAACCGGCCGAGCAGCCTCATTACCCTGCAGGAAAACTCCACGAATACGTCCAGTCCCGTAGTCGAAATTGAAGTAGGCGTCGAATTTTTCGTACTCGGGCTGGAACTCGAACCGGGCGTGGCCAGGCCGGCCGTCGGGAGCGCCGATTCTCCGGCCGAGGGGGGCGGCCACATAAGCACGAGAACCCTGGGCGCCCTGCTCTTCAGCACTCCAAAGGCCGATACGGATGGTGCGCCGGGGCTTGACCCCAAGCGATTGCAGGATGCGGATGACTTCGAGAGCAGTGGCAGCGCCGACGGCGTTGTCGATGGCGCCGGTTCCCGCGTGCCACGAGTCAATGCAGCCACCCAGCATCACGACTTCGTCGTGCAAATCCGTGCCGGGGATTTCCGCGATCACGTTGTAACTCATGGGATCGTCGTCGTAGAAACACACGGCGATGTTCACTTCGAGCTCGACGGGCATCCCGCGGGCCACGAGACGGACGATTCGGTTGTACTGCTCAGCCGCGACGACCGCCTGCCGCGTGACCACTGGCTTCGTGATGTCCCAGCCTCCCACGCGCTTTTCAAAGGGTACATCAGGCGGATACGGAACGGTGGCCGCGGTGACGTAGACTGTTCCGGCATCGCGAAGCGAAGGCTGCAAGACAACGGCGGCCCCTTCGGTTTGGATCAGCTTCCACTTGCGGTAGGTGAGTTCCTCGGCCGCACGCTGCTCCGTGGTGAATTGGAAGGGTGGAGCGTCGCCGGCTGGCTCGGCATTGGCGAGGCGTAGCAACTCTTCGGCGGTTTGCCGATGCGCAGACGACTGGAAAAGCGGGTCCACGATCCGAGCCGGGGAGAAGAGAACGATCTTACCTTTGAGCTTTCCTTTGTACTTGTCGAGATCCGCAGCGGTTTTGACGTCCAGAAGAACCACCTCACCGCGGATGCTGCCGTTCGTGCCGGGACTCCAGGCTTTGGGATACGCGATGAGCGGGCTAAAGGCGGGGGAGAACATGTTCGCGGTGAAACCTTCGAGCGACCAGCCACGGCCAAAAGGCCCCCAAGCTTCGAGATGCGCGTTGGCAAGTCCCCACTTGCGAAGCTCGTCGCGAGCATATTCTTCGGCCCGCTTGAGGTTGGGCGAGCCAGTCAAGCGCGGACCGATCACATCGGTGAGATATCCGACCATGTCCATTATTTGAGAGTGGTTAAATGCGGCGTCGCGAATGCGGCTGGCAGCCTCGAGGTCCAGTTTTTCCTGCGAGAAGCCGACACTGGAAGAAAGGAGAAGAACAGCCCATACGAGCGTCGCAAGCGTTCCGGTGTTGTGGCGGGAAGGAGGATGTGAGTACGCCGGCTTTGGTAATGGGAGCCTCAAGTTATAAAGACGGGATGGGGTCCCGAACTGTTAACGAGCCCGCCGTGACTATGTTCAGACACGGGGTTCGGGTCCTCGAAGCGGACTTTCATTCCCAATCCGCTCGCGGCGCTGTCGATCACAGGCCGCAAAACGTAGAAAGGGGATTTCCAGCTATCTCTGATCCCTCTCAGCGTGGCCAAATTCTGAGTGGTGACGATACCCCCAGAGCCTTTCAATGAGTCGATTGGATTGCCGGATGCAGTGGATATTCCCAAGCAGTGCAGTTCCGACCGTATCGCGACGATTACATCTTCGATTGGCGCAATGACGGTTTGACTTCCTTTCCTGTTTTACTTAACATCGGCAGTGACCGCAGGGTCGGTGATCCCAAATCTGACACAAACTCCGCGATTACGGGAGAGACGCATGCCGAAAAATGCGAAGATCATCGCTGTTGCATTCCTTGTCCAGTTTCTGTTACCCGGCGCAACCGGTCGAGCACGGGCACAGGCGGAGAAGGCTCCCTATTCGGCCATGGCTCCTCTCAATCAGTACGTGATACAGGACGGAAACACTGAAATCGCGCTCGCTCGCACTGCTGCTCCAGCATCCATTTCGGACGGTGCCGAAGTGATGGTGCTGGGACGGAAGGGATACACGACCGCGACGAAGGGCCGGAATGGCTTTCTCTGTATAGTGGAACGATCGTGGGGTGCCGCCACCGATGATCCGGACTTCTGGAACCCCAAAGTCCGTTCCCCTATTTGTTTTAATCCGCCAGCCGCAAGAACCTTTGCGCCCATCTACCTGATGAAGACCAAACTGGTGCTGGCAGGAAAATCAAAAACGGAGATTGTCCAGGCGATCGCATCAGCACTCGATAAGAAAGAACTGCCCGCGCTGGAGCCCGGAGCCATGTGCTACATGATGTCGAAGCAGCAGTACTTAAGCGACGACGGCAAGAGCTGGCATCCACATCTGATGTTTTTTGTTCCGGGCGATGCGGCGAAAAGCTGGGGAGCCAATCTGCCAGGCTCGCCGGTTATGGCGGCGGATGACCTGCAAGAACGGGTGACTATTTTCATGGTCTGGGTTGGAAGCTGGTCCGATGGGACGCCGGCACCACCGATTGTGCACTGATCCGCAATTCAATGCTGACCAGCGAGATTGTTCCCTCCGGGAATTCCAAACGCGGGAATCCGGAAGTTGCACTCACCAGCGCGGACGATGGCGCTTGGCCCACACTGTAAAACGATAGCGGGCGATAACAACCACCCCATCACTGATGGCTGATCCGGCCTGATAAACGCCCTTCCCGTCAGCAATCATGCAAACTCCCCGGAAACGGGGTTGTGGGAAGTAGCTCCTGCCTTTTCGCTTGTGCTTTTCGACGAATCCGCAGGGGCAATCCAAAGCTCTGGG
Organism: Terriglobia bacterium; assembly: GCA_049508935.1. GTDB lineage: Bacteria > Acidobacteriota > Terriglobia > UBA7540 > UBA7540 > CAVROP01. Next base: position 376 of record JBELAJ010000655.1, on the reverse strand, counting down.
TGAGCGACGGCGCATCCGGAAGTTGACCTCAGCTACCGCTTCGCAATCGGTATTACTTCCAGTTGGCCGACAATCTACCAAATGAGCGGCCAAATTGGGCGTTGCAACTGATAGTACGTTCTGGCCCCAGCTATGAGCGGGGAATCTCCGAGTTATATACTTTCAGCTCACCGCTCGGTCGAAATGACCTTGAATCCCTTTCTTACTACTTCAGCAGTGCATGCGTCCGAAGAACCTGTTGCAGTTGGTCGTGAGGTAAAGCGGGGACGACCCAGTAGTCGGCGCCCGTCATCGTTTTCGCAGCAACCATGGCGTTGATCACCGACTCTTCAGTGGCCTGAATTACAGCACTGAACATGGGGTTCATTTTCCAGCT
>JBELAJ010000654.1:0-4458 GCA_049508935.1 Terriglobia bacterium | reverse complement strand
GGTCCACGAGGCTTTTTTGAGGCTGGCAGAGGGAGGTCAACCGGCTTGGCAGGACCGCGCCCACTTCTTCGCCGTCGCCAGCCGCTTGATGCGCCAGATCCTGGTGGACCACGCGCGACGGCACCATGCGGCAAAACGGGGAAGATCCGGCGAGAGAATCCCTCTTGAGGAAGCGCTAACCTTCTCAAACGAAAAGTCGGCCGGACTGCTGGCCCTCGACGATGCTCTCGGCCGCCTGGCGCTGAACGATGAGCGCCAGTGCCGGATTGTGGAAATGAAATTCTTTGCAGGCCTGAGTGTGGAAGAGATTGCGGAGGTCTTGCGGGTTTCACCGAGGACCGTAAAGCGGGAGTGGACGATGGCCCGCGCCTGGCTGCATAAAGAAATCAGTCGGTGAAGAACATGGACCGGCAGCGCTGGGAACAAATCAAATCCGTGTTCGAAAAAGCGCAGGAGCTTAAGCCGGAAAGCCGCGCTTCGTTCCTGACGCAAGCCTGCGGAGAAGACGCGGCGCTGCGCTCCGAAGTCGAGGCTTTACTCGAACACGACCGGCGCGCCGGGAGTTTTCTGGGTGGAGACGCTGCCTCCGAGATCGGCGTTGCGATGGCGAGCGAGGGTCATCTTGCCTTCTCACCGGGTGAAGTCCTCTCGGGACGTTTCCGGATTGTTCAACTCCTGGGCCGTGGCGGAATGGGCGATGTGTATGAAGCCAAGGACCTCGAACTGGACCGCCCGGTGGCTGTGAAGTTCCTGCCCCATGATCTGGCGAGGCATCCGCCGGCGCTGACGCGTTTGAAGCGTGAAGCCCGTGCCGCAAGCGCACTCAACCATCCCAACATCTGCACCCTCCATGACATCGACGTACATAATGGGCAAACCTTTCTGGTGATGGAGTATCTCGAGGGCACCACATTGAGGAACTACCTTAAGGACAGGCCTTGCCGCTTGACACCTTGCTGGAGCTGTCCATCCAGCTTGCTGACGGGCTGGACGCCGCCCATTCCAAGGGCATCATCCACCGCGATCTCAAGCCGGAGAATATCTTCGCCACCACGCGCGGCCACGCGAAGATCTTGGATTTCGGCCTGGCCAAATTAATGCAGGAGGAGGCTGGAAGCGCTCGCCCGGTGAACGGGGCGGAACGCACTGCGGACCCACCGGACGTGCCCACTGTCTCAGTTGACGCCGCGCGACTGACCCGCCCGGGGGCAATCATGGGGACGACTGCCTACATGTCGCCGGAGCAAACCCGGGGCGATACCCTTGATGTGCGGACTGACCTTTTCTCGTTTGGCCTGGTGCTCTTTGAGATGGCGACTGGGCGGCAGGCATTCTCCGGCTCAACTGCAGCGGTGATTCACGATGCTATTCTGAACCACTTGCCCCCCTCACCGACCCATTTGAATCCCCAACTACCCGCCATGCTGGGAGAGATCATCCGCAAGGCCTTGGAGAAAGATCGGGCGATTCGGTATCAGCACGCCTCTGAGATGCGCGCCGAGTTGCAGCGCTTAAAGCGGGATACAGAATTGGAAAGGAGCGCGGGCGTCTCGCCCGCTTTAGGGGCAGTCCGTGTGCCCGCCCGAGAAGGGCGCCGACGAGGGGTGCCCCTCCGAAAGGTCCTTGTTCCCGCTGCGCTGATCCTTGTCGCGGCCATCGGGGGAACGTTGTACTTCCGCTCGCTCCACGCCAAGGCCGGCCTGACCGACAAAGACACCATCGTTCTTTCCGATTTCGACAACAAGACGGGCGATCCGATTTGGGATGACACCCTGAAGCAGGGGCTCACGGTGGCGCTCCGCCAGTCGCCCTTTCTGAATGTCATTCCCGACGATCAGGTGGCCGTGACGCTGCGGTTGATGGAACGTCCCGTAGGTATGGCGGTCACCGGGGAAGTGGCGCGCGAGGTCTGCCAGCGCGTCGGCAGCCGAACCTATATTGCCGGCTCGATTGCGGCGCTCGGAAGCCAATACGTGCTGGGCTTGAAGGCGGTGGGTTGCTCCCGGGGAGATACGCTGGCTGAGGAACAGGCGACGGCCGCCGGCAAGGAGGGTGTCCTGAAGGTCCTGGGCCAAGAGACCGCCAAGCTGCGCGAGGAGCTAGGCGAATCGTTAGCCTCGGCGCAAAAATTCGATACCCCGCTGAACCAGGCCACAACGTCTTCGCTCGAGGCCCTGCGTGCCTATACCCTCGGCGGAAAAGCCCGGCAGGAACTTGGCAACCCGGAAGCCATTCCGTTTTACAAACGTGCCATCGAGCTGGACCCGGATTTCGCCATGGCCCACGAGCAACTGGGCGATTGCTATTTTTTTCACGGGGAAATGACACCTGGCGTTGAGGATTTTAAGAAGGCGTTCGAACTGCGCGACCGCGTAAGCGAGCCGGAGAAGCTTCACATCACCCTCTCTTACTACTTCCTTGGCCTTGGGGATCTCCAGAAGGCAGCCGAGGTTGCGAAGCTCTATATCGCCACATATCCGCGCGACATCGGTCCCTATGTTGGTTTGGGAGGAATCTACGCTCGGCTCAGTCAGTATGAGAATGCACTCTCCTATACTCGTCAGGCGATCGCGATTCACCCGGATGATGCGATCGCGAATGATCATTTGATGTGGATTTACATAGCCTTGGATCGCCTGGACCAGGCCCGTGCCGTCTACGAACAGGCGAAGACGCACGGGCTGAACAGCCCGCGCTTCCATTTACCACTGTTTGTCTTGGCATTCGTTCAGCACGATACTCCGGCCATGGAGCGCGAAGCGGCCGCGCTGGATAACAAGCCCGGCACGGGCGATGAGATGCTATGTCGCCGAGCCAGCAGCGAGGCATATTACGGTCGTTTTCGCCAAGCCGGCAAAATCGCGCGGCTGGCGGTCCAGTCCATGGCGCATGGTGGCTTGAATGAGACCGCCGCAACATGCCTGGCCACACGCGCGTTTGAGGAGGCGCTGGCGGGGGAAACTGCTGCGGCGCAGGAGGACGCATCGGAGGCGCTGAACCGCTCTTCGGGCAGAGATGTGGAGACACTGGCAGCATTCGCCTTCGCCGCAACAGGCGAGGTAACCCGTGCCCAGGCCCTTGGCACGGATCTGGGAAGGCATCTCCCGGTTGATACCTTGGTGAATTCCGTTTATTTGCCCACCTTGCGTGCTGCACTCGCGATTCGCCGTGGGGACACGGCTAGGGCACTTGAGCTCCTGGAAACCGTCAGGCCCTTCGATAAGGGCCTCTGGGCCGGGATCCCAATGTATTCTGCTTACGTGCGCGGCGAAGCCCACCTTCATGCGGGTCAAGGCGATAAGGCAGCGGAGCAGTTTCACCAGGTCCTCAATCACCGCGGCCTGGTAGGTACTTGCCCCGTCGGAGCGCTTGCGAGCCTCGGCCTTGCCCGCGCCTACGCCCTCGAAGCCGGCGCAGGTGGCACGGCCGTCCCGGCCGTGAGAAACCAGGGAAGCGCCACGGGCGAGACGCCCGTGCCACAGCCGGATTCCCTCGCCAAAGCCCGCGCCGCATACAAGGACTTTCTCACGCTCTGGAAAGACGCCGACCCCGACATCCCCATCCTCAAGCAAGCGAAGGCGGAGTACGCAAAGCTACAGTAATTCCAACGCCCAAGTCTTGAAAGCAAATAGATACTCAACTACTCGCCCGCCACACACAGAAGTGACCCCCGAAAGTGCCGATCCGTGATGACCTGGGCGAATCCCACATGACCAGAACATGTGAAGGAATTGAGGATGGCTTGCACTGAGCCGCAGGCGACGGACTCGGGCAGCGCCTTTGGATTCGCTCTTGATAGTCCCAATTTCGCACATCTCCGTCCCGAAAGCGGACAGCTAATTTCCACGCCATGCCAAGTAGACTACGCTAATTCAACCCGAACTCCGAAGTTGCGAGGCTCTGTGGGAAGAAACCCCTCACCCGGCTCGCTACTCTCGCCACCCTCTCCCCAAGGGAGAGGGCTGAAATCCATCATCGATGACGGCCCTCTCCCTTGGGGAGAGGGTGGCCCGCAGCCGGCGTTGTCATCAGCCGGTGCGGGACGGGTGAGGGGTTGCTTCCGAAGAATCCAGACAGCCGTTCCGTTCTCGAGGTTATCAAGGCAGGCAATTCAGATCCAACGAGTTGGCCTTGCAGCCCCAAATTCAAATTCGGAATTCGGGATGAAACGCTGCTTATGCTTTCGTGCCCAAGGGAAGTCCGGTCTTTCCCGCGAGGCTTATCAGCGCCAAGGCGAAAGCGATGAGGACCGGCGCCAGCAGGTACATCAACTCCCAACGCATGAGCAGCACATATAAGGGAGCGGCATACAGAATCACCAACGCCGCGATGAGCACCGTACGCTCTGGTGATTTCTCCTGCAGTTCAGACGTTCCGGCCACCAGAAGCACGGCGAGCAACGTCAGGGTGAGATCGTGCACGTACAAATGGGGAGCCGTCACCTGGGATACAACGAGC
>JBELAJ010000653.1:0-4462 GCA_049508935.1 Terriglobia bacterium | reverse complement strand
ACTGAGCGGGGTCGTCACAGCGACTTTGGGCGTTCTCGTCGCGGCCGGATGGCCGGCCTCAGGCCTTTGGATGATCGGCCTTTTCGTTGGAATCGATCTGGTTTTCTTCGGTTGGGCCTGGATTATGCTGGCTTTAGGCCTGCACAAGATGTGACCGCAGCAGGGCTTCGACAACAGTGTCGTCGACGTTCTGCTGACCTGCATCGATACATTAAACCGCACATGATTGGGGGAAACAAAATGGCGATAGGCTCAGCAACAACTCCTTACAACGTCAAAGCCAGCAGCGTTCCACAAGCGGGCCTGGTGCTTCTGGGGCGATTTTTCTACGTGCTGATCTTTCTTCTGGCGGCGGCCAATCACTTCTCCAAACAGACTATTAGTTACGCGGCGGCGCAGGGGGTGCCGCTCGCGTCCGTCGCCGTGCCACTATCTGGCATTATTGCGCTGGCCGGCGGATTGAGCATCCTGCTCGGATATCGCGCCAAAACTGGCGCTTGGCTGATTGTACTGTTCCTGGTTCCCGTCACACTAATGATGCACAAGTTCTGGACCGTGCACGATCCGATGATGGCGCAAACGCAAATGGCTATGTTCATGAAGAATGTGGCGCTTCTCGGCGCAGCCTTGCTCATCACTCAATTCGGATCGGGGCCGTTGAGTCTGGATGCCCGGCGTTCTCAGTGAAGCTAGCATCAATATGCAGGCCCGCAACTGCGCGAAGGCTGCCAACCGAAAGCCGCAGATTCAGGGAAACGGTGGGTCTGCGTTTCTCCTTCGAGCACGTTGATCTCGAAAAAGAGAGGGACACTATGGGAGGCATGATCCCCTTAGGCGATGCAACTCGACGCCCCGAGCACTTCCCCGCTGTCACGATTGGAATCATTGTCGTGAACGCCTTGGTTTTTGTCGCGGAACTGTCGGGCGGTGAGGCGTTTGTAATGCGTTGGTCGGAAATCCCCGCCACGATTATCGCAGGCCACCACTGGATCACCATCCTGACGGCCATGTTCATGCACGCCGGCTGGATGCACATTATCGGTAACATGGTATTCCTCTGGGCATTTGGTCCAGAGATCGAAGATGCCATGGGGCCAGTGCGGTACTTGGCGTTTTACCTGCTGAGCGGTTTGGCAGCCTCGCTTGCTCAAACGGCCATCACGCCCCATTCCACCGTTCCTAACCTGGGCGCCAGTGGCGCGATAGCAGGGGTGATGGGCGCCTTTCTCGTTACCTACCCGCAGGATAAAATTCGATCGCTACTTTTGTTCGGCATTTGGACCCGCATAACTTTTATTCCGGCGGCGCTGTTGATTGGACTCTGGTTTCTTATTCAGATCTTCGACCAGGTCGGCGCTGTGGCCAGTGTGCAGGGGGGTGGCGTTGCTTATGCGGCACACGTTGGAGGCTTCATCTTCGGGGCGGTTACGGGGAGATTTTTCGAGGGCTTCAGACGCGTCGATGAAATAGGTTATTAACCATGCCACCGAACAGCGGTCAAACCCAAGACCAGATTACCGGCTTGACGCCACAGCAAGCCGCGGCACGGCTGGATCAGTTCGGGCCGAACGAGCCGACGGCGACACGCCGCCATTCTTTTTTCTCCGATCTCTTACACGCGTTTTCGAATCCGCTCGTGCTGATCCTGGTCATTGCCGCGGTCATCTCGGCCTTCATGGGCGAGGCGGTCGACTCGGGAATCATCGGCGTCATTGTTCTGCTGAGTGCGACCATCGATGTTACTCAGACATATCGCTCTCAACAGGCCATGGAACGGCTGCGCGACCGAGTCGCTCCCACGGCCACCGTTCTCCGGGGCGGCGAGTGGAAAGAGATTCAGCGGCGGGAGGTCGTACCCGGAGACATCATCCGGCTTTCTGCCGGGGATCTGGTGCCTGCCGACGCCCGCCTTTTGGTTGCTCGTGACCTCTACGTCCAGCAGGCGGCACTCACGGGCGAGTCCCTCCCTTGCGAAAAAGCAGCGACTAGTGAGCCTGCCTCGGCCAAGGCGGACGCGCAGAACATGGTTTTTCTGGGCACTTCCGTGGTCAGCGGAACCGCAACCGCAAAGGTCGTTGCGACGGGCCCCCGGACTGCCTTTGGGGATATTTCGGCTCGCCTCGCCGCACATCCGGAAGAGACAGCGTTTGACCATGGCTTGCGAATTTTCAGCCAACTCCTCGCGCGCACCGTCCTCTTCCTGGTTGTTTTCTTGATCGTCGCCAGCATAATTCGCCACCGCGACCCGTTTCAATCTCTGATCTTTGCGGTGGCACTAGCGGTCGGCCTGACACCCGAGTTTATGCCCATGATTACCTCGGTAACGCTCTCCAAAGGCGCCGTTGCCATGGCCCATAAGAAGGTCATTGTCAAGCACCTTTCCGCCATTCAGAACCTGGGCAGTCTGGATGTTCTGTGCAGCGATAAAACGGGAACTCTCACCGCAGGAACCATGTCGCTTGATCGCTCGCTGGATCCCTTTGGAAATCCCTCGCCGCGCGCCTTAGAACTCGCCTATCTCAATAGCAAGTTCGAGACGGGTATTCGCAGTCCGCTGGACGATGTGATTCTCCGCCAGCCTCCGCCCACCGGTATGGATGGCTACAGCAAGCGCGACGAGATTCCCTTCGATTTTGAGCGGCGGCGTCTCTCCGTAGTGGTGGAACGGCAGTCCGAGAGGATTCTCATCACGAAGGGCGCCCCGGAGGGGTTCTTGCCACTCCTTACCGCCTACGAGCACGAAGGAAAGACGGAACCCCTCAGCCAGGAGGCCCTCGAGCGCATTCAACAGACTAGCGGTCAGTTGAATGAACAAGGATTCCGCTCCCTGGCGGTGGCCTATGTCCAAGTTCCGGCGCGCCCAGAATATTCGGTGGGGGACGAACGTAATCTGATCCTGGCGGGGTTCCTGACCTTCTCGGATGAGCCTTTGGCGGACGCCGCCCAAGTGACGGCCGCTCTAAAGCAGGACGGTGTTGAGGTCAAGGTCATTTCCGGTGACAACGACCGCGTCACCGCTCACGTTTGTTCGCAGGTGGGAATCACATCCGGGCACATCCTCACGGGCGACGAACTGGAGCGGATGACAGACCCGGCGCTGGGGCACGAGGTTGAAGAAACAAGGGTGTTCGCGCGCATATCTCCGGCGCAGAAAAACCGCATTCTCTTGGCCCTCAAACACAACGGCCACGCCGTCGGCTTCATGGGTGATGGCATTAACGATGCCCCATCACTGCACGCGGCTGATGTCGGCATATCAGTCTCAAGCGCCGTGGACGTGGCGCGCGAATCGGCTGATGTGATTCTCGTTGAGCCCGGCCTGCGGGTCCTGCACGATGGCATCATCGAGGGCCGCAAAGCTTTTGGCAATGTGATGAAGTATTTGCTCATGGGCACAAGCTCGAACTTCGGAAACGTACTCAGTATGGCGGTCGCTTCGTTCTTCCTGCCCTTCTTGCCCATGCTGCCTACCCAAATCCTGCTCAACAACCTTCTTTACGACTTAGGCCAATTGACTATTCCCACGGACAACGTGGATGAGACTTACCTGCAAAAGCCTCAGCGCTGGGATATCGGTCTCATCCGCAATTTCATGGTCTTCATAGGACCCATCAGTTCCCTTTTCGACTTCCTGACTTTCTATGTGTTGCTGCATGTTTTCCGCTCCAGCGAAGCGCTGTTTCATACCGGTTGGTTCGTCGAATCGCTGGCCACTCAGACGCTTGTACTATTTGTCATTCGCACCTCGAAGAATCCGCTACGCAGCCGACCCAGCAATCCCTTGTTAGCAACATGCCTCGCGGTTGTGGCGATTGGAATGTATTTGCCGTTTAGCCCGCTGGCGGGCATGCTCGGCTTCACGCGCCTGCCTGCGAGCTTCTTTGCTTTTGTTGCAGTGGCGACGGGAGCCTATCTCTTGCTTGTGGAAGCCGCGAAACGGCGCCTTCTCCGTGACACAACTCAAAGAAATGCGATCAAGCACGGAGATACTTAGCGGTCGCAGCTTGGGCGCGACCAAGGAGATATCTGAAATGGAAACCATGAAAGCAGTGCGCATCCACCAATACGGGGGGCCGGAAGTCCTCATCTTCGAGGATGCCCCGCGCCCCGTCGCGGGTTCTGGCGAGGTGCTGATCCGAGTCCATGCTGCCGGGGTAAACCCTGTTGATTGGAAAGTTCGCGCCGGCTACATGAAAGATCTCCGTCCCTATACGTTCCCCTTGATTCTGGGATTGGACCTCTCGGGGGTCGTCGAGGCGATGGGTCCCGGCGCCGGCAAATTTAAGATCGGCGATGAGGTTTACTCCCGGCCCGACAGCTTTCGTGACGGAGCCTACGCGGAGTACATCACGGTGAAGGAGGCAGAGGTGGCCTTCAAGCCAAGATCCATTGACCACATCCACTCCGGCGCCATTCCTCATGCATGTTTGACAGCATGGCAGGCAATTTTTGACACGGCCGG
>JBELAJ010000652.1:0-4492 GCA_049508935.1 Terriglobia bacterium | reverse complement strand
TTGATATTTGGCGGAAATCGCATCGGCTTCCTTTCAGACAGAATTTAAAAATCTCTATTCATTTATGAAAAGTTGACGGTTTACCAGCAAAAGGAGTTTACTCTTCAATATATTAAGCCTCCGCGATGCGTTCTTACAAGGATTAGGTTTTTATTTTCAAATAGGGTCAAAGACCATTCTACGCTTGCTTGAATCCGCCTCTTACGCCATGAATCGGGGAGCGGGGAGCGAGAAATTTACTTATTTACGGTCCTACCCTATAGCCCCCCCTGCCCCGGTTACCATCGACACCTGGTGCTGGGAATGTTTCATCGTAGACTACTCCTTTCTCGACTTCAAAGTGATCTGTCGGAGCACGCTTGGCCCTGCGTGGTTCCCCGGGGCTGGGACGATTCCTATTTTTTTGCGGCCTCTACGACGGTATTGCCTGAAGGTGGATCCAGATCGATCTTCAAAGTCGTCATGAGTCGGCCCATCATCAGGTAGTAGCTGATACTCAGCAATAGCTCCACAATCTGGCGCGGTGGGAAGTGCGCCTGCAAGGCGGCAAAGGTCTCCTCGGAAAGAAAAGGGCCGCCCACGACTTCCCGTGCCGCATGTAGGACCAGCTTCATGTGCTTGTCAAAGGCTGCTGCCTCCGTACTGCCTTGCTCCACGAGGGCGATCTGCTCGTCCGTAACGCCTGCGGCCTTGGCAATGGGCACGTGCTGGACCCATTCGTAGTCGGCCTCGGCCTGTTTGGGCACCTGCAGGATGGCCATCTCGCGGAGATGGGGCGCCAATTCCTGGCCTCCGAGGATGGCCTTGCCCAGAAGCAATATGGGGCCGAGGGCGGTCTCTGCGTGGGCAAGCATCTGGAAAATATGCAGCGGGACGGGAAGTTGCGCCAGCACCCACTGGGTCGCGCCCGACAACTGTGCCGGATCGGGATAGCTTAAACGTGCCAAAGTGAATTCCTCCTTTTTCTCCATGGCTTGAGAGTCGTTTAACGAATGGCGGAGAGTCCTCCGTCAACGATGATGGATTGTCCCGTAATGTAGCTCGCCTCATTCGATAGTAGAAAGACGGCCGCGTACGCTACATCCCAGGCCGTTCCTTGCCGAGCCAGCGGGATCGGTGTGTGAGCTCGGTCGGGACGGACGAGCGTGGCCAACCTCCCTAAGGATGTGTCTATGAGGCCGGGTGCGACCAGGTTAACGCGGATGCCTTTCGGGGCTGCCTCCTTGGCCACGTACACGTTCAGACCTGCGAGAGCAGCCTTTGAAGCCACATACGCGGGAGCGTCGCTTGTGGAAGGCAGAACCGCCGCCGTTGAAGAAATGAACACGATGGCGCCTCCCGGCTCCATAACCGGCAATGCGTGCTTGCTGCATAAGAAGTGAGCTCGTGCATTCAAGGCAAACACCCAATCCCAATCGGCGACGCTCGTCTGGGCTAATCTCAGTCCGCGGGCCATGCCCACGTTTACGATCACTCCATCCAAACCGCCGAATTGCTCGGCAACGGTCTGGATCATCTGTTGAACGTCAGCCTCGTTGGTGGCATCGACCGTCATCGGGAGCACTTTAGCACCCTGGGCCTCGACCAGACGGGCGGTTTCGGCAGCCGCGCCGGTATTGAGATCGGCGACGGCCACCATCGCGCCTTCACGTCCGCAAAGGATGCTCATGGCACGTCCGTTCCCGATTGGCGCATCCGGCATTTCATAGGTCTGTTGTCCGCCTCCAACCACGAGAATGCGGCGTCCGATCAAACGTGCTCGTCCCGGGGCATTACCTTGTGCCTCAGCAAATAAATCAGTTGACATGATCGCATTTGCTCCTTGTATCCGTGTGTTATGGCGACGTTAGAAGGCAGGTCTTTCATCTGCTGTATCCACAGGGCCGCTCGTCGTGTCGAGGGCCGCCAACCCTTGCTCGACGGCTTCCGGGGTCAGTCCCAGCGCCTGCAGGTTCCACCGGATAAGGAAACGCGCCAGTGTTCGGGCGTCTTCCTGAAGTTCACCGGTCACGACGGATTCCAACAATTGGAAAACGGACCCCTGGTAGGCAAGTACGACCCATCTCCGTTCCGCGGAAAGGTTTGTTAGTCCCCCTTCGTCCAGGAAGCCCGGCAGCCGCGCCGCGAAGTATTCCAGGACCAGCGAGCGCAGTTCGGGCTGTCTTGTCTCCACCAGCAGCACGCGGGCCAGTTCTTTCTGCTCCAGGGCAATTTCGACACCCCGCGCCAGGGCGATCGCCAATTGCGCCGGGCCAGGAGGTGCAGCAGCGGCAGCCGCATCAATTTCCCGGGCAATCCTCTGAGCAAAATCCACTACGACCCCTCGCAATAGAGCTTCCTTGCCGGGAAAATAGAAGTAACAGTTTCCGATGGAGGTCCCAGCCAGACGCACCACTTGGGCCATTGTGGTCACAGCATAGCCCTGGCGCATAAACAACTGACGTGCCGCATCCAGCAGACGTGAACGCGCAACCTCGTTGCGCTGCCGCCGTTCAGTGACTTTATGGGCCATAGTATCCTTCCCTCCTTTCGAGGCAGGCGTTCTCTGCTCGCGGCGGCCTCAGCAAAGGATGGCCTCATGCAAGCACTCCAATAAAAATAGAACATAATTCTATATAGAACATAATTCTATTTTATGCAAGAAGAAAAATGCGGGACGGGTAATTCATCCGTTATGGAGCGAAAGGTTCGTGCGTTGAATATCCCGTCTATGATATGCTATGCGACATGGAGACAGAGGTTCGCTATCGGGGAACAACGTGGATCGAGAGGGACCTGATGTAATATCAAACCACCGCCGTGATGAGAGAAAAAGATTTACGAACAGAACGCTATTACTCTTTGGCGACGCCCTTCAAAATGGGCGGGAGAATAGCGTTGTCATGCCTACCTCCACTGGCCTGACTAAGTTCAGTTTAAGGAGTATCGACAATCTTATTTTTTGTGGAACCGGCTTGCGCAGTTCATTAAGGGAGAAGAACGAATCATGGCAGAACCGAACGATTTTGCATTTCTTGACGCTACCGCCCAGGCTGAGCTGGTTCGTCGGAAGGAAGTGCGGTCCGTAGAACTGGTGGAAGCGGCGATTGAGCGCATTGAACGTTTGAACCCGACGCTGAACGCAGTCGTCACGCCAATGTATGAGCAGGCGCTTGCCGCGGCCGGCGGCAAGCTGCCTGATGGACCTTTTGCCGGAGTGCCTTTTCTTCTCAAAGACTTGCTTGCCTTTTACAAGGGAGTGAGATTGACATGTGGATCGGCGGCGTTGCGTGATTTCGTGCCGGATTACGATAGCGAACTTGTAGTCAGGCTCAAACGCTCCGGACTGATCATCCTGGGAAAGACAAACCTATGCGAATTCGGTCTTCTGCCAACCACGGAATCACGTCTCTTCGGACCGTGTCATAATCCATGGGACACAGAACGGACACCCGGAGGCTCCAGCGGGGGTTCAGCGGTGGCGGTGGCAACCGGCATGGTTCCTATGGCTCACGCCAATGACGGTGGCGGATCGATCCGCATTCCTGCCTCGTGTTGTGGACTCTTTGGCTTAAAGCCCACCCGAGGGCGCAATCCTCTCGGTCCTGGTTTTGGCGACATCGCAAATGGATTGGTGGTCGAACACGCTGTCACCCGCTCGGTGCGCGATAGCGCCGCTTTGCTCGACGCCACTTCAGGCCCCGATATCGGCGACCCGTACTGGGCGCCTCCGCGGATACGCCCATTCGCTCAAGAAGTGGGGGCTGACCCCGGACGGCTCCGCATCGCTTTCACCACGGCAGCGCCGACAGGCGTTTCAATACATCCTGACTGCATCCGTGCAGTACAAGATGCAGCCGCGCTATGTGCCGATCTGGGGCACGAGGTAGACGAGGCGGCCCCGGCGCTGGACGGAAAGAAGGTGGCTCAGGCGTTCGTTACGCTATGGACGGCGGATTGTGCAGCGACTTTGAGCCGCATAGCTTTTCTTGCTGGACAGACTCCAAAACCGGACTGGGTCGAGCCATTAACCTGGGGGCTCTATGAAATGGGACAGCGGTTCACCGCCGTCGATTATCTAATCAGTGTGCAGACACTCCAAAGCATAGGGCGTCTGGTTGCCCGTTTCTTTGTTGATTACGACGTATGGATTACGCCGACACTTGCCCAACCCCCTATGCCCCTTGGCAATTTCAATTCTCAACCTGATGATCCTTTGGCGGGATTTCGTCGTGCGCTTGAGTTCGTGCCCTTTACGCCTATCTGCAACGCCACTGGGCAACCTGCCATGTCGGTGCCACTGTTTTGGAATTCCGATGACCTGCCAATAGGCGTCCAATTCATCGGGCGATTTGGCGACGAAGCGACCCTTTTCCGTCTTGCCGCTCAGCTTGAGGCGGCGAGGCCATGGACTGACCGGCGCCCACCGGCTATAAAGGGCATGTTCGGAACACGCTAAGACTTCCTTAGACCAAAATGATTGAGGAAAATCTATACTCACTGACGCCCGCCA
>JBELAJ010000651.1:0-5021 GCA_049508935.1 Terriglobia bacterium | reverse complement strand
GGAGCCAATGCCGCTTGGCTGCGCTTGGCGGTGATGGCGCATAACGTACTCACGGCTCTGAAGTGGATTGCGCTGCCGGCGGAGTTACTCACCGCGCGCCCCAAGCGTTTACGCTTTTTGATTTTCAACACGCCGGGACGGCTGGTGCGTCACGCTCGCCGCTTGCTGCTGCGGTTGGCAGCGGCAGCGGAGGGGATTGCGGCCTACCGGGAAGGGCTGCAGTTGTTGGGGGCAGTGAGCTGAAGCGGGTGCCAAAATGGCCGAGTTATCGAAGGATTTGCAAGCCACTTTTCCAAAACCCTCTCCGCGTGTCTCGCTTTTGCGCGGTGCAAAAACGGTAAGGAGTATTCCGGTGAGCTGAGCACCATAACCAACCCGCCGAAGCTCCATGGAGGCGCTTCACTCTAGTCCACGGTCCCGCTACACAACGGGAATTGCCGCCGAGTGAACCGCTCTGCTTCGTTATCAACGGATTGGGGGACTGTCTATTCGACTGTCACTGACTGTCACTAATCGCGGGTGGAGCGAGGTCCTCCCTGACGGCGCAGCGTTTAGTAATACCGATTCCTATTGATAAGTCCCCTTCCTACTAATGATTTTTGATTGATCGACAGGATCCCGACTGGATTGGGCCTGAAAAGTCGGCTTCCCGTCAAATGAGCACCGCGCCTTGGCATGAGCCGTCAGCTACAATCCCTGCTCCTTCCGAAACCCTGATCGAGGAAGTTTGGGGTGGCATAGCAATCGCCCGGATAGGTCGCGAACGCCGTAGGGTAGCGGGGCTGTTTTTTCGGGCCTTGCGAGGCCGCGCACGTGCGAACGCGTACAGCAGGGCTCAGCTTCGGGCCTGGGGCGAACAGGGCGGACGGCCGGTGGCCCTGGACAGGAAGGCGCTTGCCCGCCTACAGAAGCTCCTGAGTGCTGGCAAGAGCCAGGCAGTGTGTGCCACTGTTTTGGGGGTTTCGGTCCGCACCATCGGGCGGGTCGTGGCGCGGTTCAAAGCGAGTGACGACCAGTTCTAACCCGCGTGATTTGTTTTCGCCGCCCCGCCGACTTCCCAGAACCCCGTTTCTCGGGAGTCTGAATGCACGGGGCACTTCTACGGGTTAACGACATACGGCCAAGTGACCGCCAACGTTAGATAAGGAGCCGCGACGCAGCGGCATAGTTTCCGAGTTCGTCCGGAATGGCTCTTCGGGGGCCGATCTGTGGAGATACCCCGTTGCGCCCTATTCGCCTGCGCGCATCTCGTCAAAGAACGGGGTGCGCTGCTGCCGCACACACTCAGCAGCGTAGAGATACATAGCGGCCGACCAGGTTTGCCAGTCCCGGCCGCCGGGCCGGCCGGTCTGCGCCTTGATCCACTCGTTGAAACCCCACTCCGCCTCGTCTTCGTGCCACGGCTTGACCAGTTCGGTCAACGCCAACAGCTTCCGACTGGCCAGCTCAAACTGTCCGGTCGCCACGCATGCCGCCACGTAGAAGCCGCAGACAAATGGCCAAACGCCACCGTTGTGATACTCGCCGGGCTGATTGAATCGCTCGTATCGCGGACGCCAGTCAGCATGATGGGGCAAGATAAACGGAAACAGACAGGATGGCAAATTCACGGACAAATCCCCGCGCTCCCGCATGGCCTCGCACTCAGCCTCAACCCAGGACACCAGGTTTCGTGCCCGATTAGGCGAAGCAATTCCAGTCAGGATCGCCAAGCTGTTGCCCAGTAGATCGAAACGGTCGCTGTTAAAGATCTTGTAGGCGTAGAGGGCGTAGTAGGGCTGGGCTGGAACCACAAGACCCTCGTGCTCACGGGGGTTCTTCTCCCCACCACGGACCGCCAGGTTCACGATCTCACGCAGTTGACGGGCGGAGTCGTGCTCGCCATAAAGCCGTAGATACCCGTAAACCAGCGTATTCACGTACAGCCCATAACCCAGCACCCACTGCTCGTCACGCCAGTCGCTCGTCGGCAGCTGCGCGACCATCACCGCGTCGTCGGGGCTCTGGTACTGCATCCACTTCAGTGCGTTCTGCGCCGCCTCGTTGAGGAACTCCGGCTCATTGGCAGACCGCCTGTACAGTGCCAGGCCGAAGAGGAAAAGCGGCGTCGTATCGCTGGCGCCACGTTCAGCGGGATCGTGCGCCAGTGATGGGATGTGGCCGCGCGGCGTCTGATTGGTTGCCAGCGCCACCAGTGTGCGCCGCAGCGCGCCGGCAAGCTCCTCGTTGCCGGTAACCAGGAGGCCCAGGGCTGAAATCATCAGGTCTCGCGTGTAGGGCTCCGGGTATCCCCACCCGGCGGTCCGGGGCAGTCCTTGAAAAGGCCCTCGCGCGTTGTGGAGCAGAACGCGAAGGGCTGCCTCTTTGGCCTGCGCGATGGAAGCAAGCGACTTCTCGTCCATTAACATGGTTACCTCAACATCGTGTAGGGCGACGTCGACAGGGACTGGCTCCTCGTCGACCACTTTCTACTGAATTCCCAATCGGTCGGACACAATTTTCAGGAAACGCTTGGCCACCTGGCGATAGTCGAACAACTGGGCCACGTGCTTTCGGCCCGCTTCTCCCATCCCCCGGCGGAGACCGCTGTCCTGCATGAGTGTCAAGAGATACTTGGAGATGTCGGGCACGCTGGCTCGGTACCCCGTTGTCCGGGGGCTTGGAAACACGATACGATGGCTATCGTCGATCCCGTGCCCTTCCCCGAATAGCGCCTCACCAATCTTCATCTCCTCTGCCACGTTCGCCAGGAATGCCGTTTCGCCGTGGACCATCGTGTCCAGAAATCCCATCGCGTTGGTCGCGATCACCGGCTTTGCGCAGGCGTTGGCCTCGACCTGAATCATTCCGAAGCCCTCCAGGCGCGACGGTGCGGCGTAGATGTCGCAGGCGGCCAACAAATAGGGCATGAAATTGTGCGAGACCACGTTGGTGGAGTAGACAACCTTATTGCTGATGCCCAGCTGAGACGCCAGTTGGAGGTCGATCAGGTTCTGCTGGATGGTTCGGGGCTGAGGCCAGACTTTGCAAACATACTTCCAGTCGGGTGCCTCGGGATCAATCAGCGCCAGCGCCCGCATAACTTCTTGGGCGCCCTTGGACGTCGCGTCACCGCCGACGGTCAGGATCATGATCTGGTCATCAGCGACTCCCAAAGCCTCGCGGATCGAACGGACCTTCAGATCATCGCGGCTGCGCGGCGCGAAGCGGTCCGTGTCGCAACCCACCGGCAGCACCTCGATATTGTTCCCCTTGATGCCATCCCTGATGTATATCTCCTTCACCCAGTTGGAGGTGACAAGGATCAGCGGCAGAGCGTTAAGCACTTCGTGGTGCGCCGCGACATAACCATCGGCCACGAGCCACGGGATTGCCGTCATCCCGAACTGCTGGGGGTGGAGAACCAGGTGCGGAACATGGCCCCAGAACCCCACGCCGACCACCACATCCGGCTGGAACCAGCGATAGTACCATTCCTTTTCCTGGGGCGATTCCGAAATGCACCGGGTGGACATCCGCGCCGACCTCGCGCAGGCCCCTGCAAAATAGCTGACCCTGCATCGCCAGACCGGCCGCCGATGGTGGGTACTCGGTCAGCACAAGCACTTTCATAATTGTTGCTCCCTGGGTGCTGCTGTGCGCTCTACCGCTGCTTGTGGCGAGTCAAAGCACCAGAACCCTTCTTCTCGGGGAGTGGTCCGTACTTCCCAACTGTCGGGCGCAAACCCGTAAAGATCCGTGATCAGCCGGCGCTTTTCGAGCCAGACGTCGTCCGTCAACACGTTCCGCCGATCGGCATCGTCGCGAACACGAGGCAGGTACGCCCGGTCCCCGTCCTCGTAGGCAAACAGCCACAATCGTTTGGTGTCGATACCGCCCGATCGCCAAAGCTCCACCACAGTCTGGCAGCACTCCGCATGCCGCCGGTGGCTTGCATACTCGCCCTTCGGGCCGTGGGTCAAAATCAGGTGGTAGCTATTGCCAGCCAGCAGCCGCGCGGTGGTATCCTGGACTTGCTCGATCGGCAGCGGCGCCTGGTCGGGTCCATCATCGAGATCCGCCATCTCGCCCTCCGCCCTCAATCGCTGCAATACCCTACGAAACCTAGGCGCGCGGTACGGATCACCTCCTCTGCATAACGTCACGATGCGCCAAAGGAACTCCGGATGAGTCAGTATGTAGCCGCCGCACCAGAGCGTCTCGTCGTCGGGATGGGCGACGACAACAGCAGCGCGGGGGCGAGCGTCTGACCTTACCTCATCGAGCGGGATGGGTGTCATTGCTTTCATCGGGAGTAGTCAGAGCGTCGGCTCCTAATACTTTTCTTTGGGCGCTCTTGAGCGGTCACTGGCGACGGGCAGAACCCGAGATCGGGGCGCATGAAACTGCCGGCCGCAGCCACCACGACCACCAGAACGCCGAATCACCGGCCAGGGTTTGTCTTGCTGCCTCGCAAAAGTGCTCTGTCCGCGTTATTATCCCGCGAACCGGGCGTGGCTGCTAGTACCGAATGATCCGGTGCTCGCCCTGAGATCGCCGGTTTTTCGTGGTCGTAACAGTTCGGGCCCCTATGATTGTGGACTTTGAAGAAGCCCGCTGTTTGAGGGAATCTGCCAGCGCCTGATAAGCTCCTTTCACCTGGCAATTCTGCCCGACTTGCTGCCGTGCAGCCGCCCCTTGCGTTAAACGCCCCGCTTCACCTCATGCAATACCTTCAAGCGGTCCCGCTATTTCGTGTTGATCGCCAGCATCTCCAGTTTTCTCTCGGGCTAATTTGCCGGCTTTCAACAGGAACTTTCTACTTTGCTGCAATAGGAGGTTTTCATGTTGCCGTGACAACGCCCAGCCAGGTCTGCAGCCTACGCACTAGGAACTCGGAACCCTTCCACTTTGACGTGTAACGGGTATTAACCGGCCAATCTTTTAATAACACCTTTAAGCGCTGTAGCTGAGAAGCGTTATTCTTCTCCAGTTGGGGTTTTCTTCTTCAGGAGGAGGGGCCCCGCTTCCGGCTCAGATCT
>JBELAJ010000650.1:0-4508 GCA_049508935.1 Terriglobia bacterium | reverse complement strand
GGGGATTTGACCAAGCTGGCAGAAGTGGCGAATGGGGGCGCCGCCAAAGTGATCCATCCCTATCACACCACCGAAGACGGGGACGTCCTCTACGCGGTCTCGACGCGCCGATTAAAACTCCATGGAGATCAAGTCCAGGGAGACATCGCCCTGGCCGGAATCATGGGGGCGGAAGTTGTGGCCAAAGCCATCATGCGGGCCGTGAAGATGGCCAGCTCGGTGGAAGGCATCCCCACCTACCGAGATTATACGGCGAAGTTGAGTCCGGAACTTCGGTTGGTACGGATGTAAGCGAGAAGTGCAAGCATCCTGTCTTCCTCGGCGAGATTCTCCCTCGTTTTCAGACTTGGCATCATTTGGGTAATAGGAAAACTTTCGTGCGGCTCACCGGGGTGGCGACCGCCAGCTTCTTATCCGGCTTATCGGCAGCGGCAAGTACGTTTTACGTGGACGCCCAAAAGGGAAGCAATGCGGGTTCGCAGTTACAGCGCACCGCCACCCGGCCGCCAGCATAGTGAGAATGCTCATGGAGTTTAGGCAATGGACAGCGTGCCGGCCGGCGCGCGCGCTGATTGAAAACCTGGGGGGGACGATGCAATGCCGGCAAGACACATCCCAGGCGAACTCGTTGCGCCCGGAATGCACTCACGAGGTTGCTTGCAGAGCTTCGGGGATATCGGGTGCGGGAACAATTGTCTTGCTGGCGTCGATTTTCAGCCACAGGAGGCCGGCGAGAAAATAAACAATCCCTGCGCTCATCAACATCATGTCAAACGAATGGAACTTGGAATAGACCCATGCTGCCGCCAGAGGTGAGATAAAGGCCGTGGCGCACGCTCCCGTGTTCATATAAGCCGAAACCGTGCCGCCGAAATTTCCACTCACTTCCAGGCAGACAGCCCAGGCGACAGGCACGGCAAGGTCCAAACCCAGTTCCGCCAGCACCAGGCAGAGAATGGCGGTCCCCCCCTTCACCATCAATCCCGCCGCCACGAAGCCGATGGCGGCGATGAGAAACCCTCCCAAACCCACGATACGTCTGCCCCACATCAAGCTCCCGAGGCGCCGCACCAGCAAGTCCGAGAGCGCTCCTCCCGATACACTGCTGATTGCGCCCACACCAAGGGGCAGTGCGGCATATATCCCGGCCCTGTGCAGGGAGACTCCGTGTTGCTGGATAAGGTAGGTGGGGAGCCAAGTCAGCAAGAACCAGAAGCCATAGGACGTGGCTGAATACATCCCAAAGATCAACCACATGTTTCCACTCCGAAGCATGGCCTTCCACGGAGTGGGACCGCCATTTTTGATGGTGCCCGGCGAGTTGAGGTTCAGCCGGACATATTCTAGGTCCGCGGTGGTGGCGTCAGGATGTTGGGCGGGGTCATCCCGATAGGTTGTCCCAAAAAGTACACACCAGGCCCCGCCTATCAATCCAAAGACCAAGAATGGAACACGCCAGCCAAACCATCCGAGCAACAAGGTGGCGAGCAGGGGAGCGATCGCTCCTCCAAGCCGCGCGCCCATCCACATAACGCCGTTAGCTCGACCCCGATCCGTGGGGTGAAACCAGCGCCCAATGGCTCGCGCCATACAAGGGAACGCGCCAGCCTCCGCAAAGCCGAAGAGGCAGCGGACGATGAGGAGCCCCGGGAATTCCCACACCAAGCCCGTCATCGCCGTGAAAATCGACCACAGCGCCACAATCCAGGTGAGCATTCGGCGTTGTCCGAGGCGGTCGGTGAGCCAGCCCGCGGGCATTTCCGCAATCCCATAGGCCACAGCAAATACTCCGAAGGCATACCCCATCTGCATCTTGGATAGCTTCAACGCGCTCATGATGTCGGGAGCGGCGATGGAAATGCACACCCTGTCCAGGTAGGTGATACCCGCTGCCAGGGCAACAAGAACCAGGATGCGACTGCGAAGCGGAATGTCAATTCCTTGCGGCATCTTGGAGTGTCGAAATTTCAAATGTTTTGCGGTCGATGGCGCGCCAGCTTTTCCTTCATTCCCGGACTGTCCAGCACCTTGCGGTTGACGATGTAGGGTGGCGTGCTTCCCTGGGAAACTGCCACGACGCTACGGCACGCCGAAAGGCTCGTGTCGCGAATGCACTCGCGGGTTCGGGCAATCACGTGCGGTGCGAGAATTGCGTTGTCAAGTTCCAGCAGGGCGTGGCCGGCCGGGATGGGTTCCGTTTCAAACACGTCGAGCCCTGCGCCGGCAATCTTGTGCTCCCGCAGCGCAGCGATCAATGCCTGCTCGTCCACAATCGGACCTCGGGCGGTGTTAATGAGGTAGGCAGTAGGTTTCATCAGCGCCAGTTGACAGGCCCCAATCATCCCCCGGGTCTGCTCGTTTAAGGGGCAATGGATCGAAATAAAATCGCTTTCCCGCATCACGGTGTCGAGGTCGGTATACTCAACACCCGCTGCGGTCTCTTCGGCATTCGGTGCACTCGGCACGTAGGCCATCAGGCGGTGGAATCCCACTCCGCGGGCCAGACGGAACAATTCCCGGCCGATGTTGCCAAGCCCCACGACCCCGAGGGTTTTGCCTGCGATGTTAAAGCCCACCGGGGCCTGTTCCCGCCAACGACCTGCCCGGCAATTCCGGTCATGGGCGCGAAAGTTCTTGGCCAGCGCGAAAATTAGTCCCAAGGCGCCCTCTGAAACCGGGCGTCGCACGGAGTCGGTGGTGACCGCCAATATCACCGAAGCCTCCGTGCAAGCGGGCACGTCGATGCGGTCATAGCCCACCCCCCAGCGCGCGATGATTGCCAGCCGTTCTAGTCCACGAAAGCTCTCGGCTGGAAAGCGATAATCCAGGACGATGGCGGCGTCGTAGCGATTGAGAATTTCCGGCACAGCCACGCCCGAAGTATCCGGCATGTGTTCCCACTCGACCCCGGGGGCCAGTTTCAGGACTTCGTCGATTCCTGGGTCCAGCATCCCGGTCGCCTGCGTCGCGAAATCGGGACTGATACCTATCCGAAATGGTTTTTTGACGCTCATGTTTTCATCGCCTCGCATTATTGCAACAGTGGAATGCAACCGGCGGTAGCGGCGTTGCGCGCTACGAATCTCCCCTCCCGCGTTGCGGCCCCACACCGTCAGATCCGCGGTGGGCAGAAATCGCGGTGGCCGGCGGTGGTGGGTGATCTGTTCAAAGGCGTAGGCAAGCTTAATCAGAGTCGGTTCGCTATAAGCTAGCCCGAAAAAGGAGATGCCGACCGCGTTTACATCAGCAGGGGTGGAAAGGGGCCCACACTTTGCGGTTCGTGGGGGTTAGGCGGTGACCCACATTCCCAGTGAGAAGTAATACCCCTTAAAGGAACAGCAATTGGTTTTTAAAGGTGATTATCGACGCGCTTTCCCCGATCGTAATTCTTAAACACTTTCACCAGCTCGAGGAAGGCCGTAACTACCGCTTCAAACACCTTCGCGCCCTTTTCCTTGGTGGCCACGGTGGGGTCACCGGAAACGCCGGTCTTGCTGAAGCGCGTCCAATGATCCATCACCAGAACTGGGGCCCCCTCCATGAGGTCCATCCACGTAAACTTTGTCTGCGGTAACGCGATCTCTTTCTCCGCCAGGTTCATCTGAACCCGCGACGCATCCAGGTAAAGATAGACGGAAGTTTCTAGTTCGCAGGCATGCGCCATCCCCCCAACGCCGGTTTCCCGGATGCTTTTGATCTCCTCTCGCGCTAAACTTGGCCAAATAAAAGCCCCGCAAAGCGCCTCGGTGTCGAGGATGGTGCGGCGTGCCACCAGATCCAGAATCGGCATATTCGATCCATGCCCATCGGCAAGAAGAATACGGTTGAATCCATGGTGTGCGACGCTGCGGGTAATATCCAAAACAAAATGCAACATATGCTCCATCGCAATATCGATGGTCCCCGGCATGTCCATGTGATGTTCCTCAAATCCGTAGGAGACCGGGGGTAGGAGGAGTATTTCGCCGTCCGCGCGCCGCGCCGCCTCTTCACAAATGGAGGTAATCAGGAAATTGTCGACATCCAGAGGTAGATGTTTGCCATGGTCTTCGACTGATCCCACGGGTAGAACCACTACGGGCTGCCGCTTGACCACTTCTTTCATCTCAAGCCAAGTGTAATGCTGATAATAATAGCTGTTCTTTGTAGACATCCTTCGCTTCTCCTTGGGCAAAATCCACCCCATTAGGGTGGGGGCGCGCCCTGCTTCCCCCTTGTTCCGACTTTCCACCATCTTCATCGGTTATGACATCCATTGGATGAGGAGCCGAGACGCAATGGGAGATGCGAGTTGAGCACACCTGGATCCGAGCAATGCTACGTTGTCCGCAGATTCATTGCTCGGAAAGATTATTGAACTGGCCTTCACGCTCCTTCACGCCGGATTTTTCGAGCCCTTTCAAGATCCTCCAAACCGGCAACTGATGACGAACCACCGAGAGCCTAGCCCGGATTATTCACGGCGCTGAAAGGTTTTTTGGAAGCCACCGAAGGAGCGGGTCTGAAGC
>JBELAJ010000065.1:0-22376 GCA_049508935.1 Terriglobia bacterium | reverse complement strand
CTGTCGAAATTCTTCGGATTGCCGTTATCCATGATGGCGAACTTGCCCGTCAAAAACCGCCCGATACTGGTGATCCGTTGCTGGCCGTCTAGCACCTCGAACTTGTCCTTCGCGACTTTGTTGAAATAGATCAGTCCCAGCGGATACCCCTTTAACAGCGATTCGATGACCGCCGCCTCTTTCTTGCCCCCGCCATCCGCATAGATGTAATTGCGCTGGTACTCCGGCTGGATGGTGAGCTTTCCGCCCAGACCGAACAAGCCTTTGCCCTCCAATTGGTTGTATACAAACCCGTCGCAAATGTCGGCGACGCTGATGTCGGTTCTTAGCGTGGTATTCACTTTTTCGTCCCTCTTGCGGACCGGGCACGGCGGCGGATGAAGATTCGCTTGTATTGCTGAATGTAGTACTCGCCGTCCACGACGTAGTAGGTCTGGTCCGTCGGGGGTCGATCCACCTTGATCGCTACGCCGTCGTTGAGCTTCGTCACGTTGCTTTTCTTTCCTGACTTGTCGACTTGAACTTGTATTTCGTATTTCCTTGTCTGCAGGTGATAGCTCTTTTCGTATCCCAGAATCTCGAACTGGTCGGGGTTGTACTTGTCGAGGAAGGTGACCGGAACGCCCATAACGCCGTCGTAGTCGCCGGGGATCGCGTCGGTGAAAGGCACTTCGATGGCGTCGTAGTTGTCGTACCGGTCGTATGCCGCCTTGCCGTTGATCTCCTTGTGCTTGCTGAACCGCAGGTTGTCTTCCACGGTCATGAGGGGCAGCTTCTGGTGTCGGCGGCCATGATCGAGGTTTGTGTACCAGCGGACGCCCTTAACGCGGATGTACTTGACGCCATTTTCGTCGACGCGCCACCCCGCCGCGTTCAGCGGATAGTGGTCTGGAACGCGGAACTCGCGGTCGCCGCTATGGATGGTGACCCCCATCCATAGCTTGTCGGCCTTGATGAGCGGAAAGACCTCCTTGTAGGTGAGCGCCTGGACGTTGCCAATGATCAGGAACCTCTTCCCGTGCTCGACGAGCTGGGCGATGTACTCGCGGAAGAGAGAGAACGGCGGGTTGGTGACCACGATGTCCGCTTGCTTGAGCAACTCGACGCACTCGGCGCTACGGAAGTCGCCACCTCCCGCGAGGCGTGTGCGGGTGTGGGGGTTCTGCTTCAGGAAGAGCTTGACGTCTTCGATGCCGGTCGCGCCGTCTCCGTTGACATCCTTTACTTCCTCGATCTCGACGGCGATCGCCTTAGGCTTTTGGCGCTTGCCATTGCCCTCGTCGTACTCACCGAACGTGAGTTGTGCGCCGGCGATGGGGGAGC
Organism: Terriglobia bacterium; assembly: GCA_049508935.1. Lineage (GTDB taxonomy): Bacteria > Acidobacteriota > Terriglobia > UBA7540 > UBA7540 > CAVROP01. The sequence goes on along the minus strand of JBELAJ010000065.1, from coordinate 21,053 downwards.
CGTCGTAGCTGGTGGTGATGAGCTTTTTGAGGCCCAGCTTGTTGAAGTTGGCGGCGAAGTACTTGAAGAAGTTGCTCTCGAATGGGTCGTCGCAGTTGCAGTAGACGACCTTGCCGCGGAAGGTGTCGGGGTCGAACTCGAGGTAGGCCTCGATCTCTTTCTGGATGTCGACATACTGGGTGTAGAACTCGTCCTGCTTGGTCGCCTTCGCTGCGTGGAGGCTTCGATTCAATGGCTCCTTATTCATGAGTTACGCCGCTCTTTCCAACCTCCGCTCTTCGCTCTCCCATAGTGCCACAAGATCTGAAATGCTCCAAAGGTGATCCGTGACGCCAGCAGCCATCGCGGGACTTGTGCGAAGTGTACGATGAATCTGAATGAAATTATACGCGAACCTACTTGACAACCCTGCCTATGCCTGCGTCATCTGCAATCGGAGACTGTCAGGCTGCATTGTTTGGTGCTAAGCCTGCTCGTCCAGCTCTTTCAAGACCTTGCCATCCTTGGTTCTCCATTCGATGAGACCGTTTGCACTCCCTCCCTCAATTACGGCCGCCGCGGCGCTTGGGCTTGAAAACTCAACATCCTTGGTGAATCGATAGAGGCGTCCTTCTCGTATGAGCGCGCCGTCAGCTATCAGTTGCTGTCGAAGGGTGATGACGTATGGCCATTTCTTTGCTGAAGGCCGTTCCTGCAAAACCGCCGTCGAGCCGTTGAAAACGACAAAACCGCCGGCGGTCCGATGTCCCCGAGCTTTAGCGCCCTTCATTCGGCAGAAAAGCATTCCGCCGGATGGGGACCCTGGCGCGGGCTCAGCGACAGGAGTGAGTATCTCGGATCCGAGTACGGGCAGGAGTTGCCGAACGAAAGAAAGGAACACCTCCATCTCTTCGCGATCGGACTCAGGGAGCTTCGACCCTCCTGCTTGGTTCTGCTCAATCTTGAGGCGACCGACCTCACCGGCCTCCTTTAGGAGCCTACTCTCCAGATAGCGCACGTGGGCCTTCGTTAAATTCTCGTCTTTGCTCACGAAGACGACGGCCGAAACCCAGAACTCTTTGCCCTTATGTTGCTTGAGGCGATCACGAATGATTTCAGCCTCGCCGATGTACGCCAATGGCAAGCCCGAAATCGGGTCGGAGCCGGACAAAATGTAAATGCCGGTCTTGCCCATCTCTTCCCGTTGAAGCAATTCTTCTAATTCCGTTCGTGGCGCTGCTACGGCTTTGCCCGTCCAATTGGAAATCTCGGCCGTCCTCAGACTCTTGGCGTCACCCCGAAGCAGGAAAAGCTTTATCGTCGCGGGATTCATTCACGGCATACTACCGCACGGACGTTTTCGAGCGCAATCAGAAATGGCATAGCAAGTTCGTAGAGAAGGCGTGTCAGGTAGTGCGCCGGGATAAACCGGTATGCAGTAGAGGATGAAAGAGCCTTACAGGAAAGGAATAGCGAACCGCCTGGCCTCGAGTCTTGCGGAGGCAGTCGCGAGGCTGCCGTCGAAGGGTAGATATCCGCCCCTCAGGGAGAGGCCCAGCAAACACCGAGAACTCGCCCAAAAGTTTGACGAACTCGAACAAAAGTACGAGCACCATGATGCCCACATTCAAGAGATTTTCGAAGCCATCCGCCAGTTGATCGAACAGCCGGTCACAGCACGGCGCCAGATCGGTTTCAAGCCGGGCACCCAAGAACCACCCGCCGAGTAGTCTTCCCGTTGCTCTATATAGACTATCCGTACTCACCCCCAGCACGTACCCGCGCTAACAACAGCCCCAAACGCTAAAGTCTGGCAGCCCCTGGGTCTCGGGGGAACCGGCTCTTCCTTTCCCTACTGTCGAGCTTGATTTCTTCGATCACGTCCCTTTTCTGACGCCCCTTATTCTCGCGGGCACGGCAGGCGGGTGAATACCTGTGCGCCTTGCGGACGCAGGCTCGGCTTCCGGCTTTGCCGTCCCTCCGGGTTGCGGTCCCCCCGAATAAATCAGCCGAAACAAGCGAGATTTTTTCGGTTCCCCCGCAAAACCCGCCGCAGGAGCCCACACCCCCTGCGCGGCTGCCCCGTGAGAAGCGGGGCAAGAAAAGGAGAAAACATCATGACCGAAGAAATCAAAGTCCAGCCGACAGCAGGGGAACAAGCCGCGGCGGTTCCTCCTATCCCCCAGGGGCACACAGGCAGCGCGCTGAGGGGCGCTGAGAGAAACGACGGAGAACCAACGGTCTCTGGGGCGGCTCTGCTGGAATTGCTCGGGAGTAAGAAAATTCCACCCCTCGACGGTGTACAAATGCTGGCTCTATTGCACTATCTGTATAACGCCGCCGACCGCCCGCTTCGTTTCCAGATTGCGGAGGTTGTTTACCGCTATGACCACGACCATCCGAACGCTCAGGACCTCTTTCTTGCTTGCACTCTCCCTTCGGCAGTGAAGGCCGCGCGGCGGAAGGCGGAAAAGTTATTTGTTCATCCCTCCGATTGGCAGGTGGAATTGATGTACGACGGTGCCGTCACCGCAGCCATTGAGATGTTTCAACTCCACCCTCCTCTGCGCTCCATCCCCAACGCTTTTCGGCGCTACGTCGTACGGGGATTGTCCCGCGGGATGCTACGGAGCTATTTCGCGCGAGAGGAAAACAGCCGGATTCGCCCGGTGGGGGATGTCCGGGCCGTTCGCACTCGCAAGAGGGTTATCCCTAACACCGTCGAGCGGGAGATTATTGCGAGAGAACTGCTGGACCAAGTGACCAATTACGCCAACTTGCGTCTTCCAGTTCGGGCGACCCTGCAATGCATTGCGGCTCTCGGCCCGGATTTTGCCCTGAAGGAGCACGCCTACACGGCATCGGGTGACCCCGACAAATGGAAGCGCGATAGGGGCCGAAGGCCGGTCCTCGATTCGGCCGCAATAGCCGAGGCTATGGGAATTCCGAAGCGAGATGTCCATCGCTATCTCTGCCAGGCGAGAGTTATTTTGCGCCAGGCGTTTAATGCCGATGGAAGGTTATTTCAGATTCACTGAGACCCCACGGGGGGGCACGCTCGGCGCGTGCCCCCGGTAACCTTATAAGAAGTCCGAACAAATTTTCGAAAAAATTGCGGCGTCCCGCAATTTCTTCGTGGAACCAACCCAAATCAAGGAGAGTGTGGAATGAATCGTGAATTTCAGCAATATCGCTTTGCTCGGATTGAAGCCCAGAACATTACAAGAGCACGGCTCGAAGCACAATTCAAGAATGGAATCGGCGGCCTGGAAGAGATCGAGAAGGCCATCGAGCAACTCATAATGACGGAACCGACGTGTACTCCCTGGCGCACGTCTGAAGTGGAGCGGGCCGCCTCCCGCGACGGAACGCGGATGGCCGCATTTGAGTTCTACTGGGCGCATCGGCGCCGGAGGCAATTGGTCGACGCCGGTAGCGGCTACCCCGCGCTAACAACAGTCCCAAACGCTAAAGTCTGTTAGCCCCTGGGCCTCAGAGGAACCGGCTCTTCCTTTCCCTACTGTCGAGCCTGATTTCTTCGATCACGTTCCTTTTCTGACGCCCCTTCTTCTCGCGAGCACGGCAGGCGGGCGAATACCTGTGCGCCTTGCGGACGCAGGCTCGGCTTCCGGCTTCGCCGTCCCTCCGGGTTGCGGTCCCCCCCGAATAAATCAGCCGAAACCAGCGAGATTTTTTCGGTTCCCCCGCAAAACCCGCCCCAGGAGCCCACGCCCCCTGCCCATTTTCGCCCCGCGAGAAGCGGGACAGAAAAGGAGAAAACAACATGACCGAAGAAATCACAGTCCAGCCGACAGCAGGGGAGCAAGCCGTGGCGGTTCCCTCAAGCCCGATGGGGCACACAGGCAGCGCGCTGAGGGGCGCTGAGAGAAACGAGATGAAACCGATGGTTTCATGGGCGGCGTTGCTTGATGAGGCCGTAAAAAAGCCCGGTTACATTCACCAAGCGTACAGCCGATTCTGGAGCTATTCCATCGGAAATCAACTGCTAGCCCTGTTTCAGATATTGGCAAGAGGGGCGCAGCCCGGCCCTCTGGCTACGTTCAATAAATGGAAAGAACTTGGCCGCCATGTCAAAAAAGGCGAGCAGGCGCTCATGCTCTGCATCCCGGTGCACTGCAAAAGATCAAAGACCATGAAGAATGATGACGGCACCGAGCAGGAAAAGGATTTCATCTTCACACATTTTCTTCTCCAGCGCCGCTGTTCACCATCCATCAGACCGAAGGCGCGGAATACCAGCCCACTTCGCTTCCCAATTGGAACGAACAGAAGGCCCTGGAAAGCCTAAAGATCGAGCATATTCCGTTCGAAGATCTCGATGGCAACACACAAGGCTACGCCAAGAGGGGTGGCAAAATCGCCCTCAATCCCGTTGCCGCTTTGCCGTTTAAGACCTTGGTGCATGAGTGCGGCCACCAACTCTTGGGCCACTGCGATGAGGCCGACCTTGCCGATACCGAAGTGACCCCGCGGGATATCCGCGAGATGGAAGCCGAAGCCGTAGCGCTGCTCTGTTGCGAATCTCTTGGGTTGCCGGGCGCGGAATACAGCCGAGCGTACATCCAATCTTGGGGCCGAGGCCAGACTTTTACCGAGCGCTCCGCCCAGCGCATCTTTCACGCCGCCGACCTGATTCTGAAGGCTGGCTATGCACGGGACTCAACCGTCGAAGCCCCGTGAGGGGCTTCGCCGCCTTCCTGATTTCGAGGCCCAATCCATTTCAATTCCCCACTTGGGGTGCTCAATATATAGCAGCGAATGAACGGCGCGACTCCAATTTGATGTGCGCTGTCCCCGCCAGAAGTGGGCTTCAGCAAAGCGTGGGACTACCAAGAGGCCGGTTAAATCTTGCTTTTGAGAAAGGCTTCTCCGAGCAGCCATTTCATGGACCCGCGAGTGTGCCGCCTACCAGTCAAATCCGCGGCAAGGCCGTTATACGAGCAAGTGGAGTCGCTTTGGGGCTTTGTTTGCACTTGCTCGCGGCCGCGCTGTTATAATCGACTCGTGAAGATCCCTACATCCTGACTTCGCGAAATGCATGTCGCGCGGCCCGGAGCATATCATGGAGATTTCGGATGACATGACCTCTTCAGAACCTAGGAGGATCGCGGAGATTTCGCAGACGTCCTTTGGGTCCGAGGATGATCTAATTCATAAAATCATTCTTCCTTTCTTTCAAGTAATGGGCTACGGCCCCGATTTATTCGAAGTCAAATTCCCCGTTAAAGCATACAGGCCAAATCGTCGGGGCCGCAAACCAGAAGCGGACTGCGTTTTCTTTTCAAGCTCAGCGCACGACCTGAACTCTAGCCTCCTTGTCGCCGAAATCAAGCGGGATGAACAGGAGTCTCCGGAGCAGCAGGCAAGATTTTACTCCGCAAACCTTTTCGTCCCTTTCTACGTTTCGTGGAGCGGACTGAGATTTGAGGTGTGGCAGGTGCAGAACTTTCGACCGCCCGCGCTTGTGAGTCGCTACCGGCTTGACCAAATTGATCGTGTCTCGTTGTCTGAGCTAAAGGAGCTTCTCGCCCCCAACCAAATCGTGAAATTCTGTGCAGAGAACGAAATCAAGAAGTTCGATGGAGATACACGACGAAAGGAGATCGAAGCCCGCTACCTGGACCGACTTGCGACTGACCTCCGGTCATTTAAGGCCCTGGATTTGCCACAAATCCGCGACCTCGATGCGCACTACGTCGGGCTTCGTCTACGCGAGCTTGAAGTAATTCCATTGCGCGACGTCGAAGAAGAAATAAAGCAAGGTGTTCACCCAGTAACGCTAGGACAAAGGTCAGAGGGCGATCGAACATTTAGCGTATCGGAATTGCTAGACAAGATGTCAGCGATTGCGGTCATCGGAGACCCCGGTGCTGGGAAGACTACGCTTCTCAGGCGTTTATGCCTGGAAAATGCATACGCCGACAGCCGTTTTCTTCCCGTTCTCGTCTCGACCAGAGTTCTCGTATCGACCGGCGAGACAGTCGCCGAATCCGCTCTGAGACAGATCAGTCGTTACGGCAATACCGAGAACCCTAGCTACTTGTACGAGGCTGCGCTTGCTCAAGGAAGAATTCTTCTCTGCGTTGACGGCATCGATGAACTTGGCATCGACGAGCCCAAGGATGCTCAAGCGACAGTGGTCCGGTTTAATACTGATCTTTCGAATATCCTCGCCCAGCATCCCGGCAATCGAGTCGTAATAAGCGTTCGACGAGAATCCTGGCCCGTGTGTCGCCCTCTCCTCCACGCATCGCTGCGGGAGTTTGAGGTACTTCCTTTCACCCGAAGCGCGGTGCGCCTCTTTGTATCGAAGTGGTTCGCGGATTCACCGGAAAACGCTGAGCGAGTCATTGACTCCTTGCGTGCTAGAAACTGGCCTTCCTATGCAACAAATCCCCTCCTCCTCACTCTTACGTGTGCCTGTATTCCAGTGCAGGGTGAGATTCCCAAGCGAACGTCCGAGTTATTTGGTCGGTTCTTGTCCTTCATCCTTGAGCAATGGGACTCGACTAGGCGAATCAGCGAGCGTCCCCCCGCGTCGGATCCGAATCCCGGGACTAATTCCCAACTGCTTGCCGAAGTGGCTCTCGCTTTTCACCTTCGACGCCGCGCCGCGCTGGCGCGCTCGGAAATAATAAGCCTGCTTGCCGATCACCTTGGGACTCTCGGACCGGCAGGTGGCACATCGCGTGATGTATTTCTTGAACTTACAGAACAGCATGGTCTGCTTCGATCTTGGTCGATTGATCAGCATTACGCGTTCCCTCATCTCTCGTTCCAATCGTACTTCGCTGCAAAGGCCTTGCGATCGCGGGCCGAGGGACATCGGATCATTGCGGATCACAGGCACGACCCGTTCTGGCACGAGGCCTTCATTCTTTATGCCGAACTTGGCGACATATCTGAGTTGGCGCGCCTACTGCTCACTACAAATGAGAATATCCTGCACTCGGAGTTGCTCTTGGTTGCGGAGTGCTGGGCGGCTGGAGGGGAGATTAAGGATTTCGAGCTTTCAACAAATGTGCTTGACCGTCTTCTTACACTGGCGAAAGGGGAAATCATATTTCTTGCGGACCAAGCGATACATCATCTTGCCCGCATTTCAATTCCAGAGGCCAAGCAGGCGTTTGCAAGCATGATTCGAGACTCAAACGGCCATTTCGCCCAAGGTGAAGTAAGCCGTTTCGCGGTCTCGGTCCTCGGCGAGGCAATACTGCCCGAAGTAGTGGCGCAGATCGTGCGGACGGGATACGGTGAAGACCTCCTTGAGAACTTTCATTATCTTCCACGCCGAGTTGCAGTTGAACAACTTCTGGAGTTAGTTCTGAGGACGGACTTCGCGACTAAACCCCACGACAACGTTCGTCACATTCGCCGGGGGGCCGAAAAACTTCTGGCGGAGGTGGGCGAAGACCTTGCAGTGTCCCCCTTAATCGAACTGATGTCCGCACCCCAGTTATCAGATTTTGAGAAGAGTGGATGTGTATCGGCTCTCGCCATGATCGACGACCCACGGGTTCCGAGGGTTTTGCGTGACATCGTCTCGGGAAGCTATCCAATGGATTGTCGTATTGAGGCGGCTCGCAACCTAGCTCCGGGCGAACCCGAGGCTCGCCGCTTCTTAGTTCAGGTCGTCGCGGACGTGCGGCAGGATTACTTTTATCGCCGCGATGCGGCTGGCGTCTTGGCTCATTTCGACGGACTAACGGACGAAGATTTGCCTGCTTTTCGACCGCTAATCTTTGATCGCCAGCCGGTGTTTATCGGCGGTCCAATGGTGGCGGTCAGAACAGTAGGTAAAATCAGCTCGGAGGCCGCTCACGACCTGCTCCGGGAGGCCCTCGTGTTTTGGGAGAAATCGGACCATGAAAAGGCTTTGGCCGTCCGCAATGACATCCTACAGGCGTTAAACCTCGGTGATGAATCGGCGGACCTTCGCCCGAGCCTGGAAAAGGCTGGTATTGATCACTGGATAAAGCCTGAGCTGCCGAAAATAGCCTTAGAGTATTCCCGTCGGGCACCCGAGACGGCGAATGAGATCTTCGTATCTGCGCTACGCTCCTACTCCAGAGAAGCGGTGTATTTGGGAACTCTTGCTTGGGCCGTCTTGATCATCTTGCCGCAAATTCCGCTTTCCGATAGCTTGCTGGAGGCAGCAATTGAGCTCGCCAAGCGCCTTCCCGGTGCCAACCTGCCGTGGAGCGCAATCTCCCTGGTGTGGCAGAGACGCGACATCTCAGATGCGCAGCGAGCCTTGTTCATATCAGCATCGTTGGATTAGATGGTTTCTCAGAGGAGGCAAGAAAAGAGGTAACCGTCCGAAGCCGAAAGTGACTACAACGAAGGGCGCTCAACACAGGTACCGATCAATCCGGTCGTGCGGGTACGGGGGAGATTCTCGCGCCGGCTCCGCGACGGCAGGCAGGAACTAGTGCTTGCGCGATAATCCGTGATAAAGCTGAGCGCAAAAGCGGGCATCCCCGGCGACAACGCCGGCCACTTCGTCCGCGCCGGACTCGCCGCCACGGCCGCCGCCGGCATGCGCGTACGTGCAAAGGTGGCCCAGACCGGCGTCCGCCCCCTGGCCATCCTGCGCAAGTACATCTGCGAGGGAACGCTCTTACTGGAAAATCCCCCGATGAAAGTGGGGTTGTAGAGCCGAGTAAAGGGATCAACGGACGGATGAAAGACGGTGGTATTATTGCCTCTAGCGGTGGGCTTTCAACTTGGAGACGCTGGCCAGTTGCGCAACCCACAGTGGCTGTAGTTTTACAATTTGTCGTTTTCCCGTATCAGGGCTGATTGCGACAATCTAAATAATTTGAAGAGACTTTGCCTGGGTAGCTTTGCTTAGTGATTTCTTCGTGCTCATTCCTTGAGTTCGCTTCGAGGTAAAGTGGCGATGAGGAGACCATCCAAAATCTTCCTGTTCTACTCGGTGGGACTGACCGCATTGGCCGCGGCCTACGTGCTCATTTGCCTTTATCTCAGGTCTTCACGGAAAACAAACAATCACTCCGGCTATCCAGCGTTCTCGCAAGTCCTCCAGTCAAATGACCCTGGGCAAATCCTGGCCGAGGCCGATCGGCTTGCGCTCTTAGCCAATTGGACCAAGGCTGGTCCCCTGTTTGCTCGCGCCGAACAAATCTACACCGGCCGAGGGGAGCAACGAAATGCTCTCTACTCCAAGATTGGGCGCCAGCGGAGCGATCTCGAGAAAACATCCTACTCCGAAGTTGGCCGCGCGATCAGCGAGGATATGAAGAACCCACTGGTGGGAAATGACCCAAGGCTGAAACTGAAATGCCTGACCGCCAAAGGCGTAATTGACATGAACATCAATACGCCTGCAGCCAAGAATGATTGGACAGAAGTGATGGTATTGGCGAAGTCCTTGGATGATCGGATCTGGCAGGAACGAGCGACCGGTTGGCTGGGGATTCTCGCCTTCATTGATGGCAAAACTGCTCGGGCGGGAGCGATGGTCACGGAGGCAATTGTTCGAGCTAACCTCCTTCACGACTCCGCCGGGGAGGCTGATTTCATCAGTTATCTGGGCGAGGGGCTCAATGAATTCCATCGTCCGCAGCGAGCCCTGGACCTGTTTAATCGAGCGCTCGCCATAGCGGCATCCACTCCAGACATGGGGATTCCATACCACGTTTACATCGGGAAAGTTTCGGCTTTAGAGGAACTCAACCGCCGCCAGGAGGCCCAAGCGGTGTTGAACTTCGCGCTCGATGAGGCTCGCCGCGCCGGCATACTGGGTGCGCAGGCCGACCTGTTACGAGAGGACGGAGAGTTGGCGGTGGATAATGGCAACTTCGCCCTGGCCCGAACCTACTATGAAGATTGCGCATCGGTGTCCGAAAGGGGGCATCTTACACGCCTGCTGGCAGATGCGATGTTTAAGTTAACGAATCTGTACCAGCAAGGTGGCGATCTCACAAGGGCGGAGCAGTGTGTCGAACGAGGCATTCAGGCCGTGCGGCAGGTCGAGGCGCCTTATCAGCTTCCGCATTACCTGGGGGTTGAAGCGGAACTGAAAGAATCGATGGGCCGGTACCAGGATGCTGACGTTCTGTTCTCCGAAGCTGCCGATCTGGTCGAGGCCATGCTGCTCAGTGTATCGAGTTCGACCGACGCGAGTTCGCTAATTGGAATAATGAGCGAGGTATATGTAGGGCATTTTCGTCTTGCCGCCATGTTCCTACAGGACAATGCGAAGGCTTTTAAGATTGTGGAGCGTGCTCGCGGGCGAGTGATGCTGGACGCCTTGCGGACGAACCGAGCAGTGCCAGAAGAAGGCCTTGCCCAGCTAACCCCTGCCGAGTTTCATGTCGTCGATTTACAACGGGAGTTGAGGCAGCCCCACTCGAGTACCGAAAGGCAGGCACTTTTAGACCAGCTTGAGGACGCTGAAGCGAATCTCAAACATACGGAATACGATCGATTTCGATCCCGGGAGTTCATCCCCCCGGAACCCGTGGACCTTTCGACTTTGCGTCGAAGCCTCCGCCCGGACGAGATGATAATGGAGTATGTGCTTGACGACCCTATGTCATTCTGTTTGGTGATTACGCGCGAGGCGGTCCGTATCCAAAAGCTTGGAGGCCGGGAACAAATTAATGCGCTAGCTAACGCGTACCTCGCAGAAATCAAGGCTAAACGTTCCGCCGAACCAGAGGCGAAAAAGCTTTTCAGTTCGCTAATAGAACCGGTTCTCGATGGGAACCCGAAGCGGTATATCACGATTATTTCCGATGGGAGGCTGAACGGGCTTCCATTCGATGCCCTTGTGATGCCAACCGGACAATTCCTTCTCGATTCACATATTATTACCTATGCCCCGTCCTCGACGGTCTTCCACTTACTTCGTGTGCGGGCTTCACAATCTGCATCACCGCTACCGTTTCTTGGCGTGGCGTACGACCAAAATCAACCGCTGATAGCCAGTAAGGGCGCCCTTTGGAAATGGCCCGCAGAAATCGCTCGCGGTTTCTTTGACCTGCAGGGAAGCAGCGACCCGCCCCCACTTCCTTACGCACGAGAGGAAGTGACTTCAATCGCTAGCTTGGCCGGCCCGAACAGTGTTGTTCTCAGCGGCCAGGCGGCGACAGAAGAAAAGCTAAAATCGGAACCTTTGGGAGGTTTTGAGGTTCTGCATTTTGCGGTGCATGGTTTTGCGAGTACAGCCGAGCCGGAGCGCTCAGCGTTGGTGCTGCGCACAGATCCTCATTCCAAAGAAGATGGCTTGTGGCAGGCCCGAGAAATCCGAAGGGAGTCGCTTCATGCTGAATTGGTCACGCTCTCCGGATGTGACACAGGGGTTGGAAAGACGGAAGGTGAGGAAGGAACAGCTAATCTGGTACGTGCATTTCTTCTGGCGGGAGCAAGAAATGTGGTATCGACTTCCTTCCCGGCCGACGACCGCTTTACGGCCGAACTCATGAAACAATTCTACAAACACCTTTCAGAAGGAATGGAAGAAGGAGAGGCATTGAACCGTGCCAAGGTCGATATCTTGAGCGAGTTCGGTCCGCAAACGCCTCCCTACTATTGGGCAGGATTCTCTCTGGTGGGTGCCGGCAATGGCCACGTTTCGTTCCCCCGATCGAAGTGAAATGGCGCTGAGCTTGACACAACGGGAAGACATTTTTGACAGGACGTATAGGACTGTCCAGAAGAACTACTTCGACCCTACATTCAATGGGCGGGATTGGCCAAATATCGCGGCGGCAAAGAAAGCAAGCATTCTGAAAAGCCAGGATGCGGAGGAGTTCGAGAATCTAATGCATCAGCTGGTCCGCGAACTGGGGACCAGCCACACAGGTTTCTTTCACCAGGACTTGCGGAGAGTGCCGGGACGATTGGCAATCAGTGCGACTTTTCGAAAGCATCAAACGTCCGATGGGCTCCGCTGGATGTTTCAGGACGTTCACGAAGGGGGGCCGGCACATGCGGCCGGGATCGAACCCACCGACGTTCTAATAGAAATTAACAGACAGACCGTCGTTCCCCCCGACCAGCCAAGCTTTCCCATGGCGGGTGCAAGTTCGCTAACAGTTTTGAAGCGCGATGGACGCCAGGCCAACATGAACATTGCCATTCCTAAGCCCCGGTGGAGAAAGCAGCCTTTTGCGGAGCCGCTCACGGTATCATTCGCTGAATTGGATGACCGCCTCGCCTATCTGAAAACGACGATTGCTCCTGGCCTGGTCGGTATCGACATAGCTCGCGAATTTGATAACGCAGTCGCAAAGTTTGCCAATTGTGACCGTCTGATCCTCGATCTCCGCGGATTCCTTGGGGGCGGGCTGGGTGTCCTCCGCCTAATGAGTTACATGACGCCGGGCAAGATTCCAATCGGTTATTCCGTTACACGCCGTCGTGCCGAGCGCGGATACAGGAAGGAAACTCTGCCCCACTTCGAACGCCTACCTTCGAGTAAGTTCACTATTCCGCTTCTGGCCCTCCGATACCTCGGGCGTGATGAATCGGTGGTTTTGTTCAGTGAGGGGCTTGGACCGCGGAAATTTCAAGGCCGCATCATTCTGCTTGCGAATGAGCATACCGCGAGCGCGGGAGAAATAGTTTGTGCGTTTGCAGCTGAAAACAAGTTGGCCCGGATCGTGGGGAATCAAACGGCGGGGCGCCTCTTGGGAGGGAAGGGGTATCGTGTCGGGTTTGGCTATGTTGTGATTCTTCCCGCTGCCGCATTCCTGACTTGGGAGGGAAACTCCTATGAAGGGCACGGAATCAAGCCCGACGTTTCGGTCGACTGGTCCCCTGAAGCGTATCGGGAGGGAAGAGATAACCAGCTCGAAAAAGCAATCGAACTGGCGAAAGAACTTCCATAGGCTGCAACGGTGGGACGATGATTACTTGAGTACCAGCGGGTAGTAGGTCCAGTCCCAGCCCCTGGGCCGGATCGCGAGCAGATACAGGCCAGACGTAAGATGGCTCAGATTTGCACGTACGTGTAAGGTGGATTTGTAATTCTCAATCTTCACCTCTCCCTGTGCGCTCCAGAGAGGTTGACCCGATTCTCGGACGACTTGTATATCATAATTTCCAGGCGCACTTCCGAGGGGCAAGTAAACAGTAAGATCCAAGTCAGCCTTCGGGAGTTGCAGGGGAGGACTCGTCGGATTTTCCTCGGGGCCACGTATCGTCCCTCGCCCAGTCAGGTCCAACGACGCCTTTTCTAAGCGGACCGGCTCGAAATTTCGCCGCAGAAAAATCCAGCATAAAACGGAGATGACAAGGACTACGGTTGCGGCGATTGCGGAAAATCGTCGAACGGTGCGTTTTCTCAGGTTCTTCCGTATTTGCGAGAATTCCTGGGTACAGGGCGAGCATGAACTGAGATGCTGGATCCATGGCTCCGCCTCCTCCAGAGTTAGCTTGCCGGAGGCTATCGCCCGAAGAACGTCATAACCCGGGCAGTCGCGGCGATCAGGATTTGGGTAGCCCTCGAGAAAAGTTCGGCTAAGGGCCTGTCGAAGTTGCTTTTCTTCCTTCTTTGATAACACGGTGGTTTTACGTCCTTTGAGCCAGTTTCATCGGAAGTTGTTCACTCCGATTCATCTCCTGCTTCAGAGGGATTCGCGAGCAATCTCCGAAGCTTTTGAACCCCGTATTCAAACCGTTTTCTGGCCTGTTCCCCTGTGATCCGAAAAATAGAGCCGATTTGGTCCCATCTAAACTCGTGGCAATAGAGCCATGCCATGGCCCGGAATGAGTCGTCAGCTTTAGTCAGCGCCTGCTGCAGAGCAATGAGTGACTCAAGCTTTTCGACCCAGGATTCATTCGTCGCCCCCGGCAACTCTGCCAGATCCTTACTTTGCGGCGCCGATTCGATTTGCCGTTTTATTCGTTCCTGCTTGAGATATCGATTAAGACGGTAAGTAAATATAGAGAATAGATACTTATCCAGGTCCAGAATCTTCGTCGCACCAAGTTTTCGCATCGTGCCCAGCGTTGAGAAGAGAGCCTCTTCCCAGTATTGAGTCGCAATGCTTGGCGGCTCAAGACGAGGATCGGAGATCTCGGCGACCTTCTTCAAAGTCGCGGCCAGAACCGCGGGCCACAAACGACGCGCAGCCGCCAGAAGCAGCGCTTCATTCTCCGTTGGTTGCCTACCGACAATCGTCGCCGCGAACAGCGGCCAGTTTTCGTCCATGATCTCATCACCGAGAAACTCGAAAATAACTCGGCTCTGCCGGTCCACGCCGGTGACCAACCGCCGTCCGGCTTTGTACGAAGAGTGCCATCGCGGCCTTGCAGTGTCAATCAACGGCTCGCGCGGGTCGTTCCCTTGAACAGAGCAGCGAGAAACTCAGCGTGGGTCGGCAAGCCACCCTGTGTCGCGGCCTTCCGGAGAAGGCTGATTTGTTTTGGAGTCGCCCATATCTTGACCTGCACGATTTTGACTCGTTGGACGGGTTTTCCACTCTTTGCGGTTGCCACAGAGTAATCCCAAAGTGCCGAAGCGGACGATCCGGCCGTGACCTATTTCCATTTCCCAAAACAAAGAGAATCGCCCTACACTTAATAAAGGAACTCCCGGAAGCCAAACCCGGAGAAATAGAATGAAAAAATATTGCGGTCACGAAACCACCCGGCGCACCGTCATCAATAGTCCTAAACGAAACGTCAGCCATCGCCAGAACACTCCGCCCGTCCCAAACTGTAAAATTGTCTATTAACAGGGTCTATGATATCCTTCGTTCGATTTTCGTTGGTGTTGGTGCCGCTCTAAACCCTGTTTTACAAAGGACTTGTTAACCGGTGATGAAAAAACGTGTGCAGCGGCCCCGGAAACTCGGACCCGGCATCCACGCTTCGCGACGCCCCAAGAAGAGCCGTAAGAAGTTGGTGACGTTCTGGGTGAGCGAGGACGAGAAGGACAACATGGAGAAGGCTGCGGCGGCACGCGGTGTCAGCATGAGCCGGTTCGTCATGGAAAAGGCCATGAAAGCTGCCAAGAAAATCCTTTCCGAGAGTAAATCCCCGCGGCCAACGAAAGTGAAATCTCCACCCGCTCCCACTTCCTCTAGCAAGCGGTAATACTCGCCAAATACTCCTATATAGCTACAGTGTGACTTGCTATATAGGTACGTAAAATTTTCCTATTGACAGTTGCTATATAGCTATGGGACTCTCCTGTTTATCGAGGGGCTTTTTATTCTCATAGGGAGGTCACAAGATGTCACCCTGGACGCAAGCCGTGCAAGTCCTGCAAGCGGCCTTTACTGGTCCGATCGCCACGGGCCTCGCGCTCGTCGCCATCGTGGTCGGAGGCCTGATGTTCGCTTTTGGTGAAGGCGGGGCCAAACGTACCCTCGCCGGCGTGGTGTTTGGCGTCGGCATGGCCGTCAGCGCCGTCAACTTTATGGCGTGGCTCTTTCCCTAATCATCCCTGAGAGGTTTATCATGCCGCGAAGAATCAATCCCGTTTTCCGCTCTCTCAACCGCCCCCTCACGGTCATGGGCGTCGAGAGGAAGCTTTTCTTCCTGGCGCTGCTGATGGGCGCGGCAGTCTTTAACCTTCTCCACACCTTCCTCGGGGGAATCCTCATGTTCCTTCTCCTCTACTGGTTCGCCCGTTGGGCGACCCGGACCGACCCTCAGATTCTCCGCTTCGTGATGAGTTCCGCCCGGCTCCGTACCCTTTACGATTCCTCCAAGTTCGCGCCCGTTGGCGTGCGGAGGGTTGGACGTGTTTAGAATCGACCGCGCCCTGCAACCCTACCGCGAATCCGGCTCGCTCAACGACCGCATCAACCTTTTCGGGTTTATCGACGACCACGTCTTCCTGACCAAAAGCGGCGGGGTGGGCGTGATACTTGCCGTCAAAGGCGTCGATTACGAGGGCCTCGCGGCCACCGAGATCGACAACTACACAAAGCGCCTGGAATCCGCATTCAAAATCTTCGACGAGAAGTGCCGCGTCTACCAGTACCTGTTCAAGCGCAGCGGTGAGACCGTGTCGCCGCAAACCTACGAAAACCCAATTGTCAATGCCGCGATCCAGAACCGCGCCGCTTTTCTTCGCAGCAAGGCCCAGGATCTCTATGCGCTCGACATCTATTACGCGGTGCTGATGGAAGGCCCGGAAGCCCGCAAGGCGATTCTGGCCATGCTCGCCCAGGCGGGTCGCAGTCCCCGCCGGGCCTGGCGGGAGCTCCGCGCCCTCGTTTCGACGCGCCACCAAGTCGTGCTCATGGAGGACGATATCGCCCGCGTCCAGCGGCTGCTCGTTCAGCGGGCGGAGAATTTCATTCTCCAGATCAAGGACTTCATGCCCGCCGAAATCGTTGGCAAGGACCGCGCTTTCCGCGTCCTGAAGCGCCTCCTCAACTTCTCTCCGCTGAAGATTGAGTGCGCCCGCCTCAAGCACGACACGTTCCTCGACTTCTACCTCCCCGAATCCCCCATCGAGTGCCACCGGGGATTCCTTCGCCTGGACGATTACTACCTGAAGACCCTCACCCTCAGTGAGCCCTCCGCCGCCAGCTTCCCGCTAATGTTCCAGCGCCTTCTCGAGATCCCGGCCAACTTTTTTATCGCCACCGAATGGAAGAAGCAGACCTCCGACAAGACCCACCGCCTGATCCACTCCCGCCGCCGCCACTACCACACCACCAAGCGCTCGTTCCTCAGTTACCTCAGCACCTCGGACGTCCCGGCGAGCGCCCAGGACGTCCTCGTTGACGACTCCAAGGAAGCGCAAATCCGCGAACTCGGCAAAGCCCTCGAAGAACTCGAAGTGAATGGCAACTACTTCGGCGAGTTCTCCCTCACCATCGTGATCTATGACCTGGACCTCGCCAGGGTCGAAGCCGCGTGCGCCGATTTCTACAAGGTCTTCAGCATCGCCGACGCGCAGCTTCTCGAGGAGCGCTACAACCTGCTGAATGCCTACCTTGCGACCGTCCCCGCCAACCACGCGTTCAACGTCCGCCGCCTGCTGATTACCAATGCCAACTACGCCGACTACTCGTTTCTCTTCACCCTGCATTGCGGCGAGCGCGAAAACCGGCATTTGCGGCGGGAATATCTGGCGGTGCTCGAAACCAACCACCGCACGCCCTACTTCTTCAACCTCCACCACGGCGACACCGCGCACACGCTCATGCTGGGACGCACCGGGGCAGGAAAGTCATTTCTGTTGAATTTCCTGATTACTAACCTGCAGAAGTACGACCCGTACACCTTCATTTTCGACTTGGGCGGCAGTTTCTCGAGCCTGACGAAGCTCTTCCAAGGCTCGTATATTCGCGTCGGAGTTGACTCGCACACCTTCAAGATCAATCCATTTTCACTGCCCCCGACCAAGGGCAACCTGGATTTCCTGACGCTTTTCGTCCGGGTGCTGGCCGAGTCCCAGGGCGGGGAAGCGCTCAGCGCACCCCAGGAGCGCGAGCTGCACGAACAAATCCAGAACCTCTACCAGGTGGAGGACGAAAGTCTCCGCACACTCGGCACGCTGGCCAACACCTTGCCCCGTGCTCTTGACGCGCGACTCTATAAGTGGAAACAGGGCGGGCAATTTGGGTTTCTGTTTGACAACTCTGACGACAACGTTACCCTCTCGCGCTTCCAGTGCTTCGACTTCCAGGGCATGAAGGAGTACCCGCAGGTTTTGGAACCCCTGCTGTTCTACATCCTGCACCGCGCCGACGCGATCATTTCCGACCCGACTATCAGTCACGTCTTCAAGGCCTTCTTTATCGACGAAGCCTGGGTATTCCTGAAGAACCCCGGATTGCGCGCCTACATCTCCCAGGCCCTCCGCACCTGGCGCAAGAGCAACGCCGCCCTGATTCTCTCCACACAGTCGCTCGACGAGCTCCGCAAATCCGAGATCCTCGACATCCTGGTCGAATCCTGCGGCACCAAGATTTTTCTCGCCAACCCCGACCTCGACCGCGAGCTCTACCGTGAGCACTTTCACTTGAACGACCACGAGCTGGAACTGGTGACGACCTTGATTCCCAAGCAGCAGATGCTGATCAAGACCCCGAACCTTTCGAAGGTCGCGAACCTGAAGGTCGACCGCAAGAGCTACTGGCTCTATACCAACGATCCGTTTGACAACCGCCGGCGCGAACAAGCCTTCGATGTCTACGGCTTCGAAAAAGGCCTCGAAGTTTTAGCCAGCGCCGCGCCCAAGGAGTAACCATGAAAACGTTTGTTGCAGTTTCCATCTCCCTTCTTTTCGCCTGTGCCTTGGCTTCGGCCCAAAGCAATGGCGCGAGGACGGTCAAGTACGCCCAGAGCGATATCGTCGAAATCCATGCCAAGCTGCGTTTCTCCACCCTGATCGTGCTGCCCTCGGACGAGGACATTCTCGACTTCACCACCGGCGACAAGGACTACTGGATCATCAACGGTTCCCACAACCTCTGCTACCTGCACCCGGCGGCCGCCAACATCGAGAGCGACCTCAACTTGGTCACTACGCGCGGGCACATCTACTCCTTCCTGCTGACCGAAATTACCAAGCGGCCGAGCGAGGAACCTGATCTCAAGGTTTTTATCGAACCGAAGGATGGCTCCAGCCTCGGCTCTGTCACCGATCCACCCGAGCCAGCAGGTGACCCACCCCAGTACGTCCGCGCAAGCGAAGTGCAAGCCTACCGCGACGAAATCGCCCAACTTCGCAACGAGATGCAACAAAAGATCCAGGACGCCACCGCCAAGGCCGAGCAGGCCATCGCCCAATACCGCGAGAGCTATCCGCAAAACCTCCGCTTCGACTACACCTACAAGCCCCTCGGTGCCAAGGAGCCCTTCCGCATCGGGGCCATCTACCACGACGACAAATTCACCTACATCCAATCCTCCGCCCAGGAAAAACCCACGGTCTACGAACTCAAGGACGGCAAGCCCGACCTCATTAACTTCACCCTTCAGAATGGCGTCTACGTCATCCCGAAGATTGTGGATCACGGGTACATTGTGGTCGGCAAGAAGAGGGTTGAGTTCAATCGGCAGGACAAGCACGCCTAAGCGAGGCATTTATGGAACAGCCAGTTAAGGACAAAGCGCCGAAACCACAGGGCCTTATGCCCAAGAATCTGCAGGCCATGGTGATCGCCGGCCTAGCGTTTCTCATGGTTGCAGTGATGGCCCTCACGGGCCGCAAAGCGCCGCAGCCCGTCGCAGCGCCCACCGCCACGTCACCCCCACCGCCCCCGCCAGTCGACGAGGCCAAAATCCTCGCGTTCCGCAACTCCATCCAGAAGCAGCAAAACGACTCCGACGCCGACCTCGAGCGCGCCCTGGTCCGCCGGCAAGTCCTGCTCGCCGGCACCGAAACGCCTCCGGGAGCTAATCCCTACCAACCCGGGACGTACCCTCCCGGCGCCTACCCACCCGGGACGCCGCCACCCGACCCGGTCAAGGAAGACGAGAAACGGCGGCGGTACCAGTCGCTCTTCGCCGGCAACGTGGCGCTCACCTACCGCAAAGACGCTGCCGGAACACAGCCCATCCGCGCCGATCTGACAGCCCCTTCCGTACCGCCCGAGATCCTCGCTGAGGAAATAGCGCAGACCGCGGAACAAGAGCTTGAGCGCCAAGCCAAGTCAGCCACACCGCCACCCGCGACCGTGCCGGCGCCTGCTGAGCCCCAAAAACCGCCCGAAACACCAGCCCCGGCGGCCAACCCGGATGTTGCCAGGCCTGGCCAATTCAACTCCTCGAGCGGCAAGACCTACGTCCTTTTCGAAGGCACGGTGATCGAGGCGCTGCTGGTCAATCGCCTCGATGGCAGCTTCGCCGGACCCGTCATCTGCATGGTCAGCACCGATACCTACTCCCATGACGGACAGCACATGCTGATCCCAGCGGGCACGAAAGTGATCGGCGAAGCCAGCAAGGTCAGCAGCTTCGGCCAGGCTCGCCTTGCCGTCGCCTTCCACCGCCTACTGATGCCCGACGGATACTCCGAAAGCCTCGACGAATTCAAGGGCCTCGACCAGCAGGGCACTATTGCGCTGCGTGACAAAGTCAACAATCACTATCTCAAAATCTTCGGAGCTTCGCTCGCCGTGGGCCTATTCAGCGGCCTCTCGGAGTTCAATACCGGAAGCGCATTGACCTCCAACGGCGGCGAAATCATCCGTCAAGGATTCGGTGTCGGCATGGCCGAATCGGGCGAGCAGATCATGAGTCGCTTCCTGAACATCATGCCGACGATCACCATTCGTGAGGGCAACAGGGTAAAGATTTACATCTCAAACGACCTCCTGCTGCCGGACTACAACCGTCACCATATGGATCCAAGCCTATGAAACTCACACTCTGCGCAGTACTCGTCATGACCCTCTCCGCTTGCAGCGGCGGGCAGGGCCAGCAATATACCTGGGAGGACCGCATGCCCACCGTCGACTGCGGCCCACGCACCCCCCAAGCCAAGGCTGAACTCAAGGCATGCCCGAAGCTCGCCGACTTCCAGCACCCCACGATCGCCGAACAGCGCGAAATCGTGGGCTATCTCAACCGCAAGAACCAGATCGAAGGCACCATCGACTTTGGCGAGTACTACCCGCCCGGGTGCGCAACTTGGTCCCTTGATCCCGCGGCGGACGTGCCGAAGATCATCCCGACCTTCTCAGCTAAATGCGGAAACAACTTCCAGGAGAAACTCCGGGACTTCAATATTCCAGGCCCGCAGACGACAACTAGGGAAAAAGAAAGGAAGGAACCATGAAAAAATCTATGTTTTTTCTGCTGGGAATCTGCCTGCTAACTCCTTCGGCCAAGGCGCAGTTTGGACTCCCGCAGGTCGTAATAGACCCGAAAAGCATCGCAGTCGAAATCCAGCAGGTTGGACAGGAAATTGCCAACGGAACGATCAGCCGTGCGACGCTTGTGCAAGCATTAATCATCGCCCAGCAACTGGCGACGACCTACCAACTGGCGACTCGAATGGCCACTCCCCTCGGCGGCATGTCGCTGCGCTACCTTGTCAACTGGTCACCGTGGCTCTACGCCGCCTCGCGCGACGTGTACGGCAACACCACCCCCTGGGTCAGGGG
>JBELAJ010000649.1:0-4510 GCA_049508935.1 Terriglobia bacterium | reverse complement strand
ATGACGAACATGGAGGGCGGCGTTGACCCGGAAGAGTATTACTGGTACTCACAGGTCGATCGCGTGAATACCACCGCGACGGTTTGGCTGGGGTCGACGCTGGGTTGTGCCGAGTGCCACAACCACAAGTTCGATCCGTTCACCCAGAAGGATTACTACCGCTTCCTGGCCTTCTTCGCCGACGAGGATTATCACGTCGCCGACGACGGAGGTGGCGATCAGTATGTGCGCGAGGCTGTCCTCGAGCTGCCAACTTCCGGGCAGGCTGCCAAGAGCAAGGAATTGCGCGATGAAGTCACCCGGCTCCAGGCAGTCTTGAATACACCCACCCCGGAGCTTGCCGACGCGCAGGCAAAGTGGGAGCAGGATGTCAGGGAGGCGGAAACCAAATGGGTAGTGTTACGCCCCAGCGACTTCGTCTCGAAGGGCGGCGCCAAGCTGACGCTGCTGCCGGATGGATCGCTTCTGGCCGGCGGCAAAAACCCGGACGCCGACGCATACGACGTCACGGCTCGCACCGATCTAACAGGTATCAGTGGGGTGCGCCTGGAAGCGATGAACGACCCGAGCTTGCCGGCGGGCGGACCGGGACGCGCCGCCGACGGCAATTTCTTCTTGACCGACTTCGTAGTGGAAGCCTCTCCCGCGGACAGGCCGGCGGGTGCGCAGAAGGTCTCTTTCAAGCAAGCCGCCGCGGACGATTCTCAGCGGGATTCCGGAGACGAGGATGCGGCGGGCTACAGTTTCAAGAACCTCGTGAACGACAAGCCACAGCCCAAGGGCTGGTCGATTCAACCCACCACGGACAAAGCGCTCGTCGTCCGGCGCGGCGTGCTCGTCCCGGAGAGACCCTTTGGATTCGCGGCGGGCACCGTGCTTACGTTTCACCTGAAGCACGACATGCCGCACTCGCAGATCGCGATCGGCCGATTCCGGATTTCCGTTACCACGATGGCCGATCCGCTGCGAGTGACCACGGTTCCAGCGCGGCTCCACGCGGCGCTCGACCTTCCCCCTGCGCAGCGCACCGAAATCCAGCAGAGCGATCTTGCCGCCGCTTACCGCGCCATCGCTCCTTCCCTGCAACCCACTAGAGACAAGATTGCTGATATCAAGAAAGAGGATGAAAAACTGGGCATTGTCACGACCCTGGTGATGCGCGAGAAGCCGTCCTTTGAAAGGCCTTGCGCGTTCATGCACGTTCGCGGCGCCTTTACGAGCCTCGGGGCCAAGGTGTGCGCGGGCGTGCCCTCCGCGCTCAATCCTTTGGCGGATGATCAAATGCCTAACCGTCTGGGCTTGGCAGAGTGGTTGGTGTCAGAAGATAACCCGCTTACCGCCCGCGTCGCGGTCAATCGCTTCTGGGAACAACTGTTTGGTCGCGGCATCGTGGAGACGAGTGAGGACTTCGGCACTCAAGGCACTCCGCCAACCCATCCGGAACTTCTTGACTGGCTGGCCACGGAATTCCCCTGCCAGGGCTGGAGCGTCAAGAAGATCCTGCGGTTGATGGTGACTTCCGCGACCTATCGTCAATCTTCGGACGTTGCGCCGGAACTGGAGGAGCGCGATCCTTATAACAAGCTGCTGGCGAGAGGCCCGCGTTTCCGCGTTCCGGCGGAGACCATCCGTGACTGTGCCCTCTCGGCGAGCGGCCTCCTCAGCTCGAAGATCGGGGGACCCAGCGTCTTCCCCTACCAACCCGACGGCATCTGGGACCGACCCTACAACGACGAGAAGTGGGTTGAAAGTACTAGCGAAGACCGCTACCGCCGTTCGCTGTACACCTTCATTCGCCGCACGTCCCCTTATCCCAGTTGGTCAACGTTCGACGCGCCCACACGCGAGTTTTGTACCGTACGACGGGTTCGCACCAATACGCCACTCCAGGCTTTGACGACGCTGAACGATCCTGTGTTCTTCGAGGCGGCACAGGCTCTTGCCGGCCGGATGGCGCGAAATGCCGGCCCTGATCCCGCGAGTCGCGCCACCTACGGATTCCGCCTTTGTTTGACCCGGCGCCCCTCCGCCCCGGAACTTGAACGAATCCTCAGCTACTACAGGCTCGAGCTGCAGCATTTTCAAGCTGACCCGAAAGCCGCGGGCAAAGTCGCCGGCGTTAACGGAGGATCGAATTCGAATCTTCCCGAACAGGCGGCATGGACCATGGTTTCGAATGTTTTGCTGAACCTCGACGAAACCATAACGAAGGAGTGAGTGATGGCCGATGAATATCCTCCGGACATGAAGGACCTGGTCAAGGCAGTCACTCGCCGCTACTTCTTCAAGACTGCAGGAATGGGCGTCGGAGCCACCGCCCTTTCGCTTCTGCTGAACCGCGAGCTCGTGGCAGCCGGCGTCGCGACTCCCGGCCTGCCCGCGCCCAATCCCTTGGCTGCCAAGCCGCCGATGTATCCCGCCAAAGCCAAGAGCATCATTTATCTCTTCATGGCGGGCGCTCCTTCGCATCTCGATTTACTCGATTACAAACCGGTGCTCCAGCAATATAACGGCCAGCAGATTCCCGAGGAATTTCTTAAGGGCCAGCGATTTGCGTTCATCAAGGGAGTGCCGCGACTGCTGGGTTCGCCCTATGGTTTCCAGAAGTACGGCAGATCCGGGACGGAAGTTTCCGAGCTTCTGCCTCACCTGCAGGAAATCGTGGATGATATCGCGATTGTGAAATCCATCGGTACCACTCAGTTCAACCACGCACCCGCGCAGATCTTCATGAATTGCGGCTTCCAGATCATCGGCCGTCCGAGCATGGGCTCGTGGCTTACTTACGGGCTTGGCAGCGAGTGCAACGACCTGCCGGGATTTGTCGTCTTGCTCTCCGGTGAAAACCAGCCGGACGGCGGCAAATCCTGCTGGGGAAGCGGATTCCTTCCGACGGTGTACCAGGGTGTGGAGTTTCGCTCCAAGGGCGACCCCGTGTTGTGCCTCACCAACCCCGAAGGTGTTCGTCCCGAAGACCGGCGCGATTCCCTGGACGCCTTGAAAGATCTGAACGAAATGCACCTGAAAGCGGCGGGCGACCCGGAAATCCTCACGCGCATTGCATCATATGAAATGGCCTACAACATGCAAACCAGTGTTCCTGACCTTGAGGACATTGCAAAAGAACCGGAGCACATTCATAAGATGTACGGAACCGAGCCGGGCAAGGCGTCGTTTGCGAACAACTGCCTGCTGGCGCGGCGCCTCGTGGAACGCGGCGTGCGCTTCGTGCAGCTCTATCACCGCGGCTGGGACCATCACGGCACCTCCTCGCACGACGACATCATCAACCGCCTGCCCAAACTCTGTCAGGAAACCGACCAGGCTTCGGCGGCGCTCGTCAAGGACCTGAAGCAACGCGGATTGCTCGATTCTACCCTGGTCATCTGGGGCGGAGAATTCGGACGCACGCCCATGAACGAAGCTCGTGCGCAATCCAAGTTCCTGGGGCGCGACCACCACCCGCGCGCTTTCACAATGTGGTTGGCCGGCGGAGGCATCAAACCCGGCGTCACTCTGGGAAAAACCGACGAGCTCGGCTATAACGTCGTCGAGGATCCTCTCGACATCCACGACTTGCATGCGACCGTGCTTCACCTGATGGGCATCGATCACACCAAGTTGACGTATAAGTTCCAGGGGCGGGATTTCCGGCTCACCGACATCTCGGGCGAGGTTGCCAAAAAGCTCCTGGCGTAGACTCGGCCCGCCGATCAGCCAGGTAATCCGGTCGGGCAGCAGGCTCGCCGCGCCTTCCGTCGTGCTAGCCGCGATCCTATCTATCTCGCAAATCACTCTTTAGAATGTTGGCGTCCCCGGCGGGATTTGAACCCGCGTTACCGCCGTGAAAGTCCCAAAAGTAGGTAATGCCAAGAATAGACAGTGTATGACTTTCATAACAGAATCACGGGCTTACCCGCGAATCATGCGGGTGTCGCAATGACACGCATGGACGGCTGTAGACGGGTTTCCTGCGTCCTTCGTCACCCGTTCGTCACCGCATCGTCACCGCCCATTTGACGGGAGGGGGGAGGGAGGGAGGACTGCCTTGCCCGTACCCTTCCGGTGCATCCGGAGCCATTCCCAGCGCGCTGGCGGGGGCATCCTGCCGTTACTCCCGGCAAGCGCAGTGCAGTTCCAACGGGGGCAGAGTCGGGCGGCAGGCGAGTGCCCGGAATAGTCCGACCCCCTCCCCCGGCGCCGACAGCGTGCTCTAACCCCACGCGCATTTTGTTTTTTTGCGGCCGGATTTTTTGTCGGCTCAGCCTCTCCCCGCCTCACGAGGCGTAACACGTCTCTTCGGGACTGTGTTACTCTGGGGCCATGCGGTATGTGCGTCCAACATTGAACGATGCAGCGGATTTGCCAAAAGACATTCGGCGCGCGGCATGGAGCGCCTGGGGCCGCTCCATGCACGCCCGGCGCGGCGGTCGTGCCGTGCAACGGAAGTACCGGCAAGCGGGAAGGCACCCGACGGCGCGGGCACTTGCGGCGAAGGCAGCCAAGAGGG
>JBELAJ010000648.1:0-4513 GCA_049508935.1 Terriglobia bacterium | reverse complement strand
CGCCGCCACGTTCGATGCCACGAATTTCGCCGCGACCGACCTTGCCGTGGGCGAGCCTGCCGAGCGCTGCGTGCAACTGCGCCTGTTGCTGTCGCTCTTGGGGGTGATTCGCGAGCAGGTCGGGCGGGGGGTTTTCACGCGGGGGCAGCCGCGGGTACTCAAAACTTATCAGCCGGGGGCAATCGGGTGGCGGGCGGCGCGGCTCCGCTGGCTGCTGTGGCTGTTTATCGATCGGGCCGAGTATCAGGCGAAGAACGACGAGCGAGGATTACGCGATTACGAGAACAAATGCATGGGCGGCGAGGCGGGTGTGGAAGCCCTGCACCAGGAACTCGCGCGCCTGCTGGAGGAGGAAATCGCGGCGGTGAAAGCGGCGTTCGCGGAGGAGGTCCAGGCGCAGGAGGAGAAGGACGCGATCGAGCGCGACGCGTGCCTGGCTCCGGCGGGGGAGACCCGGGAGATGCTGGCGCGGCAGGAAATGGCTCTCGACCGCTCGATCGATCGCAAGGTGAAGATTCTCCTGACCATGCGCAAAGAACATGCCCAACTGCAGAAAGAGGCCGCGAGGCCTCCCGAGGATCAGCCGGACGACCGGGAGGCGCAGGAACTGAGTAAGCTCGTCGGGCTGGACGGTGCCGAAGTAGCGCCGACCTTCAGGTCGGCACATGCTGGCCTGAAGGCCAGCGCTACGAATCATGGGACAGAAAGTCCGACAGAGGGGAACGCCGCCGAAACATCAAAATCGCCGGAACAAAGCGAGAATGTCATAGAAAACAAAGCACTGGCAGCAGAGGGGGTCAAGGCATGAGGGGTGGTGCGGGCGTCCCGCCCGCGGTCGCAGGGGCCTCTCGCCCTCGCAGGAACAGGCGACCAAGATGGCCGCGCCACACCGGCCGAGACGCCCGCGCTACGCTTCTCACCGGGTTTGGCAACAGACCTGGAAAAGCCGGTCGGCTACTCGTATCTCAGGGCGACTATCGGATCAACTCTTGCAGCGCGGCGAGCGGGAATGTAGCCCGCGATGAAAGCCACGAGCGAGAGGACGCCGGCTGCCAACGCCATGGTCGGCATATCCCGCGCCGCCAGGCCGAAGAGCAGACTCTGAAGCAATTGAACGCTCAGGAGGGTGATGCCGGTTCCTGCCACTACGCCCGCCACCAGGATGATAACGACATCCCGGAGCACGAGACGCAAGATCAAACCGGGCGCCGCGCCGAGCGCCATGCGGACGCCGAGTTCCGTTTGCCGCAAAGTCACCATGTAACTGATGGCGCCGTAGATCCCAACCATGACCAGCAGCAGCGCCAAGCCAGCGAAGAAGCCGGAAAGCGTGGCTAGCACTCGTTCCTGCACCAGGGAATCGTCCACCTGCCGTTCGAGCGTGTCGAACTGAATTGAAACCGACCTGTTCACGCCCACGACGGCAGACTGGATCAGGGAGAGCACGGCGGAGGGCCGCACCGAGGTTCGGATCAGGAAGTTCGGCCCGCCGCCGAATCCAGGCGCTTGGCTGACAGGAAAGTACGCACAGGAATAGTCCTCTTCGCGGAGCGATTCGTACTTGGAATTCCGGACCACGCCCACGATCTGGATGGGCGCGCCGAGCTTCCCCTTGTCCTCTTCGAGCCGAATGTACCTGCCGAGAGGATTCAGATCGTGGCAGTGCTTGCGCGCCATCGTCTGATTGATGATGGCAACTCTTGGCGAAGTCACCGTATCCTGCACGTTGAAGTCTCGTCCCGCCAGGAGCGGAATGCGCAGTGTTCTGAAGTATCCGGGTGTGACGGCGTTCATATAAACGAGCGAGGCCTCGCCGGTTGGCGGATTGGGCGAGTCGGCATGAACATACTGATTCCACTCGTATCCGCTGACGGGGGTGAAAAGGCTGCGGCTGACAGAGAGCACGCCAGGCAGCAGGCTGAGCTGGCGGTCAATCTCATCCCAAGTAGCCATCCACTTGTCAGGCTGGATGCCGGCGGTCCTTGCCTCCGTGTGCATCATCAGGACATTCTCGCGATCAAAGCCGATGTCAAGCGTCACCAGCTTTACGAAGCTGCGCAGAAACAAGCCAGCGCCTACCAGCAGGACCAGCGAAAGCGCCACTTGAGCGGCGACGATCCAGCGCCGGGGACGGAAACGCGCATGGCGCTCGGGATCCATCGCCAGGCTGCCCTTCATGGCGGAGGTCAGCGAGACATGAGTCGACCGGAACGCCGGAAGGACTCCGAAAAGGATGGCGGTAACGATGGCAATTGCGGCGGTGAATCCCAGGACGCGCCAATCGAACGACAAGTCGAGATAAACCTGATCCCGGGCGGTCGAAATGAAGTGGACCAGCAGCATGCTACCCCAATGCGCGAACAGGATTCCGAGCAGCGCGCCGGCCGTAGACAGCAGAAGGCATTCGGTGAGCAATTGGCGAATCAACCGCAGGCGCGAAGCGCCCACCGCCCGTCGCACAGCCATCTCTCGATGTCGAGTGGCGGCGCGAGCCAGCATGAGGCCTGCGATATTGGCGCAGGCGATCAGCAGCACCATTCCGACCACCCCCATCAGGATTTGTAACGGCCGCTCGAACTGCCGGCGCAAGCCCGAGGTGCCGGTAGAGACGGGCGCTGAGGTGAGCATCCATTTCTGATAATTCTTCTGGCTGGCAACGTCCCAGTTCGATGGCACGGTGGCCGCGAAAACGCGCGGCGACATCAATTCAAGCCGGGCTCGCAACTGGGCGGGGCCGATCCCCGGTTTCAGACGGCCTACGATACTGAGCCACCACCACGAGCGATGGTCGAGGCGCGGCCGCGCGCCGTCGAAGATCGACGTGGCGCAGATGGGCAGCGCCACGTCGAACTTGCTGCCGACTTCCACGCCGTAAAAGCCGGGAGCGGCGACGCCGACGACAGGGTAGGTGTGGTTGTCGAGCGAAATAGCGCTGCCCAAGGCGCTTGCCTCGCCGCCGAAATGATCCTGCCAGAAACTGTAGCTCAATACCGCGACGCCGGAGCACCCGCGCCGATCATCGGCGACGGTAATCAGGCGGCCGGCCGCGGGCTGAACGCCAAGCGTGCGGAAGAAATCCCCGCTGACCCATAGACCTTTCGCGTAATGCGCTTCGCCGCCCTGCGCAAGGTCGAACTGCTGCGCGCCGAAAGCCAGCGCGCCAGAGAAAACGTCCTGCTGATCACGCACTTGCTCCCAGATGGGGTTGGTGAAAACAGGGACGCCCTCATGGCCGGGCTCCGGACCCCGCCTGGTGATTTGCACGAGTTCTTGCGGCTTTTCAACCGGAAGAAAGCGCAGCACGACGGAGTCCAGCAGGCCGAAAATCGCGGTGTTCGCGCCGATGCCGAGCGCCAGCGTAATCACCGCAACCGCCGTAAAGCCGGGGTTCTTGCGGAGCGTACGCGCGCCATAGCGCATATCCTGGAGCAGCGTTTCCAACCCGGGGAGACCACGCCGGTCACGATAGCCCTCCTTGGTCGGTTCGAGGCCGCCGAGCTTGATGAGGGCATCCCGCCGCGCATCTTCGGGCGTCATACCCCGCCGAAGGTTGTCCTCGATGTGCATCTGGAGGTGGCTCTCGAGTTCTTCCGCCAATTCGCGCTCCTGTCTCTTCTTGCCAAATAGGCTGCCCAAGCGCAAGAACCAGGCGCGTAGTCTCCTCATGAGGACTGCTCCTTGGGGTTCAAGAACCGGGCCACAATCGCGGTTGCCTGCCCCCATCCCTGAATCTCTCTTTCCAGTTGCTTTCGGCCGGCGCGCGTGAGCCGGTAATACTTCGCTTTCCGTTTGTTGTCGGACAGGCCCCACTCCGATGTGATGTAGCCTTCCTGCTCGAGCTTCAGAAGGGCGGGATAAAGGGTTCCGTAATTCACGGACAACAGGTTCTCGCTGGTTTGCTCGATGCGTCGTGCGATGCCGTACCCGTGCAACGGCCCCAGGGTGTCGAGCGTCCTCAAGACCATCAACGCCAGGGTTCCCTGCCAGACGTCCGCTTTGTCACCCATAATCTTGCTCCTATAGGCCTCCCATAGGAATTCTCCCACACCTCCTATTGGAAAGCAATAGGTAGCCAGGCTTGCTTTTCAGGTCTGTGGTTTTTGCAATCGATGCAGGTCCAAAAAACCGCAGACCTACAGAGCAGGTCTGCGCTACCCTTGACAGCCACGCAAAAGTCGGGAAGTATTCTCGCTACGCATTGAATCAGACAAAGGAGGAATATGGCAGCTTCCAAACCGGTAGGATATGCGGTGATTGGATTGGGCGGATTTGCGCAGAGGGCGATCTTGCCCGGCTTCAAGCATAGCAAGAAGGGAAAACTCGTGGCGCTGGTGAGCGGTGACAAACTCAAGGCCAAGCGGCTTGCACAGAAGTTCGGGGCGAGAGCGTCTTACACCTACGATGAGTTGCCCGCCTGCCTCAGCGATCCGCAGGTGGAGGCCGTTTACATCGCGACCAACAACGGCTCGCACGCCCGTTACGCCATTGAGGCGGCCAACGCCGGCAAGCATGT
>JBELAJ010000647.1:0-4526 GCA_049508935.1 Terriglobia bacterium | reverse complement strand
AAAACGCGCATCGAGAACCTGGGGCCCGTCAACATGATGGCTCTCGAAGAACTTCAGGAGGCCGAGGAGCGCCTCACTTTCCTCGACACCCAGCGCCAGGACCTGCTGGCTTCGATCGAGGACACGACCCAGGCCATTCGCGAAATCGACCAGGTCTCGCGCCAGCAATTCCTGGAAGCCTTCACCGCCATTAACGGTTATTTCGCCGAAACTTTCCGCAGTCTCTTCGGGGGCGGAATCGGCGAGATGCGGCTGACCGACGAGTCAGATGCGGACAGCGGCATCGATATTGCCGCCCAGCCTCCCGGCAAACGCCTTCAGAACGTGCTGTTGCTCTCGGGAGGCGAGAAAGCGCTGGCCGCCCTGGCGCTTCTCATCGCCATCTTTCGCTACACGCCAAGCCCCTTCTGCATTCTGGATGAAGTGGACGCCCCGCTCGATGAGTCGAACATCGAACGCTTCAGCCGCATGGTCGAACAGATGAGCCGCCACACGCAGTTCATCCTCATTACCCACAGCAAGCGCACTATGGAAGCCGCCCGAGTCATGTACGGCGTCACCATGCAGGAACCGGGCGTGTCGAAGCTGGTCTCTGTACGTTTCGATGCGCTGCGGGCTGAGCCGGTGGCGGTGGCGTAAGCGCGTCGGGCCACGCCCGTCGGTTGCACTCGGAAAACATAAAGATAATTCCCCTCCTTGATAAGGAGGGGCCAGGGGTGGTTGGCCGAAACTGCACCACCCCCCGCCTCCACCTCCTTGGGAGGCGGGGAGTCACTTTGCCATCGCAAGCGCGCTGATGCGACGGCACGGCGAAGGCATGGCCGTGGTGTATGATGGGAGTGCCATGCGCATAAGCCGTCGAGCAGCGTTTCGCCGATTATTGCTGGGATTTCCTTTTGCCAAGGGCGCGGCGAACCCTGCTGTATTAAGTTGGGCCCAGGGCGCAGGGGCGAAGAAAGCGGCCGCGATTACTCCGATCCGATTCCGCAACGTCGCCGCCGCGGCGGGCTTGAATTTCCAAGTCGAGAACAGCCCAACCCCTCTTAAACATCTTATCGAAACCATGACCGGCGGTGTCGCGGCCTTTGATTACAACGGAGATGGCCTGGCTGACATATTCTTTGCCAACGGCGCGGCTCTACCCTCGCTCCAAAAGGAGTCGCCGAAGTTCTGGAATCGGCTGTTTCGCAACGAAGGCGGCATGCGGTTCAAGGACGTCACGGAAGAGGCCGGCGTAGCGGGCGAAGGCTACTCCATGGGCGCTGCCGCTGCGGATTATGATAACGACGGGCACGAAGACTTGTTTGTCGCGGGCGTCAATCGCAATATCCTTTATCACAACCTGGGCAATGGCCGTTTCGAGGACGTCACCGAGAAGGCGGGAATCAAGAGTGGCAAGTGGGCCGTGGCCGGCGGTTGGTTCGACTACAACAACGACGGCTTGCTCGACCTCTTGGTGGTGAACTACGCTCAGTGGTCGATCGACAACAACCGCTTTTGCGGCGACCCTTCACGCAACCTGCGTGTGTACTGCCACCCCGAGTACTTCCAAGGCCTCACCAATACGCTTTATCGCAATCGGGGCGATGGAACCTTCGAGGACGTCACCGAAAAATCAGGGATCGGTAAACACCAGGGACGCGGCATGGGGATCGCCTTCGCCGACTACGACGACGACGGTTTCATGGACGTCTATGTTACGAACGACAACCAGGCGAACTTCCTCTTCCACAATCGCGGCGACGGCACATTCGAGGAAGTCGGGCTGCAAGCCGGCGTGGCGCTCATGAACTCCGGACAGACCGTTTCGAATATGGGTGCGGACTTTCGCGATTACGACAATGACGGGCTTCCAGACATCTTCGTCACCGACTTGAACAATGAGACCTTTCCACTTTTTCACAATTTGGGCAACGGCATGTTCGAAGACGCATCGTTCACCAGCCGCCTGTCCGTCTTGTCTTCCGCGCGAGGGGGTTGGAGCGCGGGAATCGTCGATTTAAACAATGATGGGTGGAAAGACCTCGTAAGCACAAACTCCCACGCGGACGACAACGTCGAGGAGTTTGCCGCCTATCACTACCGCCAGCCAAACAGCATCTTCGCCAATCTGGGCGACGGGACTTTCTGGGACGTGTCGCCTGAAGTGGGAAGCGACTTTCGGGTTCCCCGCGCGCACCGGGGCTGCGCATTTGCCGATTTCAATCACGACGGCAAAATCGACATGGTCGTATCATCACTCCGAGACCCGGCGGAGCTTTGGCAGAATGCCGGCCCGGACGACAACCATTGGATCAACCTCAAACTGGTGGGGACCAAGAGCAACCGCGACGGCATTGGCGCGCGCGTGCGCATCGGCAAGCAAGTCAACCACATGACCTCCGCCCTTGCCTACGCATCGTCCAGCCACGACGGGGTGCATTTCGGTCTGGGTAAGACGGCGACGATTGACAAAGTTGAAATCCGCTGGCCAAGCGGCATCGTGCAGACGCTCCGCGAGGTTAAGGCTGATCAGCGCTTGGAAGTGCGCGAGCCGGAAAAGTAGTGTGGTGCGGGCGTCTCGCCCGCTGCGGCGCTGGCATTCCTTCGCTCCGCTCAGCACGGGCTCTGCCCGCGCGGTGTCGCGTGAGCGGCGCGCTCTCGTAGCTGCGGGCGGGACGCCCGCACCACAGCGCCAGTTCACGGCGGCGTGATGGTGACGTTTTTCTCCACTTCCTTTTTACTCTCCTGATCCTTGGCTTGCATCTCCTGATAGGCATTTAACATGTCGCGCGCCAGGTCCCGGTCTCCGTGCGCCTGGTACGCGCGACCCAACTGGTAATGCAAAGTTCCATCTTCGTCGATTGGCAAGGCTGCCCGGAGGTGCGGAATGGCGCTCGCGGCCTGTCCCGCTTGCAGGTAGGCGAGCCCCAAAGCGCTCTGCGCGGTGAGGAGCTTGGGATCGGCGGCAACAGCCTTCTGCAAGTACACGATGGCTTCCTGCGGCTTTTGCGCATTTCGCATGACGTCGCCCAGAAGATAATTCAACGACGCCGAACTGGGGTATTGCTCGAGGAGTTCACGAAAAAGCTTCTCCGCTTCCTGGAGGTCGCCGGACTGAGCAAGCGCCATCGCTAATCCTCGCCTGAAGGCTGGATTCCCGGGAACCAGTTGAAGCGCCTCTCGCCAGTCCTTGGCAGCCTGCGCATACTGCCGGCGTTTGGATTCCATGCGGGCACGCAGTTCGTAAGTTTCCGCCGAAGGCGGCAGCCTTCCTAGTCGCTCGTAGGCGAAGAGGGCAAGCTGGTTATACGCGCGGGTTCGCCAGAAGAGCGTCTTCTGCTCCTTTCCCGGCTGGGCGACAACCGCCAGGAAGTTCCCGGCCTCGAAATCGCACTCCAGTTTTTCCGCCGCGCAATCCGGGTGGGGAAGGTCCTTCTCCTTTTGCTCTTCGATGGCCGCCCAGTCCGCATGATCGGTCTGCTTGTAAATCTCGGCAATGGCCGAGCGAACTCCGCGTAAGGATGGCGTGGCGGCCAGCGCCTGCCTATAGAAATAAAATGCGCTGTAGGATTGGTCGTTGGCATAACGCGATTCCGCCACCAGGTAGAGCCAGTAAGCGGAATTGGGCGCGACGGCGGCGAGGTCATCAAAACTCTTTTGCGCCAGACCTTCGTAACACGCTCCCAGCCCGTACCACACCTTTGGGCTCGACGGATCCTGCTTCGAGAGTTTCTCGAATCTCGCGGCCGCTGTACCGAAGCGCTCCTGCGCCAACTCCGCGTCCGCCAGCGTCGCCTGAGCGTCCTGATTTCCCGGCTGGAGCTTCACGGATTCTTCGAGCGGACCTATCGCCTCGGACGGCTGGCCGAGGTCCAGATATGCCGTTCCCATCAGCAAATGCGCCGGAAATGATTGCGGATCGAGCTTCAGGACTGCTTGATATTCCCGAATCGCCGCCCGCTTGTCGCCCGACATGTCCAGCGCCAAGCCCAGGTTGAGCGCCAAGCCGGGATTGTCCGGCATCGCCCGCACGAGTTCGCGATAAATGCGGGCTGCTTCACCCGGACGCCCCGCCGCCATCAATTGCTTGGCGAGTTGGGCCTTTTCGGCCGGGGTCTGCTGCGCCCCCGCCGAGCAGAGGAGAGTCAAAATCGCGAATGCAGAGGTCAAGAGCTTCATGCGTTACCGGTCAATAGTCCATGCCTGCCCCAGCGCCTTCAAAACTTGAGCAGGTACGCCAGCTTCACAAAGAACTGGTGTCCATCCTGGTATAGGCCCGGCGTCCGCAAGATTGCGTTGCCTCCCATCGATTGCAGCAACTGAATGTTATCCATATTACCATTGTAGCCGACATAGAGCGCCGTAAAGGGATTCACCAGATAAGTGAAAAGAAAATCTCCGTTGAAATTCTTCGTGGTGCTAAGGGAGCTGAATGCCGGATTCGCCAGGACCGCAGTGTACTGAGGAATGACGCGGATTGAGTACCTCTGGTTGAACTGGTACACCCATTCCGAGTAGATGATGTGATTGTTGAAGACGCTCGC
>JBELAJ010000646.1:0-4539 GCA_049508935.1 Terriglobia bacterium | reverse complement strand
ATCAGCTTCCCAGCGCTTCAATTGACTCCGGACGGGGATAACCATCATAAGGGCTAAGAGGTTCAGCAGCCTGTTTCTCCACCATCTCCGAGGGCTGCTCCACCATCGGTAAGGAATAATAGCAAAAGGTATGTTACGCCGGTTAAGTTCTTCAACCAACCAACCTCTTTCGCGCAGAAGCACCGAGCAGGCGACACCTCGTTCTCGGAGGCCGTCTATGAGCTCGAGCATGGCCCTTACAGCCCCGCCGGCTTCGCTATTGTGCGTAACCAAAACGACTCTCATCCCCTCAACCGAACCGGCCATCCCCGGTATTGTCAGGTCTTTCGAGCTTCACCTCTCTTCTGTTGTTCTTCTTGCCCGTCTATCCTTCGCGTTCGCGACCCTCGTGATCAGCTGCGGAGCGACTTGTCCGCATTGTTCCATATTTTGAAACTTGTAACGGGCACCGCGGAAAACATTTTGACCCCTTATGCGAAACACATACTCCCACCCTGGAAGACGGTGAATGATCCGGGCCACCGGGCTTCGCAGCATGAATTTGAACCTGGAGCGCCGTTTCTGGATGACCGCTGCGCGCCTGATCCCCTCAGGTTGGCCTGCGATGTACGTATCCAAGATCCGCCACGCCTCCCCTACATCTGCGCCGTTCCGTTCGTGAACGGCGACGCTCTCAATGCTCTGGCGGAGCATGTTCCTGCGGTTAACTTGATAGGGGACACATTCATGGGGGCAGTTGCTCTTCACTACCTCAAGGGTTTGGGCCACACTCACAGAAATCGTAGCAAGGTTCAAGTCAATCATTTTCAGAAAGCCTGTCTCGTCGAACTCCCCAAGGAACTCCTTGAAGGCCGCACCGTTGTTGAACTCGAGAGAGACCCCAATTGACCGCGGTGTATTCCCGTTAATCTCCAGGGGCCAGCGGACGAAGACATACCTGTCGGTATTCAGAAGAAGACCGGCCGCAGCGCTATAGTCAGGACAGGGAGGAAGGAACATTCGCCCCTGTCTCTGGCGTACCTTGGCAACTAGTCTCTGGTGGCACATTGAGTTCAGGAACCTTGGCATGCAGGTTGCCATGCCGAGTTGCAAATCGAAGAGCTCCCGCGTGACATCCTGGCTCGAGAGAACCACGGTATTATACGGAGGCTCGGTCACAAATAGATGGTTTCGGAGGTGGGGCTCGAACCAATCCGGCGAGTAGTACGTACAGGTATTCCAGGCTGCAAGGTCCAGTCTGTATTCCTCAACGGTTG
This sequence comes from Terriglobia bacterium, assembly GCA_049508935.1. GTDB lineage: Bacteria > Acidobacteriota > Terriglobia > UBA7540 > UBA7540 > CAVROP01. The sequence continues at coordinate 3,283 of JBELAJ010000646.1, read as the reverse complement.
CCATTCCCCTTTCAATAGCATAAGGAAGGATATAGGAATCGTCTGACAGAATTGTGACGTACTCCCCTTTGGCGTGGGAGAGTGCGAATTCCCAACTGTCGGGCATGGCCAGAAGTCCGTCGGTTCTCACATATCGAAGCCTGGGGTCCTGAAATGAATCGTAGACGTTTCTGGTTTCTTCATTCCCACAATAATTGTCGCTCACCAGAATTTCGAGGTCCTGCCAGGTTTGGCGCAAGGCGCTTTGCAAGGCTACCCTCAAGAGATGCGCACGATTGCGAGTTGGGATGACAATAGAGACTCTAGGCATTTAGCTCCAGATTGGGTCACACTAGCGATCAGACAACGTTCTATCTACACCCAGCACCTACGGCTTGAAAATCAGACCCTGGCCGGTTGGCAAAGTAAGAACCATCACACCCTTCCGAGCGGCAAAGCGGTCGAATGCTAACTTCTGCTCGTAATGTGCCTCCCAGCCGTAATCATCCAAAATAACGACAGCGCCGGGGACCAATTTGTCCCAGAAGTACTCAGCGGCGGCAATCTCAGGGGCTACACAGTTCATGTCAATGGAGAGGTAACATACCTTCGATGCCTTCACCTGAGGCAATGTGTCGGGAACCAGACCGCGAATGATGACGACAGGCATGCCCTCAAACGTTTTGCACACCGCCTCGTAGCACTCCTCATACTTGAACCATTTGCCGACTCCGATGCCTCGTTTCCGCTCAGGATCAGAGACCAACCTGTCGTCGAGCCCGCGAAATGTGTCGAGCAGATAGAAAGTCTTGCCGAGTTTGGGGAAATCGACGAAGTGCATGACGGCTCGCGAGAAGCCGCCGCGATTCACTCCGCATTCTACAAAGTCGCCCTCCAGGCGGCTCGCTCTGTCGGCCGCCCAGCACGACACATGGATACGCCAGTGGATTCGGGCATCCTTCCATGACCCCGTTTGTTCTCCCAGGCGATACGCTTCGGCAAAGCGCGGGTCGTTGATAAAGTCACAATTGGTGACTGTGGCCAGGCCGTCCTCGTTGTAGGTCAGCCGTCCTGGAATTAACTCCCTGGGACCTCCTGGCATATGCCTTAGCAGCCACCTTACCGCACGCGAGGCCTGCCTCTTCAGCCACCGGCATTGACTTAACAGGAGTCGTTTCATGGTGCATGCGCCTTAAAGAATGGCCCGAGATACCCAGCCTACCGATGTCTAAGTCAAGGAGTTGGCTGTCACCGGCTTCAGGAAATTCAGGCGTCGCAAGGTCGCGCGCACCTCATCACCCAGCAGCCGGTAGGCGGCCGCCCCATAGACGATCGACGCTAAGACGTAGCCTAGAACCAGCGACAGAACCGATGAAGGCGCAACTAAGGCAATCATAGCCCACGTGCCGCCGTAGGTCAAGCCGGCCAGCCCGAAGACCTTGAACACGTGGACGTACCATCTCCAAACCGGCATATCCAGGCATTCCGAACATACGCGCGGCACAAAATACGCGTAGGTGAAGAGGTGGTAGAATATCCACGAGAACCCTGCGCCGGCGATCCCAAATCTGTACACAAGCCAGCCCGTCACGGGCAGAACGACGAACAGAGCGTAGTAAGCCGTGCGGGCGGCGATTTGAGGCTTGCCCACCGCCAGCGAAAAGACATAGGGGATACTGACTGTGGCATGCATGCAAAAACCAACACACAAGAACGTCACCGGCCAGAGCAGCATTTGCGCCGCTTGCGCATTGAGTACGAAAGTGAAGAGAGGCCGGGCGGCAAAGGGAATAGCCGCGAACAACGGCACGATCGCATAGCAGAGAAGATCCTGCAACTTGTTATACTGGCGCATAAGGCCATCACGATCGCCCTGCTTGTATAAGGCGGAAAAGGAAGGGAAGACCGCCTGGGAAGCCGAAGCCGTCACCACCATCCCACGCGACACGCCGCTATAGGCCATGCCGTAGTATCCGAAAATCCCAAGCGGGAGTAGCTTGCTCACCATGGCTTTATCGGTTTGCGTGTGAACCATGGAAAGGACCGTGATCCCGGCAAGCCGGAACGTAAAACCGGCGTTGCGACGGATCACTGACGTGGAAATGCTGGGGATAAATGCCCGAGCGCCGAAGAAATGGGCGCACACGCTTAGGTAAAGTACCAGGCCCAGGAGGTAGCAGGCTGCTATCCACAGGGTAACCGGGAACAATCTGCCGCCCAAAAAGAGGACGATGATGGCGCCAAACTGCTGCAATGCACTGACGCCCACGTCGATGAGATTGATGAATTCCATGCGCTGAAGGCCGCGCAGAATGCTGGCACAGAATGAGCGCGGCAGCGCCACGAGCGTGGCGATTCCGAGCAGACGCAGAACCATCGTGGCGGAGGAAGGACTGAGCGTATCCAAGTTGATCCACTTGGTGACGAGCCAGGGAGCCGCCAAGTAAAGCGCCACTGCCGCCAGAACGTAGAAACCCCAATAAAACGAGGAGGCGGTTTGAAGCAGGCGCCTGATATACGCCGGGTCATCTTCATGGAAGGCAGCGACTTCGCGAACCGTGGTTTCGTTGATGCCCAGAGCTAAAAGGGCGGTGAGAAGGGCGTTCAGCGTGAAGGTAAAATAGATAATGCCCAGGGCGTCCTGACCCAGTTGTTTAAATATGAACTTAACGGCTACGAAGCTCAGGACGATGGTGATTCCCTGGCCAAGCACATTGTAAAGAATATTCTTTGAAACCCGTGACATTCACCCGCCTTGAGCTTGCTGGATCACTAAGGTTGCGTTTCTTCGCGGCGCGCGAGGAAAAGTAGATCCTTCGCTTCGCTCAGGATGACATGTCATTCTGAGCCCGTTCGCTTCGCTCAGGGTAAACTCCGCGAAGAATCTGCATTTGGTTGCGGCTTTGCCTCCTTGTGCAACTACTCTTATGAGCGTTGTGGCCATTATTCCCGCCGCGGGGTGGGGAGTACGAATGGCAAGCCCCATACCCAAGCAATTCCTCTCGCTCGAGGGCGTTCCGATCTTCGTTCACACGCTGCGGAAATTCGTCGCCTGCGAAGCGGTCGACGAGATTTATCTTGGCCTGCGGGCGGAAGATAGAGAGCGCGCTCAGAACGAAATCGACCGCGGGTGCCTGTCGAGGCCGGTGCGCATGGTGGAGGGAGGACCTTCGCGGCAGGAGACCGTGGCGCGATGCCTGGACGAGGCTCCTCCGGACACGGAAGTGGTGCTGGTCCACGACGCGGTGCGGCCCTTCATCGAGCTCGAGATGATCCCCCGCGTGATCGACGCAGCGCGCGAGGA
>JBELAJ010000645.1:0-4547 GCA_049508935.1 Terriglobia bacterium | reverse complement strand
ACGTTATTCACCGCCTGTTTCATCTTCTCGTGATCGCCTTTGTAAGCCTGGGCAATCAGTTCGTCGATCTTGCCGCTGGAGATTTGGGCCAGTATGCGGTTGCCCTCTCCAATCGGCAGCAAGATGGCATCCAGCATCACGTTGACGCCCCGCACAATCTCCGCGAACGCCCCCTGGAACCGCTCCGGCTTGCCGCGTTCGGTGAGCTGCCCTTCTTTGGAAGCCTCGATGAGCCGCACCATTTCCTTCTGCAGCCCTTGCAGCACCGCGGCAACGTTGTTGACGGCCTGCTTCATCTTTTCGTGATCGCCTTTATAAGTCTGGGCAATCAGTTCGTCGATCTTGCCGCTGGAGATCTGCGCCAGTACGCGGTTGCCCTCCCCAATCGGCAGCAGGATGGCATCCAGCATTTCGTTGATGCCCTGCACGATTTCGCGATGGACACCGTCGAATTGGTCAGCCCTGCCTCGCTCCGTAAGGCGGCCTTCCTTGGACGCATCCACCAGGCGCATAATCTCCTGAGAGACAAGCAGCAGTGTGGAGTCCTGCGCCTTCTGCGTGCTGCCTACGCGGTCGCGCAAAACCCGCTTGCTTCCGCCGTTGCCCGCATCAGCGCTTTCGAACCTTCGGTTTTCATTCAGGACTTTCGTCGCCATAATTCCTTCTCCTTTCAGATTAAGTTCATTCTGTGTTAATTCGATCGTGGCTCAACGGCGTCTTCGGACACGCCGAGCGAGCAACTAGGTCTCCTAGAAATCTCACCAACTGCAGTAAAATCGCCAACTTCCATACTTCCTTATGGGCCCATCTTCAGACCAGCCCGCTCCGTGCGGTGTTACGCCGCCATGGTGCGGATGGCCTCTTGGGCGAGCCGATGGGGATCCAGGATCAAGGCCACCGACCCGTTACCGAGGATGGTCGCACCGGAAATCACCTGAACGTGCCGGTAATGCCGTCCCAGGTTCTTGATGACTGTTTGATGGTCCCCCAGCACCTGATCCACCACAAAGCCGTAGCGCCCCTCCTCAGTTTCGGTCAGCATAATCTGTTCTCGCTCAGGACGTTCCGCATGAATGTTGAAGTATTCCCTGAGTCGTATATAGGGAATGAGTTCGCCACGGATGTCCGCCAGGTGCTTGCCGTTTGCCTTCTCGACGTCTTGACGGGTCAGTTCGACGCACTCGAGCGTGGTGGCAAGCGGCATCACGAAATACGATTCCCCGATGCGCACCAGCAACCCGTCGATGATCGCCATGGTGAGGGGCAGGCGCAATGTGACGTTAGTTCCCGCGCCGGGCTTGCTCGCGATCTCAATGGTTCCGCGGAGCTCCTCGACGTTGCGCCGCACCACGTCCATGCCGACCCCTCGCCCCGAGACATCAGTGACCTGCTTGGCCGTCGAAAAGCCAGGCGACAGGATCAAAGACAAAATCTCGCTTTCAGTCAGTTGGGCATCACCCGCCACCAGGCCTTTTTCGACTGCCCGGGCGCGGACGGTTTCCGCATTGATACCGGCTCCGTCGTCCGAAACTCCGATCTGGACGGTGGCGCCCGAGTGTTTCGCAGAGAGGCAGAGTGTGGCAGTGGGGCGCTTGCCGGCGGCGATGCGATCCGCAGGCGTCTCGATGCCATGATCCATGCTATTGCGGATCAGGTGCATCAGAGGGTCATTCAACTGTTCGATCACGGTCTTGTCTAACTCGGTGTCCCCGCCCTCAATGGTTAGTTCCACTTCCTTGTGCAAATCGCGCGCCAAGTCGTGAACCAGCCGGCGGAAGCGTTCGAAGGTCGATCGGATCGGCAACATGCGAATGCTCATGGAGTTTTCGCGAAGCGCTGCCGTCAGGCGTTCGATCTCCTCCGCGACGCTTGTCACCTCCGGATCGTCTCTGCGAGCCGCAACCTCTCCCAGGCGCGCTTGCACTGTAACCAGCTCACCCACCAGGTTGACGAACTGGTCGAGCCGTGCGGCCGGCACGCGAATACTCGAGGCATTATCGGGACTGTCATAGGCGCGGCGTCCGTAGCCGGCACGCCGCCCCGGGCTAGCCCTAGGCGGCACCCCCTCTGCATCCTGAGCGGGGACCACATGAGGCTTGATGCTCAGCTCGCTACAGTCTTCGACAAAGATGAAAACATCCCGGATCGCCTCACGCCCGGCCGCGGTGGTCAGCACCATATCCCAACTGATGTAGCAGCGCTCGGGATCCAACTCCGCGAGGCGCGGCACGGCCGCCATGCTGGCGGTGGTGTGCAAATCCCCCAACTGCCTCAACTCCCCTAGCAGCAGCATCGGATTGGCGCCGTTTCGCAAAAGCTCGGGGCCCGGGCAAAAGTGGATCTTCCAGGCGCTCGCCCCACCAGCCGCTGCTGCCGGAGGCTGCGGCGCAGTAACAACTTCCCGGGCAGGCAGCGCCTCGGCCAAACCGGTCAGCTTATGGAGCTTTGCCAGAATCTCGGCGGAAACGGTCCGTTCCGCGGGCACGCCGCCGGCTGCTTCCTCCAGCATGGCCTTAATCTGGTCAAGCGCCGCTAAGGCCACGTCGAGCAGCTCCGAGGTGACATCCAGGTGTCCGGAGCGGACTTCATCGAAGGCTGTTTCCAGGTCGTGCGTGAAGGCGGCCAGTTCGTCAAACCCGAACATTCCCCCGGAGCCTTTAAGCGTGTGGAGAGCCCGGAACACGCGGCCCACCAGGTCCTTATCGTTCCGGCTCTCGTTCAGCTCCAGCAGAGCCGATTCCAGTTCGACCAGGACCTCGCACGCCTCTTCCTGGAAGGCTTGTTTGTACTTATCGAGCACTGGGTCGTCGGATGTTTCACGCACAGGGTTGACTCAAATTGGTTTTGCGGGAAGCGGAAAGCTGTCAAAGCCTGCGACAGCCAGGGCGGTGGCGACATCCTCGGGCCACTGCCCTACAAGGCTAAATCCGATCCCCGCTCCTTTTGCTTCGCGCTCAGCGGCCCAGAGAAGTTGGAGGGCAGTAATATCGATTTCGGTGACGCAAGCCAGATCGATATGGATGGCTTTTCCGCGCGCCAGCGCTCGGAGCAGGACCTGCTTGAATTCCGCGGCCGAGCTGATGCTCACGTCGCCCTGCAAGTGTATAAGGGACAACGCTTCACCTTCATCGCAGGACACCGGCATCCTCGTTCACTCCTGGAGCACACTCGTTGGGCAGCAGTCTGCTCGCTGGACTACCCCCGCAAGGCGCTGGGGTTCAAACGCCCTGCTCACTCCTAGCTAATCGGACGGTTAGACCTGAAACTTGAAGGGTTCTGCGTCGGGTCCTAAATTGATACGTAGCGCTGGCCCTTTAGGCCAGCATTTGCCGACCCTTCGCTCCACTCAGGGCAGGCTCTGAAGGTCGGCGCTACTTTCAAATCAAGACACTACCAAGTTCCGAGGGAATCTGGCGGCGGACATTCAGTCTCGGGTCCCAAGCGCTTCCGGGCATTACACCGATGAAACCTCATCCCCGGCAACCGCAATTCACACAATCAACCGGAGAAATCTGAGGTGGTCGAGCAGATTCCCGGTATCGATCGGCTTGAAGACGTAGGCGTCGCACAGCAGCTTGAACGACTCAACCACGTTCTTCACATCGTCCAGCGCCGTCGTCATGATGATCTTGACGCCCTGAGTAGACAACATGCCCCGCGCCTCTTCGCAAGCGCGAATCTCCCTGACGGCTGACTGGCCGTCCATTTCCGGCATCATAATATCCATGCAGATCAGATCGTAAGGCTGCCCGCTTTCCCAGGCGCGGCGGAAAGCGTCCACCGCTTCCCGGCCGTTCACGGCAATATGGCATTCTCCATAACGGCTGAGCAGGGATTGCAACAGTAAGCGGCTGGTAAAATCGTCTTCCACAATGAGTGTACGCATCTCGATAACTCCCTGAGCTAGCTCAACTACACCCACCCCGACTGCCTCACGGTGGCGGTGAGCAGATTCACTTCTTCCTCGAGCTTGGGAAACAGAGCGCGGGCGCGCGCGAAGTCCCCTGCTTTCGCCCTGTCCTGCAGTTCGCAGCAGGTGGCGCGGAGGGATTCCGCCGCAACCGTCGCCGCAGCCCCTTTCAAGGCGTGCGCCTGTAAGCTGGTACTTTGCGCGTCGTGCTTCTCCACGCTCAGACGCAAGGCCTTGACCTGCTGCGGAAGCCGGCTCAAAAACCCCGCCACAACTTTTCTTGCCAGCTCTCTGTCTCCCGAGAGGCGGGCCAGCAGGGCGTCCGGGCGGAAGACGTCTTGCGTACTTGGAGCCGCTCTAGAGGGTCGCCTCCCAGCATGCGCACCGGGCGTCGCCAACCACTTTCCCAGAACCTCCGCCAAGTGGCTCGGCTCAACCGGCTTGGCGACGTAGTCGTCCATACCTTCCTGAAGGCATTTCTCGCGATCTCCGGTTATGGCGTCCGCCGTGAGGGCTACAATCGGGATCAGGGGATTCCGCGTGCCGGTGCGCGGGTCACGGATGCGCCGGGCCGTCTCGTAGCCGTCCATCTCGGGCATCTCGCAGTCCAGCAGCAACAAGTCGTAGTCGCGCTCCT
>JBELAJ010000644.1:0-4556 GCA_049508935.1 Terriglobia bacterium | reverse complement strand
ATCGTTAGTCACGCGTCGGATTAGCTTCCACATCGACGTGACAGTCACCTCCGATAATCCTAAGGATTCTATCCGCAGTGGTTCCGGCGCGATAGAGCTTCGGGGACGGGCTGAAAGGGGTGCCGGAACCATTGCGGATAGAATTGGATTGAATTGAGCCGGAACCGGACCTATGGGGATTGAATGAATTTCTGGCTTTGGATGCCGGGCGACGGGAATCGCCGGAAGCTGACGAAAAGCTGCGAATTTTGATTCAGGAGAGTTTGCCAGTTAAGTTCGGGAGGGTGTGAAGTGATGTTTTCAGTCCGGATCGGCGCCTGTGGACGGAGATTCGCCCGAGCCTCAACAAAGGCTGTTAGTTCGACATCTCGCGAGGGAGTGGTCATGGCGAATGCTGATGCGGCGGTGGAGTCGGGCGCGCGGGCAGAAAAATTCCGATCAGAATCATATGCCCGGTCTTGCAGACAGGGCATGGTTTGGGAGGCCGCTCCTGTGGCTTTCTCTCCCGGTCAACGATCCCCGCATCGTTCTGCGGGCCACCTGGCGCGTCGAGCAAAGCGCGGCACAGCGCCAGTTTCTTTCCCCGCGCCCGGTTGGCCAGAAAACCAAACTGACGAATGCGAACGAATCCTCCGGGCAGGATGTGGAGCAAAAAGCGCCGGATGAACTCCACCGCATCCAGCGTCATGATCTTCGTCTTGTTACCGTCCGCGTAGTCCTTCCACTCGAAGCTCACGCGGCCGCCCTCCATCGACAGCAATCGCCGATTGGAAATGGCGACGCGATGCGTGTAGCGGGCCAGATACTTTAGAACCTGCTCCGGTCCGCCGAAGGGTGGCTTGGCATGAACCACCCATTTGATTCTTTTCGCTCTGTGGCATAGCGCCGCAAACGTGGTCGGGTTCGCCAGACCGGCGATCTCTCCGTGGAAGCGCAGCTTGCCTTCCTCAAACGCCTTCCCCAGGTAACTCAGAAAAACGTTTCGAAACCGGCTGCCCAACACCTCCACGGGGAGAAGGAACGACGGCCTTCGGCAACCGATCCAACTCGCGCCGTCCGGCGCGATGCCGCCGCCGGGCACCACACAGTGCAGATGTGGATGAAGATGAAGGTTCTGTCCCCAGGTGTGCAGAACGGCGAGAAAGCCGATCGCTGCGCCCAGACGTTGGGGATCACCCGCAATCGTGAGCAACGTCTCCGATGCGGCTCGAAACAGCAGAGTGTAAATCACGCGCGCATTCTGAAGCGCCAGTGTGCCGATCTGCTGCGGCAGCGTGAACACGACATGGAAATAGGGAACCGGCAGCACTTCGCTCTGCCTGGCCGCCAGCCACTTGGTGCGCGAGGACGCCTGACACTTGGGGCAGTGTCTATCACGGCACGAGTTATACGAGATGACGAGATGGCCGCACGTATCGCACTGCTCCACGTATTCCGTGTGCCGGCCGAGGGCCGCAGTGCGGCAGTCGCGAATGGCTTCGAAGGCCTTTTTCTGTTGAGGACCGAGCACCTGTCCCCATTGCGCGAAGAAATCTCGTTCGTACGTGCGAAAGATATCGGCCACTTCGAGCCGAGGTTCGCTCATCTCCTGGGTGAGGTGTGGAACGTCGTTGGTGGCCCGCACCAGATCGAGTGAGCCCAGCATTTCCAGGGGGCTTCTGGTGGACCGAATAGCGGTATCGCTTACGCGCAGATAAAGGGCCGTGGTTCTCACGTCCGCGTGCCCCAGCAGTTTTTGGATGACCACCAGGTTGACGCCGTCCTCCAGCAGATGCGTGGCAAACGCGTGCCGCAGCGAGTGCGGATGCACCTTCTTGGCGATCCCGGCCAGTTGCGCTGCCTTTCTGCAGGTACCGAAAACGGTCCTGGGGGAGAGCGGGCAACCGGCCTTGCCTCCCGGAAAGAGCCATTCCGTGGGACGCTTCCATCGCCAGTACGCGGCGAGTACTTCGCGCAGCGACTCAGAGAGCATGACTTGCCGGTCCTTGCGGCCTTTGCCGCCCCGAACCCAGATCACCCCGCGGCTGCGGTCCAGGTCGTGTACGTTGAGGCTGGTCGCTTCCGATACGCGGAGGCCGGTGCCGTACAGGGTGGCCAGAATCGCCCGGTGTGCAAGGTTTTTCGGTGCGGTCAGTAGCGCCTTGACTTCTTCTTTGCTGAGAATCAGCGGGAGTCTCTTCTCGCCGCGGGGAAACGGCATCCGTTCAATCTCGATCTTGCGATTCAGGGTGTTGCGATAGAAGAAGCGGATTCCGCAGATGGCCTGAATGTAGCTCGAGAGCTTGACTCGCTTTTCGTTGAGCAGGAACAACTGCCATGCACGGATCTCTTCGGCCCCGAGTTGATCCGGCGGTTTGTTGAAGTGTTTGGCGAACTCGGCGACCGAGCGGATGTAGCATTCCACGGTCGTCGGCGCATAGTTGCGGATGCGTAGATCTTCGAGCATCCGTTGTCTGAGTAGAGTCATCGGTGAAACCTCCTTCACCGATGAAACACCCAAATCACGCCGACAGCCGGCGCGTCGTTCGCCACTCACAGAAACAACGTCCCCGCCTAACCGAAAACCCAATTCGCAGACGGAGGCTCCGCAAAATGCCGCTTGCGGCTTAGTTGTGTGCTGGGCATGCTCAGCAGCTTGGAGGTGCAAGTCCTCTGCCCAACCTGATGGAGGTGAAGGGCTAGTGATAATGCAAGGGCTACCGCCGCGAGGCGGGGTCTGAAGGAAGCATGGATCAAACGTGCGAGTCGATGAACAAATACCGGATATAAGGCGCCAGTGGCGGACGAGCGGGCAACTTACCGCGAAGTCCATTTCCATCAAGGTCGCGAAGCGTAGATCCGGCGATTGTGCACGGAAGGCGGCTGAGCTTACCCCAGGAGATCTGTCCTGTGTCGCTTCGGCGACTGAGGCTGTCGAGAGGCAGCTTGACCACGGGGCAGAAGTCAGCAGAGGGCATAGTGGGTCATGTCGTCGGCAAGGCTAGTGAGGCACTCCGTAACCGAAAGGTGGAGTCAACGGATAGGCCAAGCCGGGAACGGTGACTGAAGGCCCGAACGAGAAGGAGCGGCCAGTAGGCCATGAATCTCAAGGACGACAAGCAGCAGAATATCCAGATCGAACTGGACTTCTCTTCTGCGCTGACGGGTGAAGCCCGAAAGGCGGGAAGGGAAGGGACTGAACCGTCCGGGGCGATGAATGGAACCGAAAACCCAGCCAGCACGAATCGATTAATGGAGGAAGTATGTGAGCGAGAAAACCTGAAGGCAGCATTGCAGCAGGTGAAGGCCAACAAAGGTAGTGCGGGCGCTGACGGGATGACTGTCGGCGGTATTACGGACTACCTCAAACAGCACTGGCCAGCCATCCGGGAACAACTGCTAAACGGGACCTATGTGCCGAAGCCGGTAAGGCGGGTGGAAATCCCGAAGCCGGACGGAGGGGTGCGAAAGCTTGGCATCCCAACGGTGTTGGATCGATTCATCCAGCAGGCGGTGATGCAGGTTCTGCAGAGGCGGTGGGACCGGACGTTTTCCGAGCACAGCTACGGGTTCCGGCCGGGTCGGTCGGCTCATCAAGCGGTGGCAAAGGCGCAGCAGTATATCGCCGAAGGTCACGGCTGGTGCGTGGATCTCGATTTGGAGAAATTTTTCGATCGAGTTTCGCACGACAAACTGATGGGTCAGATCGCCAAACGGGTCGAGGACAAGCGGCTGCTGAAACTCATCCGGGCATTCTTGAATGCTGGGGTGATGGAGAACGGGTTGGTCAGCCCGAGCGTGGAAGGGACTCCGCAAGGAGGTCCACTTTCGCCACTGCTCAGTAACCTCGTGCTCGACGAACTCGAACGAGAGTTGGAGCGCCGGGGTCATCGCTTCGTACGATATGCGGACGACAGTAACATCTACGTTTGCAGCAAGCGGGCGGGGCAACGGATGATGGAGAGCATTACGCGATTCATCACGCAAAGGCTCAAGCTCAAGGTGAATGAGGCGAAGAGCGCGGTGGCACGACCGCAGGAGCGGAAGTTTCTCGGATTCAGCTTTACGGCTGGTCCAGAGGTCAAGCGCGTCATTGCGCCAAAGGCCTTGGATCGGTTTAAGCAACGAATCCGGGAGATCACGCTACGGGCAAAGGGTGTCAGCATGGAAACGACAATGGACGAGTTGGCTCCGTACATGCGGGGCTGGCGCAGTTATTTCGGCTTCTGCGAAACGCCGGAAGTGTTGATTGGCCTCACTCGTTGGGTCCGAATGCGACTCCGGGCGGCTTTGTGGCGGCAGTGGAAAACACCACGCCGTCGCCGGGCGGCTCTGTTGGCACTCGGGGTTCGCCCACGGCTGGCAAGCAATACCGCTGGCAGCGGACGCGGCCCCTGGTATCTCGCACGGGCCAAAGCTCTCTCCGTGGGGCTTCCCAATGCGTACTTCAAATCGCTTGGACTTCCGTCATTGTTCGAGGAACTGTCGGCGTAACCGACTCGAACCGCCGTGTACGGACCCGTACGCACGGTGGTGTGGCAGGGGTCGGCGGGTGACCGTCGCCCCTATGCCGATCA
>JBELAJ010000643.1:0-4564 GCA_049508935.1 Terriglobia bacterium | reverse complement strand
TCTCACAGCAGTGGTCGCGACATGGGCATCCCAATATGAAGAGTTGTGCGGGTTGCCGTTCATCAGCTCGGTGCAGATTTTTGAGAACCGTGGGGCAATGATGGGCGCCAGTAATCCCCACCCCCATTGCCAGATCTGGGCAACCGAACGACTGCCGAATGAGGTATTGAAAGAACAGCTCGCACAAACGGAGCACCTGAATACGCATCGTTCGTGCCTACTATGCGACTACCTGAAAATCGAGACGACCGATCGAGAACGGCTTGTTTGTGAGAACCGGTCATTCGCGGCGCTGGTCCCTTTTTGGGCCGTATGGCCATTTGAAATCCTCGTCGCGCCGAAGACACACACCGCCGCACTTGACGAATTAGACAGCCAGCAGCAACAAGACCTCGCTGACATATTGAAACGCGTGACGACCCGCAGCGACAATTTGTTCGCGGCGTTGTTCCCCTACACTATGGGGTTTCATCAGCGGCCGGCCGACCCGCTGCCCCATCCCGAATGGCACTTCCATGCGCACTTTTTTCCGCCGCTGCTTCGCTCGGCTACTATTCGGAAGTTCATGGTGGGTTTCGAGCTCTTGGGTATGCCGCAACGCGACATAACGCCGGAAGCTGCTGCCGCGCGTCTTCGTGAGGCGTCCGAGTCCCACTTTCTCGAGCGCGTGTGAGTCGCCGACCTTGAGGCGAAGAGCCGTCGTGGAGTGCCTCAACGAGTTTGTCCAAGGTGGAGTGACGTAGCGCAGACCTGGCGCTCTCAGCTTGAATTATCTCCTCGACCGGCGATAGATTTCCTGAACTTCAGCCGCCGTCAGTTTCCGCGGATAGACGGCGACTTCATCCAGCCCCCCGGTCAGAAACGAACGCAAGTCACGCGTTCCCAGGCGTACCGGCGCAGTACCCATTCGCGGTCTAATATTATAGGAGCTATATAAAGCGCCCCTGGAGGTCGCCGGACTGCCGCGCAGTTGGCCGTTTTTGTAAATCGAAACGCCCGCGCCCGGATTATCTGCGGAGCCCGGGTCAAAGACCCCGACCACGTGCAGCCACTCGTGCGCTTTCAATTCATCCTGGAAGTACGCGCCCGAGCCCAGGCCGCCGTCGGCGTTCCAGATATAGGCCGAGATGCGATTGGGACGGGTAGACTCCTTGCTATAGAACCGGAATCCCCACTCCATCTCGTCCTTTTCGCCCTTTCCCAGCCACATCACGTAAGGATCCGTGGTTTCGCCTGGGAAACTGAGTACGTCTGGCCGCATCCAGGCTTCTACAGTTAATCCTTTGCCGCTCTGAGCCTGGCTGAACTGGGGCGAACTCGCAATCTCCACGTAGGCACCGGGTGGCGCGACCGCGATCGCCGTATCAGGATCACCCTGGATCGCGCCCCTCTCCCCGAATAACACCCTGCCGTGATAGGTTCCATGAAGGTCGTGGCCGCTCGAATCGGCGGCTTCCGGCCCATGTTTGTCTCCCAATCGCCAGTAGGCCGCCGGATGTTTCGCGAGTACCGTTTCGGCATAGGAGTTTCCGCCTAGCGCGGTCCGACCGCCTGCGAGTGCTGCCACGAAAATCGAGGCGGACGAAAGGAAATGACGCCGGGTCGAAACCTGCGGTTTTGTCATTTAGGGCTCCTCTTCCACATTCTACTTCCAAGAGCCAGGGAATTGTTAAGCGGCGCCGCGAAAATATCTTAAGGTTCCGGTCCTTTGGGACGATTGAAGGCATTAGCGGCGTCCCTGACGAGCCCCACTTCCGGCTCTGGAATCGGCGTTCTTACCCCTTCAACGTCTACACCGAACCGAAGCGCCGGGAGAAACTGAACAATGCAGAGCGACATAAATTGTGGCATGGGCGTCCCGCCCGTGATCACGGCCGGGACGGCCGTGCCACGATGGGATGCACCATAACCCGGTCCGGCGCGGGATGGTGAGTTCGCCGGGGGATTGGCCGTGGTCAAGCTGGCGGTATTACTACTTGAAGGACCTGTCCGTGCTCCGCATGGATCCACTGGACTGAGCGGGCAGCGCAGACCTGCCCCTTCGGGACATCGCAGGACTCCAATAGCCAGGGTCTGTGCCAGCCCGCCTGGACGGTGCCCTCCGAGGTGCAAATCAGAGCAACACATTTCTTGACTCATCCAGCCAGCAAGAGGATAGTCAAGGTGATGATAACACTTGGTCTTGCGGTGGCGCCCAATGAATCCTGCCGTAAGCGTGAGAGACATTGTAAATATGCTTCATGGTCCATAGGGGACCGGGAAGAAGATTCGCTATGTTGCTTGGATTCTATGACGGGAGCGGTAGTCATAAGGGGTCTAAGATATTTTCTTTCTGTGGTTTCATTGGGGAAGAAGCCGCATGGACAGACTTAGACTCTCGATGGAGGGGTGTATTAGATAATCCCAGATGGCCAAGCCGATTGACGGAGTTCCACACTTATGATTGCGTTCATGGAATAGAAGAGTTTGAATCTTGGCGATACGCGGAGAGGCTTGCCATATACGGCGAATTGCTGGGGGTCATTCATGACTCCCAAATTTTGGCGCTTGGTTCAAGCGTCGTGATTGCCCATTTAACATCTTTGCCGCCAGATGACCTTGCGCTTCTGGAATCTCAGGGTCTTGGTACCCCGACCGATTTGGCGTTTCAATTAACCATTCAGTATGCAACTACAAAAGTGCATGAGTATGGAGAAAATGAGCAAGTTGGTTTGATATTTGATAATGAAGATGAAGCTCTCGCTGAGAGGTATCATGCACTTTTCAATCACTATAGGCACGGTTATCCGTTACGCCAACATTTGGCGGGGATGGCTTTTGTTGACAGCAAAAAGTTCACTCCCATTCAGGCTGCTGACGTGCTGGCATATACCACCATGAGATTGGACCTGGAAAAGTACTATCCGGCTGAGCGCGAGCCTTGGTTTCCAGTTCTTCCAGCGTTTCTAAAGATTATTGAGGGAATGCACATCGACGGTGGTGGGTACGACGCTGAGGCACTCGCCAGTCTGATCCTAAAAGTTAGGAGCGGCGAGATTGTGGCGAGATCGAAGGATGACAATGAAAACAGCAAAACCAGTGGCTGAGTTTGACAAGTTTGACGCGGCGGTTGGGTGAGCCGAAGGCTCCCATAGCTAAGCAGCATAGCCAATGGCCCGCCGCTCTAGGACGGTCCGGCCCTGCTCATGCTGATAACCCGATACGCGCCTTCGATAAGCCTGACTTCGAGCGTTTTGAGAAGTACCATAACAATTGGGATATTTAGCGGAGTCCAAACCTAGTTCCGTCCACGCTGAAATTGAAGTAGCGGAAGTCACTCCGAGGTCTTGCGCGTGGTCACTAAGGCCGATCTCGCGGGTGGCGCATACGTCGCGACGCCTGTTGTCGCGATGTATGCGCCCATTGTCGGGTCCTCGACGTGCCGCAGGGCCACTATAAAGGCCCACGGCATGCAAATCGTGGCGTGGTATACTCCTACGACCCCAAAGGGCGCATACATGCTGACAACTAGCGTCGGCACGTATGCGCCACCCGTGTTTTTTGTAGGCAGGTCACAGGAGAGAGCCCGGTCGCGCCTGCGGTATACTGAAGGCTAAGCGTCGGCGGAAATGGTTCTGACATGCAAGAGCTTTTCAGAGGAATGACGCCGTTCGAGGTGAGTTCGCTGGCTATTAGCGCTCTCCAACTAACATTAGCGGTTGGAGGATTCTGGATCGTGTACAAGACCCTTCGCATTCTGATCAATCAAACCGAACTCCTGAGGCATTCGGTGGATGTCACCAGTAGTGCGTCGGTCGGCGCGCGCCAGCTGGAAGTGGACGAGATTTTTCTCGACCGCCCCCCGCTCCGCAAGTACTTCTTCGATGGAGTTTCTGTAGAGCGGGGCCATCCCGACTACGAGGCTGCTGTCGCCGCAGCACAGTTGTTGGCGAATTATTTCGACACGTACTTCTTGCAGCGGGGCAAGTATGGCCAGTTGTACGCCGACGAAGCGTGGTGCAATTACATAGGCGCGCACATTCAGGGGAGTCCGATTCTCCGCTGGTACATTCTTCAATTTAAGGGCTGGTATACCACTCATTTAGTGGAGCTTGCGCAGTCACACGACAAGACATCCCTTGAGAGGGTGTAAAGGGCCGATGATTTGCTGGTTGGACCTTGGCGTGCTCATTTCCTTCGTGGCTTGATCCGCGGACGAGAATTCGAGGCACGGAAATCCCATCATGCAGGGTAGTGCCACAAACGCATTCGTAGCCGCTCCAACTCACATGAATTTATAACGGGCATACCCGTTGAATTGGGCACGCGGCCACGTGAGCGCAAAATCGAAATCTGTGGAAACCAGCTGCGCGGGTGGTCACTGCATTCGGGGCTGGAGCAGAGCGCAGCTCTGCGGTCTCTGTTCATTCCGGCTCCACGCAATGCAGGGCTTCGCCCTGCGGCAGCCCCGGTAGGGGCGGTTCGCGAACCGTCCCTACGCCTTGTGGTGATGACCTAGAAGTATGACGTTACTCTCTTGATACTTGACAACTTGGTTGCCCTCTGGTAGGCTGTAAGGGCTGTG
>JBELAJ010000642.1:0-4588 GCA_049508935.1 Terriglobia bacterium | reverse complement strand
CGCCGCCCCTCACTCCCTTTCCCCTCTCCCCGCTGGCGGGGAGAGGGGTGCCGAAGGCGGGGTGTGGGGCTTGGTCCTGGGGTTTCACCCCCGGCTACTCAAATTGCTCCCCTCCGGGGAGCCGGCGTCACGCCATGGCAGGTTCGGGGACCCTTTCCTTGACGAAGGCCTCGATCACATCGCCGACCTTCACGTCGCCGAAATTCTCGAGCGCAATTCCGCATTCCATCCCGGACCTTACTTCGGTGACGTCGTCTTTGAATCGCCGCAACGATTTGATGCGGCCCTGGTGAACCACTACGCTGTCACGCACAAGGCGGATGAGCGCCTCGCGAGTGATCTTGCCGTCCTGAAGGTAACAGCCCGCCACCATCCCGACGTTCGAGATCCGGAAAGTATCCCGCACTTCGGCGCGGCCCAGGATTGTCTCCTTGAAAACCACCGCCAGAAGGCCCGTCATGGCCTTCTTGATTTCGTCGGTGACGTTGTAAATGATGGTGTGCATCCGGATGTCCACCTGTTCGAGCTGGGCCAGCTCTGTAGCCTTCCGCTCCGGCCGCACGTTGAAACCGATGACCACCGCATTCGAAGCCGAAGCCAGCAGCACATCGGTCTCGGTAATGGCGCCCACGCCGGCGTGAATCACCTTCACCTTAACCCGATCGGTGCTCAACTTGTTCAGCGTGTCGGCGAGGACCTCAACCGACCCCTGCACATCCGCCTTGATGATGAGGGGCAATTCCTTCACGTCTCCGGCGGCCAGTTGCGCGTGCAACTGTTCGAGCGTCAGCCGGGCGCTCTTGGCCAGCGCGGCTTCGCGCTGTTTGGCCTGGCGATGCAGCGCGATCTGTCGGGCCTTCATGGTATCGTCGATCACCTGCAGCCTGTCGCCGGCCTGCGGAACATCCTCCAGGCCGAGCACTTCCACCGGCGTAGAAGGCAGGGCTTCGATCTCCGGCTGGCCACGGTAGTCGAACATGGCTCGCACCTTGCCGTAAATTGCGCCGATGATAAAAGAATCGCCCACTCGCAAAGTTCCGTTCTGCACCAGAAGCGTGGCTACCGGACCGCGGCCGCGGTCCAGTTTCGCCTCGAGTACCGTTCCGGCGGCAAGCCGCTTGGGATTAGCCTTCAGTTGCTGAAGGTCCGACACCAGGAGAACCATCTCGAGAAGCAAATCGAGATTCTGCCGCTTCTTGGCGGAGACCTCCACCGTCACCGTTTGCCCGCCCCACTCTTCCGGCATCAAGCCGTGCTCCGTCAGTTGCCGCTTGACGCGTTCCGGTTGGGCATCCGCTTTATCGATCTTATTGATCGCGGCCACGATGGGAACATTGGCCGCGCGGGCGTGGTTGATGGCCTCGAGTGTTTGGGGCATGACGCCATCGTCAGCAGCCACCACCAGCACCACCACGTCGGTCACTCGCGCCCCGCGCGCCCGCATCATCGTGAAGGCCTCGTGGCCCGGCGTGTCGATGAAAGTCAACTTCCGCCCCTGCACCTCCACCTGGTAGGCGCCGATGCTTTGAGTGATTCCGCCCGCTTCGTGCGCCGCAACATTCGTTTGCCGGATGGCATCCAGAAGCGAGGTCTTGCCATGGTCGACGTGCCCCATGACTGTCACTACCGGCGCACGCGACTCCAGGTCTTCGCGGCGGTCCGTCACTTGTTCTTCCTGGAGGATTTCTTCTTCGAAGCTCACCACATTGGCTTCCGCCCCGAATCCCCGCGCCACTTCGGTGGCCGTCTGGCCATCCAGAGTTTGGTTGATGGTTGCGAAGATGCCTTTGTCCAACAACCGTTTGATGACGTCTTTGGCGCGCACTTGCAATTTTTCGGAAAGCTCTTTGATGGCGATGCCTTCCGTAATCGTGATCTTGCGCGTCAGAGGAACTTCTTCCGGCACGACCGGCTTGGGTGGAGGCGGCGCGGGAACACCCATAGAGCGCGACGGCGCAGTGACGGGGCGCGACGCCGGAGGCCGCGGCGCGGGAACGCCGCCCGTGGCCACGGCGCCGGCACCGGCGCCCGGCATCGAACGAGCCGAAGTTGGATGCATCGGCCGCGGCTCGCCGGGCCGGCGAGGCATCATCGGACGCGCAGGCGCAACCTTGGCTTTGGCCGCGTGGGGATAGATCGGCTGGCTCGAGGCGGGATCTCTTCGCACCACACGCGTAGCGCGCGCCCCCTTGCCTTCCGCAATCGCCCGGGCCACCAGGTTCGGTACCTCGGGCACCTTGGACGGGGGAGGCGGCGCTTCGACCACTCCGCCCGCGCGCGCCACAGGCGCTGGCGGAACTTCGATCCTCGCTGCGGGTGGCGCTGCCGGAGCAGGCGCCGGGCTGATCGCCGGTCGGACAGAAGGCTCCGGCGGCGGTGCGGGGGCGATCTGGCCGCCAATAGCCGCCGGGGGAGGCGCAACCGGACCGACAGGGCGGAGCGGCAGGGGTGGAGGAGGCGCGGGCTTCTGCACCGCGGCCGTCGGCTTCAATGCCGCCGGTGTCTCCGGAACATGAACCACTCTCGGAGGTGGTGCAGGCACCGTCGCCCTTCGCGCCGCATTCTTGATCTCTTCAATGGTGCGCGTCAGCGGATTGTGCAACTCAGCCTTGATGATATCAGGTAGCCGCTTCGGCTCTGGAACCGCATGCGGCGGTTCTTTCACCGCAACAGGTGCAGGCGGAGGTGCTACCGGGGCTATTTCAGGGGCTGCTTCCGCTTCGCTCACTGTAAGGAAATGTTCGCGAACCTTGTCGGCGATCTCGTCGTCAAGCGCACTGGAGTGAGATTTCTTCTCAAGCCCGAGTACCGCCAGGTACTCTAAGATGAGGTGACTTTTGACTTCCAGCTCGCGCGCCAAAACGTTAATTCGTATGTTGCCCATTCGATCTTCGGTTCTTACTCTCCCTCAATTCCCGCCCCTCGCAGAAGGATTGGGTGAAATCTGGGTCGAAGCACCCTCGAGGTCAGCGGCTGAACTTCGAAAACTGCCGCCTTCTGGAAGGGCAGCGCCCAAGCAGTCTTATTTCATTCTGATTTCCCTCCTTCCTCTCCTGTGGAAGTCTCTTCTTCGCTCGACTCAGTTTCCTCCGTGGCCGGCTCGGCAGATTCCGACGGAGCAGAAGTCTCGGCGGTCGTCTCTTCTTCTTCCTCTCCCGGCTCATGCACGGGCACAGGCTGCTCCGTCTCCGGCTCTTCAACCGGGACACCTTCTGCTCCTTCCGCTGCACCGTCCGTGCCTTCCGCTGCGCCCTCCACAGCCCCTTCCGCAACGGCTTCCTCAGCGGCGGGCTCACCACGGTCCTGCTCAAAGTAATCCGTCACCACGCGCCGAATCTTCTCGACCGTCTTCTCACCGATTCCCGGGATCTGCGTCAATTCATCGGGAGTCATCTGGGCCAGTTGCTCGACGGTCTCAATGCCTTTCTCCTGCAATCTCTGCACTGTCTTTTCGCCCAAGCCTTGCAGCTGCGAAATCGAGGCGCCGCGCAGCGCCATCGCCGCCATCTGGGATTCGATCTCCTGCCGTTTCTCTTCTTCGCTCTTGATATCGATGTGCCAGTCGAGCAGCTTGGCGGCCAGCCGCACGTTCTGCCCTTTCTTCCCGATCGCCAGGGACAACTGCGTGTCGTCCACAATGACCTCGAGGTGCTTCTGCTCGAGCTCCAGTATCGAGACGTGGTTGATCTTGGCGGGACTCAGCGCGTTGGCCGCAAAAACCAGCGGGTCTTCGTTGTATTCGATAATGTCGATCTTTTCTCCTCGCAATTCCCGGATGATCGACTGCACCCGCATGCCTTTCATTCCCACGCAAGCGCCCACGCAATCCACGTCCGGGTCCTTCGAGTAGACTGCGACTTTCGTCCTGTCGCCCGCTTCCCGCGCAATGGCTTTGATCACCACCGTGCCGTCGTAAATCTCCGGAACTTCCATCTCGAAGAGCTTCTGCACCAGCATGGAGTCGGCGCGCGATACCACTACCTGCGGCCCTCGCGCCGCACGGTCCACTTGCGTGATGACGGCGCGGATGCGGTCGCCGATCTGGTAAGTCTCCAGGCGCGACTGCTCCTTGCGCGGCATGCGCGCCTCCGTGCGGCCAAGATCGACTATGACGTCCGGGCCTTCCACCCGCTTCACCGTGCAATTCACCAATTCGCCCACCCGCTGGTTGTACTCCGCGTAAACCGTGTCGCGCTCCGCTTCCCGTACTTTTTGAAAGATCACTTGCTTGGCGGCCTGCGCTGCAATCCTACCCAGAACATCCGTGGCCTTTGGAATCCGCACCTCGCCTTCCAAGGCCACCTGAGGATCCATTTTCTGCGCCTGCTCGAGGCTGATCTCATGATCCGGATCCTGGACTGCCGCCACAACCTTCTTGACGGCATAAACCTCAACCAGTCCGGTCACCTTGTTGAAATGCGACTGAAGATCTTCCGCGGACTTGTAATACTTGCGCGTCGCCACCAGGACGGCATCCTCGACAGCCGCCACGATAATCTGCGAGTCTATGCCTTTCTCGCGGCTTAACTGGTCAATGGTCTGGAACAAAAGACTTGTCGTCACCGGAGTCCTTTCAGAGTCGAGAGTC
>JBELAJ010000641.1:0-4594 GCA_049508935.1 Terriglobia bacterium | reverse complement strand
AGTATGGGTGGAATCTCCAGGCTTGGGCAGTCTTCTCCAATCACTACCACTTCGTCGCGCTTTCACCCGCCGATGCCGGTAACCTGCGAACCTTTTTGAATGAACTCCATTCCCAGACTTCGAGTGCGATCAATCAGGAGGATGTCGCCGCAGGGCGGCAAGTTTGGTATCAGTACTGGGACACCCATCTCACCTTCGAGCGATCCTATTTTGCGCGTCTGAGTTACGTGCACCGCAACGCGGTTCACCACGGGCTGGTCAAGGAGCCGTGCTTGTACCCTTGGTGCTCGGCCAGTTGGTTCCAGCGCCGCGCTACCACTTCGTTCTATAAAACCGTCATGAATTTTGGAATCGACCGCCTGAAGCTTCCTGACCATTTCGAGGTCGAATGGTCACCCGACTAACCGTGCCGAAGGCACCTTGGAGTGCGGCGGCTTGACGCCGCCTTAGTTTCGAGGTTAATGCCGGACTGCCAACCAAGGGAATGGCTTTGGTTCGCAGGGTGGTCGGTATGAATATCCAGACTGCAAGGCGGCGTCAAGCCGCCTTGGCTTCGAGCTTAATGCCGGACTGCCAACGAAGCGAATGGCTTTGCTTCGCAGGATGGTCGGTATGAATATCGAGACTGCAAGGCGGCGTCAAGCCGCCGCACTCCAAGGCGCTTCGCGCAACCACCCCCAACCCCTCCTTATCAAGGAGGGGAGCCGCCGGCTGACCGCTCTATGGCGAGGATCCGATGCGTCAGCCCGCCTCACCACGATTTGAGAGGCCCTCTCCCTTGGGGGAGAGGGTGTCCTACGGCGGCGCTTTCGCGAGGCGCCGCAGGACGGGTGAGGGGTTACTTCCCTCGCCAAGCATACCAGCGCATGATCCATTCTTCCTATTCCTGGGGATCAATTTCGATTTGCGGCATGGGTTCGAATTTGGATTCGTCAAACGGCGCGAGGTCCGTGGGTTCGGGCGCGCCCAGCGCGGCGAGGTGCTTTTTGGCGGCTTCGAGACCCCAGTGGTAGGCGTACGGCGGGCCGTCGCACCAGGCGAGACGATAGGCCTTGGTAGCGGCTGCAATGGCCGCTGCGCGGTTTCCCGCATCGCGCTCGATTTGCGCCAGGACGTTGAGCGCGTCGGCGTGAAACAGTGGGTAAGGGCCACGCTCGGCGGGTTCCCAAACGTCATCGAGCAATTCGCGGGCGGCCTTGAGGTCGCTCTGCCGCCGGCGCAACTCGGCCAACGCAGTCAGCGCGGGAAGCTCTTCCTCGACGTAGTTCACGGCTCTAGCGCGGGTCAAGGCGTGGTGCAACCGCTCGTCGGCGGTGGCGAAATCGTTCAAGCCCAGCGCCGCTTCGCCTTGCAGCCGGGCAGCACGGATGAAGTCGCCCTCGAGCCGCTGGACGTGAGCGAGTTCCCAAGCGCGGTCCGCCAGTGAGCGAGCCTCTGCCGGCTCGCCCAGCCACAGGACTCGCTGGGCGAGAAAGGAGCTGTCTAGCCCCTGAGCCTGTCTGTCGGCGAGTCCCGCATCGATGCGCAACGCCCGTTCCAGCGCCGCCCGAGAGGGTTCGGCCTCAGCCCGTGCGGCCAGCGAGAGACCCAAGAAGTTCAGGCTGACCGCCTCCTGGAAGGCGTCCTTCCGTGCGCGGGCGATGGAGAGGGCGCGCCGCGCGGCCGCCTCTGACTCCCGCAAGCTCTCGGAAGCCCGGAGGGCGTTCGAAAGGTTGCATAGGCCGACGGCCAGGTTCTCTGGGTCGCTTGCCTGCTCTCCAATGATATTTGCCCTGCGATAGAACGGCACCGCCCGTCCAGTCTGCCCGCTAAAGTTGTAGCCTTGTGCTAAGCAGGTCAGCGTGTAGCCTTGCTGTCGAGGAGTGCTCAAGCGCGGAAGCTGTTCGAGCCCGTCCGGGAAGAGCATTTCCAACAATTCAGCGCGCTGCCGGCTGGCGCTCAGACGGTAGAGCGTTGCGGCCTGAAGGCGTTCCTGGAATACAACGTAAGCATCCTCGTACCGCCCAAGCCCGACAAGCGTGTTGTAAAGCTCAATCGCACCCGTGAGGTCTTCCAGGCAGTTGACCCGTTCCAGGTCAACAGTGGGCAAAGATTTGAAATGTGTCTCCAGCGCGCCGTAAGTAGTGCGCCGACTGGTCTCGTCCAAACCGCTCCAGACGACGCCGCGCACGATGGGGTGCAAGTCGTAGCGGTTAGCCCGCCGGTCCCAGCCCAGCAGCCCACGGTCCTCTAAAGCGGCCAGCGCTTTGTCCAGATCAGCTTCGCCGTGGAATTTGACGAATTGCGTTTCTCTGACCACTCCTTTCAACATCCCTAATAGTCCCTGCTCCTGAGCCGGTTCCCCATCACCGCCCACCAGCAGCACCGCCAGCGAATCGTGAGACACGGGCATACGGAACGCCGCGATGGTTTCGAGCACCTTTCGCCCTGGCGGGTCGAGCCCACGCAAAGCAAATTCCAGCACGTGCGACCTCACCTGCACCAACGGCAGCCGGAAGGGATCGAAATCCCGATGAGCCTTTCGCCACTTGTCGAAATCGCCCGGCGCCTTGCGGAAAGTTGCCACTTCACTCGCCAGCGCCTGGATGAGCAACGGATGGCAATCGAAGGCTCGAAACAATGCCAGCAGTTCGTCGCGCGATCCAGTGACTTTGAAGGCGCGCCATAGGTCCAAGGCATCATTTTCGGTAAGACCCGGCAGGAACAGGGCAAAGCTTCTAGGGATCGGCTCTCCGTTCAACGCCTGCAAGTCTGCCGGGTAGAGGCGCGTGCTGACCAGAATCCGCGAGGCACGCACCGCCGCGAGTTTGCGCAGGAAAGCGCCGGCGCGTGGGTCGGCGGTCTTGCGCAAGCGATGCTGGCCGACGAACGAATCGGCGGCGCTCGCCGGCAGGCCGATGGCCCCGGCCACGCGATTCGCGGTTTCCTGGTCAAGGTTATCGTCGGCGAGGCGCGCCGCGTCCATGCGGGCGTAAGCGATCAGGATGCGTTCCAGGCCGTCGAGCACCACCAGAAACGGCTCGCGATCAAGGGCCATCAGAAGCTGCGCTTCACGCTCGGGCGGAGAAATCTTCTCCACCTCTTCGCGCGGCCGGCGCGTGACATAGGCGAGCGCGCGGGTGACGAAATTCTCGAAGCTCGCGTCGCTCTCGTAAAAGCTCCACCACATACGCCCTGCGAGCGGCTTCAGCTCCTGCGGCGCAATGTCATTGAACCATTTCCACGTCAGCGCGCTCTTCCCCATGCCCCCGATGGCCACCACGTTCAAGATGCGCGCCCGGTAGACCTCCGCCGCCGGTTTCGCCACCCAGTCGGTGAGCAGGTTCAGCTCCTCCTGCCGCCCAACCAGCTTGTGGGTTTGGAGCAGCAGGTAGGGATGGGCGATGTAGGCCTCGGGCGGCGTGGGAATGTCGCTGACGTAATGGAAGGCCGTCACATCCGGCTTGTGATATTGCGACAGGCTGTTGATGACGTCGGCGCGCAAGCCTTCGGGGGACTTGAAGAAATTCACCACGCGTTCGGCGCCGGCGCGCTTTTTGAGCGCTTCCACCCTGGCAGCTCCCTCACCCGTCTCAACATCGGCGGCCGTGAGCGGATGCTTCGGGTCCATGATGAAAATGAGGCGAGGGATCCCGCGTTCCACCGCCCGGTTGTATTCCATCTCGGTAATCGAGATGTCGCAGCCCTTGGGCACGTACCCATAGCGGTAGGCAAAAATGCCGAGATAGATGTCCGCCTTGTCCACCATATCCAGCGAGGCTTTGATTGCGTCGGCATCGAGGGCCGGGAGGTGCTCCATCATCAGGGCAAGCATGCTTTGGCGAAGGCAGGCGTCCAGCACGCCCTGCCGATGGTCGGGCAAGTCGCGGGCAGTACTGCTGATCATGACGATGGGACGATCGGGCACGCGGCGGACTCCCTTTGACGCTGGATGAGGGTCATTATAACCTTGAGTTCACCGGATGTTAAAGCAGTCGCTCATGCCCGTCGGCTGACGGGCGCCCAGAAAGCATGAAAACGACTCCCCTCCTTAGCTAAGGAGGGGGTAGGGGGTGGTTGGTCCCGTCGTGGTGCTGGCACCCACCACCCCTGCCCCTCCTCCCGCTGAGGAGGGGAATCATTTTCGGAGCAGATGTAAGGGAACCAACCTCTCAGCGCCTCGCTCGTCCGATCTGCTCCGCGCCGAGGCAGAATAGCGGATGCCGGTTCCGTGGCGGGATCGGACTTTCTGTTCTCCGCGCATTTTTCGCTTGACAAACGAGATAACATAGGCTACAGTTGTCTTGTGGGGTTAGGCAGGCGGCCAGGGCCTGTCGGGTACGTTATGTTGGGAAGTCTGCCTCTGTTCTCGTCGGTAGTTCCTGCCGGTGGTTTCCCCGTCGAAAAGCCGAGAAGTCGAAGAGTGCAAAACCAAAGGCCGGCCGCGACCCTCGCCCACAGGCCGAAGTCCGGAAGGCGGCGCACGGTTCCTCGCCGTCTCGAATCCACAACTCATCGACATCAAAATCGGGGGAACAAAGCGAGAATGTCTATGAAAACAAAGGATGAGGTCTTTGAGTCCAGCATAGCAGTGGTAGGGGCGGTTCGCGAACCG
>JBELAJ010000640.1:0-4598 GCA_049508935.1 Terriglobia bacterium | reverse complement strand
TTGGCTCTCCAATCCAACGGTCTCCCCCTTTTGGGCAATGCCCTATTCAGGGTATCCGTTCGCTGCCAAGGTGGGCCAATTTAAACCGCCGAACTGGACCAATTCAGAGTACCGAAATCACCGTCATCATCGTCCTCGGGTCACGGACCTCAGAAAGCTCAACCAGGGCACAGATCATGGCAGCGCACCATATCGAGGGGCAACTGTTTCGGCCTCATGCTGATTTACCAAAAGCTTGGGTCTACACCCCAATTGAGGCACTTTCGACCGATGACGTTTGGTTCTACTTGCTTCAGGCACCAAGCCCCTGGGGGGGAGATAACGGCAACTTGGCCGCTTTGTACAAGCGGGCTAGCGGAGGGGAATGTCCACTAGTGATCGACACATCTACTCCGTCCTGCGGGAATAGCCGTTTCGGTTGCTGGGTGTGCACGGTAGTCGAAAAAGACCATGCCATGGAGTCCCTGGTGGAAGACGGGGAGGAACGTTTCGAACCCCTCCTGGCCCTACGAGACTACCTAAAGCAGGTGCGTGAGAATCCTGAAAGTAGGATGAATGTTAGGCGGAACGGGCGACCCGCAGCTGCCGACGGCAAAGGGCCTTTTACCCATCGAGCACGAGTCGAAATCCTAAAGCGCCTAATGATGGCCCAGAAACACTCAGGCGAAAAACTAATTGACTCGGACGAGCTGGCGGCGGTGGACCAGGTCTGGACTCAGGAGGGAATGCCTCGTGGATTGGTTTTCAAGCTTTGGCGTCACGTCAACGAGGGGGAGCCTATGCCAGACGAAAAAAACGATTCAATGCTTTCCCAGGAAGAAAAGCTGCTCGAGGAGGTGTGCCGTGATGCGGACCTGCCCATTGAATTAGTGCGAAAGTTGCGTGACATAGAGGAAGAATTCAGCGCTTTGAAGCGACGGCACGGATTGCCAGAACAAATGAGGGAAGTGGTGAGGCAGTTCGTGGAGCCGGCAAAAACGTAACTCGGTGCCATCGCTTCATGGCCTATGTCGGAAGGACTACAGGGGAGCCAAATATGGACGAATTGAGGTTGGTTCTTATAAAGCAATGGAAGGAGCTTAGCTTTTGGGCCCTATTTAACATAGTTCTCGGAACAACATTCGTATGGTTGGCGTGGGTGCCGCGCATTTATTACAGAGATCCAAAATTTGATTTCTTCGACAACATTAAGAACGGTAATCTGCTCGTTTTTACAGTTACGCTGTGCGCATCCTCGCTAGGGTTCTACTCCCAGTTGACCAAAGAATATTTGCTATACACGAGACGCTTGGTAACGTGGCTGTTTATTACCCTTATAATTATAACCAGTTACATTTACGCACACAGTTCCGCCTACCGCGGAACACCGAATTACGACCCGACGGATTTCCTGTTACTCTCCGGCGCGCTGTTCGTTGCTGGTTGCTTCCTCTCATTTTTTTCTTACCTCCTAAAGCTGAAGTTCGATAGTGGTTTTGATCTTCGGGCCGAGCAGGCCCAAGAAGTATCTGAACTTTCCAAGGAGGCGTCGAGTCACGATCAAGCTGGGGGTATTAAGCTAAGCTGAGGGTGTTAAGCTATGAATTCTGACCGTGTGCCCACGTACCGTATTCCAGTGCTTGGCGTAGAGCAGCCGATTGGGGGGTTCTTTATTGGTGTGCTTCCCGCAAAGATCCTCCGGGAAATCACTTACTCCGACATCCGTCGTTTGGAAAATCGGTCCGTAGAGACCTATACCGGAATCGAAAGACCAATCTCCCCGCAGCGTGTTGCAGAAATCAAACAATATATTAAGAGCGTGGACGCTACGTTTCCGAACTCCATTATCGTTGCTGTAAAAAGGACCGATGTCGTGGATGCACGGGACGGATTCTTAACCCTGCGCCTCCACAACAAGGCCGCGAAAATCATTGACGGCCAGCATCGTTTGGCAGGTTTCGACAGCCTAGACGGAGACGGCAACAACTTCGAGATGGTTGTTGCAATCTTCGTTGAAATGGACGTGGAGGACCAAGCAATGGTCTTCGCCACAATCAATCTCAAACAAACAAAGGTGAGTCGCTCCCTTGTGTACGACCTTTTTGAACTTACAAAAACAAGGAGCCCTCAAAAAACTTGTCATGATCTCGCCAAGACCCTCAACAGCGACGAGGGGTCCCCTTTCTACCACCGAATTAAACTGCTGGGACGTAGTCTCGACATCTACGAAGGAACATTGACGCAGGGCACGTTTGTCAAATACCTTTTGCCAAAAATCTCTAGCCAACCCGACATCGACCGGGACATTCTGAAGAGAAAGCTTAATGTCAGCGTAGATCAACAGGATATTAACCGAGGTCAGATTTTCAGGGAATACTTCGCTCGAAATGAGGACTGGGCAATTCTAAAGGTCATGCGCAATTACTTTTCTGCCATTGCCACAAGTTTTCCGAGCGAGTGGGCTGATCCAGATAACCCCTTGCCTAGGGCAATCGGTTACGGTGCTTGCATGAAAGTGCTCAACGGGCTCTATGCAAAGGGCCGTGAAGAAAAAGAACTCACCCAGCTATTTTTTGAGACCTTCTTGGCCAGGGCCAAGGGCAGGCTACGGCTGAGCTTTGACGACTATCCCGCCAACGCCGGCGGTGAGCACCGCCTTGCGAAGGATCTATTCGACCTTATGGGCCTCTCGGAGAATTAAGGGTATGCCCTGGAAGCACCTCAGCATAAATCGCCTAGCCCGCATAATTCATGATTTTGGAGACAAGAAAAGCCTCCTATGGTACAAACACGTTGAGATGACGATGTTTGAAGTGCCAAAGGAGGCTTTTGCTTGGGTCACGATATCACAACAGAGTGTCTTTTGTTCCCCGATATTTTTGCGAAGCCCGTCGTCGCGCAATTTGACCAGCGGCAGGGCAGTTCCGATGGCGGCGCCGTCCTGCTGAAAGCTGCCGACCGGCGACTGGGACTGACCGAGGCGCTGGCCGACTGCCTGGTGGATCAGCGACAAGTTGGCAAAATTGACCACGAGTTGGAGGAGTTGCTGAGGCAGCGCATCTTCGGCATCGCGTGCGGCTATGCTGATGCCAATGACGCGGCTCGCTTGGCCGAAGACCCGGTGCACAAGATGCTGGTGGAGCGCGATCCGATCGAGGGCGACGACTTGGCCTCGCAGCCGACGCTGTCGCGCTTTGAGAATGCGGTGGACCGCAAGCAGCTTTATCGCACTGGCGAGGCGTTGGCCGATTGCGTGATCGAGCGCCATCGTCGCCGGCTGCATGGCCGCGCCCGGCTCATTACGATTGATCTGGACCCGACCGACGATCCCACCCACGGCGCGCAGCAGTTGACCTTCTTTAACAGTCACTATGACACGTGGTGCTATTTGCCGGTGGTTGGCTTCTTGAGCTTCAACGACGAGCCCGAGCAGTACCTGGCCACGGCGGTGCTGCGGCCGGGCAATGCGGTGGCGAGCGCGGGGGCCATCGGCATTCTGTGGCGTCTCCTGGTGCGGGTGTGGCGGGCGTTTCCCCAAGCGCGCGTGCGGGTGCGGCTGGACGGCGGGTTCGCCGATCCCCAGGTGCTGGACTTCCTGGAGGCGATGGGCGTGGAGTATGTGGTGGCCATGGCTAAAAATGCGGTCCTGAACCGCCTGGCCGAGCCGCAGATGGAACCAGCACGGCAGTGGTCTGAGCAGAGCGGGCAGACCGAGCACGTCTACGGTGAATGCCGCTATCGGGCGGGAAGCTGGTCGTCGGAGCGGCGCGTGATCTTCAAGGCCGAGGTGGTGCGGCAAGCCGGCAAAGAGCCCAAGGATAACCCGCGGTTCGTCATCACCAACCTGAAGCAGAGCCCGCAGTGGATTTATGAGCAGGTTTACTGCGAACGCGGCGACATCGAGAATCGCCTCAAGGAACTGCACCACGGTTTGGAGATCGACCGCACCAGCTGCACGAAGTTCTGGGCCAACCAGTTCCGGGTACTGATGACGGCTGCGGCCTACGTGCTGATGCAGGAGTTGCGACTGCGGGCGGCACGCACGGCTTGCGCGCGAGCGCAGGTGTGGACCCTGCGCGAGCGGTTGCTCAAGCTGGGCGCTCACGTGGTGGTCTCGGTGCGCCGGGTGGTGGTTCATCTTCCCGTCTCGTTCCCCTTTCTCGCCAGCTTCCGCCAGATCGCCCTCAGCTTCGGCACCTCGAGCGGATAGCCCGTCTCTCTTAGCAATGATCATGCTGGACAAACCCCGCCATGCCGACTTCGGTGAAGTGTCCTTGGAATCCGTCACACTCCTACCTCCTCACTGCCCCCTAACAAGACACGTGGCCTCAAAGTCGTCTCCAGCCAAGTGCGACTTGTCTCAACGGTGCACAAACTGACTCAACCTCACCCCTCATAGCCCGTTCACGAATAAAGCAGGCTAGAGCTTCATAATTTCAAGAGGTTCTACGGCCACCATGAGCTTCAGCTCCTTAGAGCAGTTTCGATTTAAGTGTATACATATCCACAGGAGGCGAAGTAGTTTGTGCATTCGCTTGGGGAGACCGTATTGAGCAACTCCCCGATTTCCTTCCAGAGGGTATCGATATCGCGTCGGGCGGCTTTGCGAAGCAGCGCCT
>JBELAJ010000064.1:0-22528 GCA_049508935.1 Terriglobia bacterium | reverse complement strand
GGTCGCTTGCCGGCGGGATAGTCTACATAGAGATGCCGCGTGATTCCGCGCAAGTTCCTGGTGATTCGCCGCCGCCGCTTCGGGACTTCGAACCGTGCTGCAGCCCAATCAATCGCCGCTTTGATGAGGATGTCACGCCGCTACGGACATATCGGGCAGGCAGCTCAACGCGAGGCGGTCCGGGCACTCAACGGGGCCGATTTTGTGGGAGGTGTGCACCAAAATGGTAACCAAATTCCAGATAAGGAAACAGCTGTCGCGCTAACTCAGTGACAGGGTTGGCTCCTCGGCCAGGACTCGAACCTGGAACCCTTCGGTTAACAGCCGAACGCTCTACCATTGAGCTACCGAGGATTATGCGGTCTGGACCACTCTTTGTGCTTCTTACGATTAGTAAAATCGTCGACGGCCTAAAGAGGGATAAGGTCGAAGAAAGAGCTTAGAAGGAGTGGAAACGCGGGGATCCGATCAGGCTTTCCTCTCTTCGTCCTTCTTTTCGTCTTTCTTTTCCGCGCTGCCGTCCATGCCACCTCTGATGGCATCCTTGAACTCGCGAATTCCCTTTCCCAAGCCCTTCCCGAGCTCCGGCAGTTTGCCCGGGCCAAACAGGATCAAGACAATGAGCAAAATGAAAATCAAATGGGTTGGTTGAAACAAACCCTCCATAACATATCCTCCTCGCCCGCCTACCAAAGGTCAGCGGCGCGACAATCCGAACTATTATAACTCAGGTGGCAACGAAACCCAATCACGATTTGATGCAGGCCCGCGGCCGGGTTTTCCCAGGGGCTGCCACCCGACCCAGGGCGGACAAGCCGGTTTCGCGCCAAGGCGCATACCACGCAAGGAAAAGCCTGGGCTTCTCCTCGGCGTTTCTTAGAGCCTTTGCGCCTTGGCGCGAGCTGTTGTGGTTTCTGCTCACCTTCATACGCCCTGGATTGTTCTTTGCCGCTGCTTATGGCCCTTGAAGACCATATTACCGGGTTTCTTGTCGTGTGCGCCGCAGTCTTGCAAATAAAGCGCCAGATAGGTGGCCGTCATGTAGTCGCGGGGCGAATAGCCAAGCCGGCCTGCTACCCTGTCGATCCACTGTGCCGGTCCCTCCAGTTCGAGGTAATTCCCTATGGGCGTCTCGTCGTACGCCACCTGCGGCGATCCATGGCGGGGCACTTGCATGCCTGCGGCGAAGACGGTCCGGAACTTTTCATAAGCAAAAACTTCCTCCAGTTCCAGGTTCTCCAACACCTGCCGCAGCAGCGCCCCGTCTTCGACTCGGGTTTCGATTTCGCGTCTTCTCCCGTATCGACGCGCGCGGAGCGGCGGACCTTTGAATGTCAGCAGGTTCTCACCCGCTGCGAAACGCAGACGCAGCAGCCGTCCGGACTTGCACAGCCGCAGATCCGGGAAGTCGAAGAGGTAATTACTCTCAAAATGCCTCGGCTTTATAACCTTGAAACCTAGTTGCGCCAGGCGATTCGCCAACTGCTTGGGGTGGCGGACCGGCAGCTTGATTTCGGTTTCGAGGAGAGGCTTCATTCCAAGTTGGACGGTTCTCCAGAAATCAGAGCGAGATTCCTCGCTGCGCTCGGAATGACAGCTTCGCGGTGAATGGTCGTCATTACAACCAATTTGACGTTAGGAAGTTGTCCTCAGAATTCACGATCCAGCATGAAGTCAGGCAAAGATCGCAAGGCGTCCTTGTAGGGGTTGTCGGGGAATGTCTCCAGAGCGCACTTGGCTTTCTGAGCGAATTCCTGGGCCTTTTCCCTCGCCGTCCGCAACGTATCGTAGCGGTCGATCAGTTCCAGAACTTCACTGAATCGCAGCGGGTTGAAACCACCCTCGGCGAGCACCGACCTTACTTTCTGCGCTTCGTCTTGAGTACAGCGTTGCAAGAGATAGATGAGCGGCAGTGTGACCCTGCCTTCGCGGAGATCGTTCCCGGTCGGCTTTCCCAGGATCTCCTCCGAGGAAGTGAAATCGAGCACGTCGTCGATAAGCTGGAACGACAGGCCAAGGTTGAGGCCGTAAACACCTAATTGGCTTTCCTCCTCCTCACTCCTTTCCGCCAGCACCGCGCCCAGACGGAGGCAGACGGAAAACAGGTAGGCAGTCTTGCGATAAGTCAATTCGAAATAGACGTCCTCGGGGACATCGATCCTTCTTTGCCAGGTCAATTGCAGCAATTCGCCTTCGACCATGGCCTGGGTCAAGGCAATAAAGAGGTCCAGGATCTTGAAATTACGCTCTCGCAGGGCGATATTAAAAGCCTGCATGTAAAGCCAATCGCCGGCCAGCACACTCAAGTGGTTGCCCCAGCGGGAATTGGTGGAAGGTCGGCCCCGGCGCGTATCCGCTTCGTCAATCACGTCGTCGTGCACGAGTGTGGCGGTGTGGATGAGTTCGACAACGGTTCCCAGGCGAATCGCCGCCTCCCCTTCGAAACCACACAGTTTCGAGGAAAGCAGCACCAGGGTGGGACGAAGCCGTTTGCCGCCGCCTCCGCGCAGGTATTGACCGATCTCGGTGATGGGCTGAACGCTGGAGATGCTCTGCTGGCAAAACTCCTCTTCGACCTTCTGGAGGTCAGCGCGCACCAAGTCGAAGACTTCTTTGGTGGTCAGGCTATTGACGGAGGCCAAGTATTAGTTCCCCATCGTCCCTTCAGTTCTAAACTGCCGACTCAAGTTTTGCAGGGGACAGCAGAATCAGGCTACAAAATTCAATACTCCCACAATTTGTACTTGAAGGGAAGCATGAACTTCAATCTGACGCTCCTGCTACGACCGTGTTGGGATAATAGAAGGCAAGAATCTCCTGGAAGCTGTGTCCTTGCCTGGCCATCCAGGCAGCGCCCAACTGGCAGAGACCCACGCCATGCCCCTTGCCGCGGCCTTCCACCACCACCCCGTCGCCGCGAGGTTGCAATTCGTAATTGTTGCCGGGCACCACGTCCCAGCCCAGAATGCGGCCGAGCCTCAGCCTGCTCGCTTCCGTGTGGCTTGCGAGCCCCGCGGCTTCTTCGGCGTCGAGTCGCACCTGCCAATGCGGTGAATGCTTCAAACAGTAATCGCAGGGCACGGAGAAATAGGGGTAAGGAGCAGGCGCGAGGCCGACCTCTCGGAGGGTCCGGGTCCTGCCGCCGCAACTGCCGGTGAATAGCGCCGGGACAGGCGCGCCATCGTAAAAGAGTACCAGGCCCCCGGTGGCCGCGGCGGACTGGGCAGCGAGAGACTGCGGGGACGGCGCTTCGCGAAGGAACTGGCAGTGGGTCGTGTCGCAGAAATCTATCTGCCCGTGGCGCAATCGCGAAGCCAGATAGTATGAACGAGTGGCGATCGCTTGGGCTTTTAAGGCTTCGAGGGAAGCCCAGGGAACGCTTTCTGCGGCCACCGCTGAAGCCACGGCCGTTTCCAGGTCCATTTCCACCACGGCAATCAATTCGTCGATGCGGCACTCGACATCGAGTTTGCCTCGAAACTGTCGCGTAAGCTTTCCGGGAACGGAGAGCTGGAAGTCCGAGCCGCTTGCCGCTGCCCCTGTTAGGCGTACTTCAGCGGCCACGAAGCTTTCACTTCTGCTTCGTACGCGGACGTGGTCCGCTTCCAGAGATACGAAGGCTGAAGCGCCGCCGGAGAGGCTGACTTGGTGTGAGCCCGCGGTGAGTATCAGCATTTGCCCGGGCGGGCTGGTGATCGTCAACTGCTGGGGGTGCAGGAGGCCAAAGACCCTGATGCGCAGATCTTGAGCGGCTGCGCATGACGCCAGAAGAACGAACGCGAGAGCGGATGGGAGAAAGCGTGTGCGAATTAAATCACCCTCGCAGAATTCTGCGCGCTTGATCCTTATCGCCGTCGAAGTAACCCCTCACCCGTCCCGCTCCGGCTGACGAAAACGCCGGCAGCGGGACACCCTCTCCCCAAGGGAGAGGGCAATACTCGCTTGTTGCTACTGTAGGTTGACCACACTATTCAACATCCGGCCTCCGATTCGGGCTGCCTGCGCGCCGGGAACACCGTGCACACGAACCAGCAACACCAGGCGAGGTTGGTCCGCAGGGTAGAGTATGACCGCGTAACCGTCACCGGGCGCGCGGGGCTGGTGGACGCAAGGCGCGGTCCCCGTTTTCGCCAGGGCGGCCACTCCGTGAAGATTCTGGCCCGCGGCCTTGGCGGTCCCTATCTTGGCCGAGAGAGCCATGCCACGGAGCAATTCGACAGCCCCGGCCGCTCGCGGTGCGTCGGCGAGAAGGATGTATGCATGCAAGAGTTCCCGAGGGTCAATACGCCAGGCGCTGCCCAGACCGATCATCTCCGCCGCGCCGGACGGTACTTGCCCAATAGAAAAGCCGTAGCGTTGGGCTATGGACTCCACGTCCTCAAGCTTTAAAGTAGAAACGATGTTCATAAAATAGGCATTGCAAGAATATGCTATGGCCGAGCTAATATCCACCTTTCCATGGCCACGTGGCAACCAGCAACCGTCCCGCACCCCACGGCAAAAATAAGTGGGGTACTGAAAATCGTGTTTTTGCGCGTAGGCCAAGGCAAGAAACGGCTTCACGAGGGAGCCCACCGGCACAGGTTCTGCGATCGCGTCCCAACGGGCTGCAATCAGGCGGCGCGTGGCAGCGTCGACCAGGATGTACGACAAGTCGCCGGAAGTGTAGCGCTCTCGAAGCAGCCGGCAAACCGATTGGTCGTAGAGCGAAGCCGCAGCCAAGGGAGGCGCCGCGAAAAGGCAAGCCACCAGGATGGCGGCAAGTACCCCCTCACCCGTCACGCTCCGGCTGATGAAAACGCCGGCAGCGTGACACCCTCTCCCCAAGGGAGAGGGCTTTACCGTTATGTGCCGGCCCGTTTCTTTTCCCCGCATACGACTTACCACATACCGCCTACTTCTTCGTCAGCCTGTACGTTGCCGTCTGGACAAGCATTGGGCCGCGGTCCTCGACGATGAGCGACTCGGATTCGATGCTTTCGAGCGACTGGCTGAGGCTCGCCAGATTCTCAGAAAAGAAGCCCGGCTCGTGCCCGTCTTGACCGGCGACGGCTCCGCCCGCTTGGCCTTCCGGCATTTCAATCAGCCGCATCATCGTCACAATGTTTTCACGCTCGGCGGCATGGTGAAACCCTGCGGCGTAGACCAGGTTCTGACCCTGCGCGGCGCCGGGAGGATTCGCTGCCTGGCCGGGCGCCGCTCGCGCCAGCAACGACCTCAGCGTTTCGTCAGAGTTCGCCAGCAGGAGGACGGGTCCACGAACCGCCACGGCGAGCGGAACCAACCCATCGAGGTGAAAGTAGCCGGCATTTTCTTCGCGATTCTGTACCCAATTCACGCCGATTTGAGAGGTCGTCCAAAGTTCTCGAATGGCCGCGCGCAGGGTGTCGCGGACCGCCTGCGTATCCCAATTCACCGAGCTGCGAATGAGGATGGCCGTGTGCGGCTCGACAAAAGCCGGCTGCCTGGCATGACGAAGCGAGTGAAACTCCAGGACGGCCTCGAGCGGAGCTGCATCGAGAAGCTTTTTGAGAGCGTCGACGCCCAGGGCACCCGCCGTTCCCTGGAGCGGGGCGACGTCAATCCGGGTTTCAAGATCGCTCTCGCTGCCCGCCTGTCCCGGAGCCAAAGAGACCGCAGGCGCGGTTTGGGAAGCCACGCCCGGGCCTGCGCGAGGCATCAGAACCTCCTCTTGCACCAAGCCGAGCACCATTTCGGCGGCGGGGTTTCTCCAGGCGCGGTAAAGGCCTTCCTGCGAGGGGAGCACGCTCAGCAATTCGGCCACGGCGGCGCCGCGAGGCTCCGCCTCTGCGGGTGGGTTAGCTTTGAGCAGGACGCGGTCTTCACGAATTTCGGTTGCTGCACTGTGCACATCCGCGACTTCAGCCGCGTATTGCTTCAGCTCTGTGACATTGCGCTCAATCCAATAGCTGCGGAAGTGCGGCGACTTTACCAGCAGCGGAAGATTCAATACCATGCGAAGATCGCCCCCCGGGCCCGCCGCCGCAACCGCACTTTTATACCAAATCTCGTCCGGGAGCCTGGGCTGGGATTTGCCGGAAAGCAAGGCGAGCGCGCCTGCCATCAGGTCTTCGCGTGTCGCGAGCAGCAGATAGTCACCAGAGGTGGCAAAGGCCACCAGGCGATTCTTCTCCGGCTCCGTCCGAATGTAATAAGGAACGTCCGCCGCCTTGCGCGGCTCGAACTTCCCACGGTTCGTCCACAGAACGTTCTGCATGGCGCGGGCGGAAGGCATGCGCGTGATGTACAGGAATTCCAGGTTTCCGATGTCGTAAATCGCGAGCGCCGATTGCCCGCCCGCGACCGAATCCAGCAACGCCATGTCCGGCGGAGCGCCCGCCGCCACCGCGAATTGCTTCTGCGCTTCCTGGAGGCGCAGAAAAAGTCGCGAGCGCGAGAAGACCTGGTAATTGTCGCTCGCGAGCCACTTCTGTTTCTCTTTCGAGCTGTTCCAGTCATGGACAAGAGCGGCGAAGTCGGGTGACTCCAGGTAAAGCAGCGACCCCGTGGGCATGAAAGCAGCGAGGCTGGATGACGGTGCAGCAGGCGCCTGGCCGGCCGGAGCCATGGCGAGGGAAGGACTCAGAGAGCAGAGGACGAGAATCGCGAATTTCCTCATTGCGCCACACCTCCTCCAGCCGATGGCCCGCTCTGACTTAGCAGTCGAGGCCTGACCAGGACACTTTGCTCGAGGTTATGCGTGATCACCGGCCGGCGCTCCTGATCGGCCTTCTCGAGCTTGAGTCGTGCCTGCACGCGTTCGAGTTCGCTGTTTGCCTTGGCGCGGACGGAGCCATCAGTCGCGAGCATGGCGGAGATCTTACAGAGCCGCGCCGCCTCCGCGAGCCGGTCGAGCTTCACTAACGCGCCGCCAAGTTGCGTGGCCAGGAGCGATTTCTGCTCATCGCTCAACTTCTGGTCACGCAAAAACCACTTCCACAGGATGTCCGGATATTCCGGCTGGGCGGATCCCTCGTCTGCTGCTTCGCCTTCCTGATTTTCGGGTTGCACGGTGAGCGTCGAACCCTGTTCCAGCAATGGTGCTATAGCTGACATCGCGAGTTCGTTCTGGTTTGCCGCGGCCGCCGTCTCCGCCAACCAAACGCGCGGCGATACACCCTCAGGGCTCTCGTTCGGGGGCTCAGACCCGGGGGCACGCTGCGAGAAGTCCTCGGGGCGGATGCCAATCGCATCGAGCAGAAGGCGGATTTTGGCCGCGGGATCGGCGGCTTCGCGTGCCGCTCGCAGGCGCGCATAGTAATAGCCGGGCGACTCGGCGGCCGCCACGGGCCCGCCACGAATCAACCATTCGAGTTCGACGCTGACTTGGCTTGGCGCAGGCGCACTGAGGGCCGTGAGTGACTCGGCTGCGCCGGCGCGCTCAGCATAAGTGGAGTTCGGAGAGGACACCACCGAGCTAAAGATTTGGATG
This sequence comes from Terriglobia bacterium, assembly GCA_049508935.1. GTDB lineage: Bacteria > Acidobacteriota > Terriglobia > UBA7540 > UBA7540 > CAVROP01. The sequence goes on along the minus strand of JBELAJ010000064.1, from coordinate 15,075 downwards.
GCATCGTTTCGTTGTGTGTTTGCCGCTGCTTCCGCTTGGGCCAGTTTCAGCCGAGCGTCCGCATCCCAGGGGACGGCTTTCACGCGGATGCTGTAAAACTGCGCGGCCTCCGCCGGATGCCCCATCTTCACGAGCAGATCACCGGCGGCGGCCAGGTTTTCGAAAGGCTGGCCCGCCACGAGGTTCATGCGCTGGAGCAGCGCCACCGCTTGCGCGAGATTGCCCTGTTGCAAGCGCACTTCGGCGAGCCCCAGGAAGTTCGCCGCGGCAAAATCGCGTTCGTCAATTTGGCGAGTATAGACATACTCGAAAACCCGGCGGGCGCTCGCCGGGTCCTTCTCCTGCAGACCGATCACGGTACTGCGCAGGACATCGAAAGGGGGAGCCTTGTCAGGGGCCTGTTGAAACTGCCGAAGCAGCTCCTCAAGCGTGTTGGACTGGGCCGCGAGGCGAACCATGAGGGACGCGATCTCAAGCCGGCGCGGGTCGCGAAAATCCTCCGAAAGGCTATTGAAGGCGTTGCGTGCCTCATCCGTCCGGCGACGGTCCAGCAAGAATGTAATCCACTCGACTTGCCAATCGTGCAACGTTTCAAGCGCTGTCGAGTGCTCCGCGCCGAAGGTCTTAGCAGCCTGGTCCTGAGCCAAAGCAAGAATTTTCTGATAGACAGGCTCCTTCTGGCCTTCGGGAAACCACCGGGCGCGAACAAGTTCCGACAGGAACGCGATGGGGGATTGGGCGACGCGCGAAAGGTCGAGGAGCCAATTCGCGCCCTCCGCGGGATCGCCCGCCGCAGCCAGTGCGCCCCGTAAGATCGGCCCGGCCCGGTAACTGCCGTTGCGCCGGACGTAGGTGCGCACCACGCGCTCGGCATCGTCACGCAAGCGCGGGAAAAGTTTCCGTTCGCCGATGTGTTCGAGCGCGGCTTCGAGGTCCGTCCAGAAAGCAGGCGGCACCGTGCGGCTGTCTTCCTGGGCGCGCAAGGCAGCGAATGCCGCCGACCATTCCTTGATGGCATCCTCTTGCTTGCCCTGCTCCCAGAGGATCTGCGCCCTGCGATCGTGCGCGTCGGCGCGCGTGGAATTCAGTTCCAGCGTATGTGCAAAATCATCCAGCGCAGCGTCGGGCTGACCCGCCTCACGGTAATAATCGGCGAGCGCGAAGTAGGCATCCGAACTTGCCGGGGTGCCTTCCAGCGTAGCCGGCAAGTAATCTTCAGGATTGCCCGTGTGCGCGATGGAAAGATACTCTCCATACCGCCCGCCGTAGTAGAACCAGACGTCGCCCGCCAGCGTTTCATCGCGGTTCGGAGGCTTGGCGACGCGCTCCCCAATTGTGCGCGTATCGAGCGCCTGCTGATAGGCAGAATTGACGGCAGGTGAATTGTCGGAGTAGTAGAGTCCCACCAAGGCGGTGTAAGCGTGTGTCCAAACGGAAGGCAAACGTTGCCCGCGTGCGGCAACCGCCTGGAGGGCCAGATCGACTTTTCCCGTCGCGAGCGCCGCGGTTGCTGCCGCATCGCGTACTCGATCGGCGTCTGTTCCTCCCGCAATTGCGACGAGTTGCTCAGGCGAGGTCTTGGGCAGCAGATCGAAGTATCGTAGCAGAGGCTTGCCATTCAGGCCACGCCCCTCGAAGGCCTGCTGAAGGACTCGCAATTCCGCAGCGGTGTTCCCGACTGCGCGGTAGCTCTCCGCGGCCTTTTCGAGGATGAAATTCCTGGCGGGTTTGTTGGGGAAGGCTTTCCAATAGGCTTCGAGCTGCGCCCCGTATTCGTTGAAGCGCATTCGCTGCTTTTGCAGCAAGCCCAACCGCGTGTTCATAGCTTCGGCCTCGGGAGACCCGGCGTCGGCCAGCATCACCTCGAGCCGCCAGCTTGCCTCGAGGTCCGTAAGGCCTGCGTATTGTGCCAACGGAAGCAGATCCTCCCTGAATTCGCGCGCCTCCATTCCTTCCTTTTGCTTGATAAGGAAATTGGCGAGGGCGGTGGTTTCTTCGGGCGTGTAGTAATCCTTCACCAGGCTGCCCATGGCGGAGAGGCAGGGAGTGAGGTTGGGTTCGATTTTCTGATCCCGTGCCGCTCGCGCCGCCTCGCGGAGGCGCGCGAAGGCCGTGCTGTAATCACGCAGGCGCGTGAGGACCGTTACGTAGGTGGTCATACCAGGCAGTAAGGGCGGTTCGAGAACCGCCCCGGCTCCCGCGAGGGCCACGCCGCGCTCGGCGAACTGCCTCGCCTGTTCGAGCACATTCCAGCCCGCCAGGCGTTCGGCAACGGCGAAGTAGAGCTCGGGCTTCTCCGGCCGGCCTTCAATTAACGCTTTCTTCAACGCCGCAACGGCCGCATCGGTGCGCCCTTCGCGCGCCTGGAGTTCCGCCACCTTCTCCATCCAGGCGGGATTCTGGTAAGCCAGTTCGTAAAGGCGCGAATAGCTCTTCAGGGCGTCATCAAAGCGCATCAAGCGTTCCTCGAGGCCGGCCTGGGCCGCGAGCAGATCAGTGCTGTCGGGCCGGATGGCCCGGGCCCGCGCGTAGAAAGCGATGGCGGCGGGATAGTCTTCGAAGAAAGCATCGATTCGCGCCACGACCATGGGCCAGCGGAAGTCCTTGGGTGAATCAGCGGCGGTCTTGGTGTAGTAATCGAGCAGTTGCTTGCGCCGGCCGTTGCGGCCGGCGAAGCCCGCGGCCTCCTGAACCAGTCCTTCGTCTCCGGGATACTTGTTGATGATTTCGATGTACTGGTCGACTGCTCCGGCAAAATCCTTCAAGCGGGCGAGTGCGGGAATCAGGCCGCGACGAAGCGCTGCGATGCGAGCCGTCTTTTCGTCGGCAGGCAGATTCGAGTCGCGGAAAACCTGGATTTTGGCCAGGTAAAAGTCGCGCAGAGATTTGTCGTCGCTTTCGCGCGCGTAGGTGTCCGCCACGGCCGCCAGGTACTCGGCGTTGTAGGGTTGATCCTGGAGCAGCGCGGTGAGCAATTCGCGGGCGCGCGCGTATTCCTTGACTTCCGCGGCTTTCGCTGCCGCCTCGAAATTGAGCTGCCGGCCGAGATCGGGATAAGCTGCTTGGGCCGCTTTCACCAGGGTGTCGATGGCGGGGTCCCACATCTTGTTGCGCCAGTAGAAATCGACCGTGGAGCGGACCACGCCGAGCACCAGCGGATTCTCGTTATCGACACTCTCCATCAAGACGCGAGCCTGCTCGACTTGGTTCTTCGATTCGTAGAAGCGAGCCAGTTGCAGGCGAAGCTGGAGCTTTTCGACCGTGTCCGCGAGGAGAGCAATTTCGCGCTCGAGAATAAGGATGCGATCGTTGTCGAAACCGTAGTGTTCCGCCACGGGTTGAATCTGCGCGAGAAGCTCGAGCGACGAAGTCTCCTGCGCGAGATGCGTCAGAAGACCTTCGAGATCGGCGCGGCGGTTGAGCGCCTCGAGCACGTCAATCCGCAAAGAGACGGCATTCCAATCGGGGTTCGAGCCGCCGGCTGCCTTTTCGGTCGCCTGCTCGATGGTCGCGCGTAGGTTCGAACGCTTGACCAGGCGCAACAACCGCGCGCGCGCCGCAGAGTCGGCCGCTGAACTCAGCGCGCCGCTGAGGTATCCGCCGACTGCACGCTTATAGTCGCGTTCGCCTTCGTAAACTGCCCCCGCCTCGTACGCGAAGAGGGCGGGGTTTGAGAATTTCTTGCGCGCGTCATTGATCACTCGCAGCGTGTCGCCGTAGAGAAAGTAGTCCCAGAAAACGGTCGCCGACTGGAGGAAAGCGTCGGGATTGCCAGGCTCGAGCCCGGGCACGCGATTCCAATACGGACGCGCCTTCGCGAACATCTCCCGGTCGGCGTAAATATCGCCAATGCGAATCAGAACGTCGCGGTCACCGGGGTTCGCCTTGGCGAGGGTTTCTTCAATTGATGCGGCGGCCGCCGTGTACGGCGGATTGAAGGGGGCAAGCGACCGGAAAAGGGAAGAGGCTCGCCGGCCCATTGCGAACTCAGCCGGATAAGCCTCTGCAATGGCCTTGCTCACGGGGGCGGCGGCTTCAAAGTGCGAGCGCCAGATCTCCGCCTCGGCGACGAACTGCGCGGCGGCGGGGTTGGCGTGAGTCAGCTCATCCCATTTGTCGGCGCCGGACTGGGGATTAGAGGCGCGCACCGTTTGAAGCTCAGCATCGAGTTGGCCGCCGCTCGAGAGATAAGCAAAGAACACCGAACGCATGGTGTCGTCATAGAACCAGTATTGCCGAATGAGCGCTTCCCAGGCCTGCCGGTTGTAGGTTTGCTTCGAGCGGAAGGCCTCCAGCAGGTTCCGCACAAACGTAAGATTGTGAGGAAATCGCTGGTGGGCGTAGAGGTTCAACTGCACGTACATCTGGGGCACCACCGGGCCACTCTCGACCACCGAGCGGAAGTACTCCTCGAGCTCCGTGCCGGAAAAAGTCTGGGTGACCTGGCGAGTGAGTTCTTCGAATTGCTGCCGTTCGTGCCGCCGCAAATACCAGCGAGCCAGCTTCTGGTACCAGGAGCGATGGGGAAACTGCTGGAGGGCCTTTTTGTAGACGGCCTCGATGCGCTCGTCCATGCGGTTCTGCTCGAGGAACGTGGCCAGCCGTTCGTAGAGCCCCGGGTCGTTGGGATTGTGATCCATTTCGCGCCGGAAAAGGTCCAGCACGGCAAGCGGCCGGCCAAGGGCGACCAGCCGTGAAATGTAGCGTTCCAGGACCTGCGAATATTCCACTGATCGCGCTTCACCCGAATGAGAAGGCGGAGTGCGCGTTGCGCGGAGGCGGGACTGGAAGGGTAGGCGGCGACGAGGGCGGACCACTTGCGGGACTGCCGTAGCTGGGCCGCCCGCGGGAGCGAAAGATGGGCTCGTGGCTTCGGAGTTTTCTTCGGCCGCAACCTCCTCCTCGGCCGGCTCGGCAGACCCGGACGGCTGCACCGCCGAAGCATTCGCGCGGGCGCCCTCGCCGAGCGGAACGTGCTCGGCACGCGCGGCCAACTCGCTCAGCAGTTGGTCGTAGAGCGCGAGTTCCTCCTTTTCCATGTTTCTGCGCGCATAGGAATCAGCCATCAACATGGCGACGTGCACGCGCTGCGGCGCCCTGGGGAAAGAAGTCAGGAACTGGCGGCCCTCTCGCAAGATGGCATCATCCATACCGTAGACGGCATAGGCATCCAGCAGGCTGGCGTGAAGTTCGCTGCGCTCGACCGACTGCGGAAAGCGCCTGTCGAAGAGCGCAATGAGTTCGGCGGCCCGTGCGCGATGAAAATACGCCACGGCAGTCCCCTCGGCCTGCGAGTATTGAAAGGCGGGCGACTGGGAGTTTAGCAGCAACGAGAGGACGCCGTTCAAGAATCCGGGGTAGGGGTCCACGGCGCCGATGTCACGGAGGAAAGAAATCGAGTTGTTCCCGAATTCGATAGGCTGTTCGGGGGCGGCGAGAAGAAGATTGGAAATTCCGGCGAGAGCTTTTTCCTGAAGCGCGGGCTCCGCGCCCGGCAAGCTGTAAAGAGCATAATAACAACGCGCGGCTTCGTTGTACGCGTGAATGCCGTCCAGTAGGCGTGCGAGTGTCCAGAGTTGGTCGCTCCTCCAGGCGGCATTGGTTCTCTCCATGCGCAGCCGATACTCGACGAGGGCGCGCTGCGCTTCGGCCGCATTGCCTTGCTGCTGGTAGTAATAAAAGAGGCGCGCCGCAGCCGCCACGTCGCTCGGTCCGGCTGTAACGGCGGCGCGGGTGCGGCTCAGGAATTCACGCAAGCGATGGGTATCCTTGAGCAGAGTAAAGTAGTCCTGGACGAGTTCGGGCGGCCAAAGTGGTTGAAAGTTGCGGTCGTAGATTGCCAGCGCCTCGTCCGTTGAGCCGCGCTTATAGGCCAGCGTAGCGCGGGCTTCGATGGGAAACAGCTTGTCGTCCGGAAACGCCTTCTCGTACCGGCGAATGAGCCGCTCGGCCTCATTGAAGAGTCGAGGAGTCGAGAGTTGAGGAGTCGAAGAGTTGGAAGCTGCTTGAACCTCGCTCCCGCCAGCCCCCGCTTTCTCGGTTACATTTTTCCCGCCGGTAAGAAAATCAAAGAAACGGGAATAAACTGCCGCCTCGTGGGGGTAACGCGCCAGCCACGCGTCATATTGCTGGAGTGAAAGCGTTTCGGGCAAAGCCTGAAGGCGGATTACCTCGAAGATGCGTTCAAACGCTTGCCAAGCCCGCTGTTGATTGGCAGGCCGCAGTTTGTCAGCAGGGGAGGCAGGCGCCTGCGCAGCGGCGGAGAGCGCCTTGACCTCGTCCAGCGGGCGCGCGCGGTGATGGTAGAAGTCTGCAAGCTGTAATTGGGCATCAGTCTTGTCGGGGGCGAGTTGGGCATACTTCTGCCAGTCCGCTTCCGCGGCGCTCGAATCCAACTGCGCTTCGTCGGCGCGGGCGCGCATGCGGTACAGCTCAGGATCATTGGGAGATTTCGAGACGAGGTCGTTCAAGGCGTTGCGAGCCTCGAGAGGTGAGCGGCGCACACTTATCGGAGCGCCTAACAACGTCACGGTGCGGAAGAAGGCTGCTTCAAAGCGGCCGTTGCTTTCCAGGTTCTGCAGCCATTCTGCGAGATCGCCACGCGCAGTAAGCGCGGCAAAGACCAGAAGGGCAACCGGAACAGCCAGAAGAATTCGGGAGCGCGAGCTACGGGAGGATTTCAATGTTCACCTCCTGGCTGCCAATGTTGTGGGCTATATCTTCCGCCGTAACCGTCAGTGTGTAAATGCCCGCAGGAAGGTCCGCAGGGATGGGGAGGTTACCGGTGTTGGCCCCCGCGTCCTGGTTCCAGGTGAGATAAGCGGGTTCGACGCCAATCAGGCGAGCCACCACAGTGCGTGTCCGCTCCGATGCACTGACCCGCAAGGGGATCGACTCGCCGCGCCGGAATTGCTTTTTTTGAAGGTGAACTCGCACTACCGGAGCCTCGGTCACAATGACGAAGCTCTTCGACTCCCGATAGACGTGGCCATCGCGGTCGCGCAGGATGAGGCGAACCAGGTAGGTCCCATCGGTCATGTCCTCAGGCGCCAGGAAGCGGGTTTGCCATGTATCTTCGCCCGGCAGGTAGCGCAGCACTTTGATCAATCCAAAGGGGAAGAGCGCCGCCACGGAACTTATGGAGGGATCGGTCTTCACGCGAATCACCGGATCGCCTGGCCGAATCACGCGCGGCCGGAACAACGCGCGGGGCGCCGCCAGGAACGAAGTGTATGGCGTGACGAATTTGTACTTGCGAGCCAGGCGGATGATTTCGTCCACGGAGGCGCGATCCTCCCCGTCACGCTCGATTTTGGCGAGCAGCGCATCGACGCGCGCTTTGGCCCAGGTGCGCGGCAGGTCCGGGTGCTCGAGATTCTCCTGTGGCAGAGGCACGCTCGCGTGCATGCTGGTGGCGGCGCCTTCCCGAATGGCTTGGACATCGAACCGTGCAGCAGGCAACGGTCTTCTGTATTGCCCGACCCAGGCGGCGACAGAGCCGGGGAAGACCGTGTCCTCGAGCGGATAAACAAGGTCGAAGTTTGCCGCCGGAGCGGTGCTGAGCTTAAGTTGGGCCAGCGAATCTCGTCCAATCTTGCCGAGGAAGGCATTCAGCTTGAAGCCCATCGGCTCCGTCGACCGGACCCATTCCGTGAGACCGCGATTACCACTGAGCAGTCGGAGCAACGCCTGATTGGCGTCATCGCCGACGCCGAAGGTGTAGGTGCGAGGACGCGACGCTTCGGCCAAGGACTTCCACTGCTGCGAGTACCACGCCGCCAGCCGGCCCGTGCCAATAAGGCCGCGCGTGGCGTTGCCGTCACTTAAAAGGATGATGTAGGTCTCGCCCGGCGAGCCTTTCGCCTGCTCGAGGGCAGAAGAGAGCGCTTGCTGGAGATTAGTTCCGCCGCGCAATCCGCTGGCTCGCACGAATTCGAGTGCGCGCTCCACGGTGGGCTTGTCCGCCATCGTGGGCTGCTTGTCGAACCAGTTCAGCTCGGTATTGAAAAGGAGGAGGTTGAAGCGGTCGGCGGGGCGAAGCGAGCGGAGCAGCGCTTCCATGGCCTGATAGCTCCGCTCCAGCTTTTCCCACTGCATCGAAAGCGAGGTGTCGAACAACACCAGAATGGTCCGCGGCGGTCCGCCAGAAGTTGCCCCGCCGGAAGAGGCAACACGGCCGTGAGTGGCGAACAATGCCGAGGCTTCGAAAAAGCCCGGCTCGCTCGAAACCGCGGGCGGAGCCTCCGTTGACGCGGCATCGGGCTGCGGAGGGCGCGGATTGCGGTAGGTCAGAACCTCGAGGGAATCAGCTTTGGCTTCGTCCAAGGTGTACCGGACGGCAAAATCTTCTTTGAACAGAATATTGTTGGCTTCGAGCGAGGCCTTCACTACCGTCGGTCCCCGCTCCGTAATTTTGAGCGGAAACGTCTGTCCGACCACCTGAAAGTCGCGGATCGCGTGTTGGCTATGCAACTCGAAGTCGATTGTGAGGTGAGCAGCCGACTGAGCCTGGTAGGCATCGGGATGCAGTGGCACGGCAAAGAGCGACTCGAGATTTTCAACCGGAAGGGTTTCGTGATACTCGATCTCGACGCGTTTTGTGCCAAAGCCCGGTATGGGAACGATGCGTGCGCTGAACACCTGGCTGCGGCGCGCCTCTTCTGCGCCACGCTCGCCCATCTGGAGCAGGCCGGGGTCGATCGACTGCCACTTCAGCGCGTTATAGATCTCCTCCGCCCGCTTGCGCTCGAGGATGACGCCGGGGATGCGGGTTACGCCGTCCCACACCGCAAAATCCGAAATGGCTGCGCGGCTGGGCAGAGCAAAAATGTAATTGCCCTCGAGGACGTTCCCGCGATGGCTGCCGTAAATCTGCTGGATGAAGACGCGCGCATCGCCGTTGTCAATGTAGACGGTGATGTGCATCTCATCGAGCGACAGAATCGCGGGGTTTGGGCGTTCCTCCCCGAGGGGGATGATGACGCCGGCGTCGCCAAAACACCAGGAGACGGTGGCGAGGAGGGCGAATAGGATTGCGAACCGGATGATCGGGAGGTCGGGAGATCGGGTGATGGGGTGATCCGATGGTCGAGTGGTCGAATGAACTCGCATAGGCCTTTCGATCACCCGATCTTCCGGAAGTCGCGGTTTGCTCACGGTTGTTCTCCCGATCTCCCGATCTCCCGATCTCCCGATCACCCGATCGTTGCGAGGTCCCGCTCGAGAATCCGAATCAAACCATTGTCGGTGCCAACGTAAAGGTACCCGTCGTGGACCGCGAGGGCAGTGACGTTGGGCGAGGGTAAGGCTCTTGTAACGTTGCTCCAGCGCCCCAACGCACGATCGTAAACGTACAATCCTCTTTCCAAGGTTCCAGCGTAAACACGCTGACCGGTAGCGAGCATGGCATTGGGGTTCACCACGAACGCGTCCGAGGCGTCGGGAAACCTTTCGCAGCGGCCGGAGGCGTCGAGGCGAAAGATCCCGCCCCCGTAGCTACCCACGAACCACTCGTCGCCCACGCGCGCCAGGGCGGTAATCCAGTTGGCTTTCAACCCGGAGTTGGCAGTGGTGTAATTCATGCGAACCTGGCCGTCGTCCAGGATCGAAAGGCCGCCGAGCGTTCCCGCCAGCAGACGCGTGCCCTCCGCCGCCAGGGTGTAGACGTGATTGTTGACGAGGCCGTGGAAAGCGTAGATGCTGCGCGCGCCGCCGGAAGTGAGAAATGTTATGCCGGCGGGTGTAGCCAAAGTCATGCCGCCTGCCGTCAAGGCCACATCTGTGACGTGATCGGCAATCAGCCCCTCGTTATGGCCCAGCACTCCGCGTTGCCGCAATGCGCCGTCGAACACGATGAGGCCGTTGGCAGTGGCCACGAGCGTGGCGCCGCGCTGTGGGTCATGAATGATGCGGTTGATGCAGAAGACGTGCGCATCCTCGATGTGCGTAGCACGCTCGCCGCCGGGCGAAAGCACGTCGAGCCCGCGATCGAAGTAGCCCACCCAGAGCCGGCCCGAGGAATCGAATTCAAGCGCGGAGACGTTGGGGTCCTCGAGCAGCGAGGCTTCGCGCTCGAAAGCCGGGCGCCATGCGCCGCCGCGCGGATTGAAGCTGTAGAACCCGCTCTCCGTCAATGCGAAGAGGTTGCCCTCCGCTGACAGCAGGCGCATGATGCGGCCGGAGATTTCCTGGCCGCGCGGACGTGGGCCCTTACTCGACCCTGCATCCAGGGGGATCTCGAGAATGCCTTCGTCGAGCGTGCCCACGATGAGCGTTTCGCCCTCCACCAGCAGCGAACTCGCGAAGAAACTCGAGGCCAGCACGCGCCTGAACTTCCCGCCCCGGAATTCCGCCACGCCCATTGGCGTGCCTACCAAGGTCCGGTCTCCGTCGACCGCCAGGGAAAGAACCCGCGGGTCAGGCAGCCCATCGGACTCCGCAAAGCGGTCGGCCTGGCCCGCGTGCCAGTGGACGACGCCATTCGCGAGCGTGCCTGCCCATAGGTTCGAGTCGTCCCCCGCGAGTGCCGTGATCTGCAGATTCGCAAGTTGGGAATGGAAAAATGAGAGGTGAGTGCCGTCGTAAACCAAGACGCCGCTTTTCTCTGTGCCCAGCAACACCCGGCCTGTTGGCGGAGTCAGTACGGCAGTGATGTGACGAAGCGGCCCGGCCTCCGGAAGGATTTGCCGCAGACTCCTTTCGCTGAACGCCAGAAGGCCGCCGCCCGCCGTGGCGACATAGAGTTCCGGCTCGGCGGCATCTGCGGCGCGGCCGATGGACATACCCATTAGAGGCGCGGAGGGCAACTCGAGGCCCACTCGGTAGCGGGCTGCGGGCTTCCCGTCCATGGAATACTCAATCAACCCCGAAGGGCCGCAAACGTACAGACGGCCGCCAAAAAATGCCGCATCATTGAATGCCGCAGGCGAGCTGATCCATTCGACGCCCGGGGGAACCGTACGGTTCAAGCGCGAAACCGTGAATTTCAGGTCGTCTTCTGCCGCTACCTCCGAGGTGGCCTGCCGAAGTGCTCTTGAGGCTTTCCAGATGGCTAACCCTGCAAAACCAAGCAGGACGAACAAGGTTAACCCTGTCACGAGCAGCCACTTTGCTTTGGGGAGTCCCATAACCGTCCGAGAGATTATATACGAGTTGCAGGGAGTCAGATTACCGTACTCTCGGGCACTCCGGGAGCTTTCATTCTGCCGGCCAACGCGGAATCCACCGCCGGACGGATCGGAGATACTCCTCGTAGGATTTCCCGAACTGCCGCACCAGGGTGGGTTCCTCGTAGAAGAGGACGAATAAGTGGACAAAGCACGAGAGTAGCAACGCCAGGAGCAAAATCGCTAGCGAGTCGAGGTAGAGAGCCAGGCCAAGCAGGAGAATCAGCCCCCCGATATACATGGGGTTGCGAACGTATCGATAGGGACCGACGGCAACGAAAGCCCGTGGCGCATCAAAAATAGCGGGTGTTCCGCGACCGCGGATAATGAAAACGCCGGCGCACACCAGCACCAGAATCGCCCCTAGAGCTGCCATGATAATGCCGGGTGTTTTAACCCCAGCAGGCAGGGAGATTCCGATATGCGGGTCAAGGACCCGCACGCTCAGGGCAATCCAACCAAAGAAGAGTAAGAACCCGGTCATGTAGACGATGGACCGGACTGTGAGGAAGAGAGTCTTCATGGCATGCCTCCCGCGCGACCTGCAAGCCAGGCAAGAGATTATCGAATCAACGCCGGTCAATTACCAGTCTTTTTAGGAAAAGCCGGAGTGGGAGCGGCCGTTGTGGCCGCTCGTGGGCCACGCGGGCTGCTGACTTTGACCCCACCTATGGCGGCCAACACCCCTATTGAATTCGTTCCTGGCTTGTCATATAGTTCCCGCGCCGAATTGTATTGCCTTGCTGCCTTGTTTGGCGGACCAGCCCGGCACAGACGATGCGGCAAGGAAGACTAAGTGACTCACGGGGGTGTTGCGCGGAGCCGCGATGGACGTTCCTCCGGCGGCATAAACCACGCCTTCACTCCCTCAGGAGATAAGCAAATGCCCAAAGCCAATCATTCGCTCCTATGTATTCATCGGGTGCTGGTTTTGCTGTTCGCAAGCCTGGCACTCGTTTTGAGCTGTTCAGCGCCCGTGCAGAAGCCCACCGGCCCCGGGGCCGATTACCAGGACGCCAAAGATATGTTCAAGCGTAACCGCTTCGACCGATCCCTGGAGTTTACGGACGGGTTGGCCAGCGCTTCACCGGCGACGAAATATACGGAACGGGCGCAGGTGCTCCGCGTTGTGATTTATGCCGCGCAGGTCGAGAGCTGCAAGGATCTGGTTGAAGCCTATGCAAAAGGCGCAGACACGACCAAGAACGCGCATTTCAAAGCCGAATACGAGCGCTTGCGCCACGACAACCTGCAAGACGGGATGAAGGCCGCCCTCGGCTTGGCCGAAACCGCGCATCAGTTATTGGAAGGCGGCAAGGTGTCGAAGCAGTTGACTCTGGAGGCGCCCTACCCGTCCGTCGAGGGTCCTATTGAAGTGGCTGATCTCGAGCAGGTCAAGCAGGGCGGCTGGATTGAGCCGGACCACCAGGATGCCGCGGCTGTCGATTCACTCAATAAAGGGGTTGACGACGCCCTGGCTGGCGCCGTGGGCGGTGATCGCTCGAAAGCCCGAAGCGCCCTGACTTCCGACTCAACGACAGTCGACGGCCTGGATTTCACCATTTTCCTGGGCAATCAACTTGTCGTCGGGGCAGGCTTGTTCGACCGCAAGAACGGCAACGATCCTGTGAAACTCCGTGCGGTCTGCAGTGAGGCGTCCGAGGCAGTGAAGACTGCCGAAGGTCTGCTGAAAGAGACGCCGAACGCGGATAAAGAAAAACAAGTTAAGAAGCTGGACGATCAGATCAAAACCACCCTCAAGCACATCTAAGAGGACGGTCCAACATTCCCGCAGCGCTGTGGCGCAGAATCGTGGGGTATAGAATAGAGGGGACTTGTCTCTGCGTCTCCGCAACTCTGCGCTGAGGATTTCGATTTGCACACAATTCCAGGCGTTAGCATTGGACACGCCAGCGACTTTAAACGTCTGACGGGGTGCACCGTTGTCCTCTGTGAAGGGGGCGCGGTCTGCGGAGTTGATATTCGCGGTTCTGCCGCGGGTACACGCGATTTGGCTCCCTGCCTTCCCGGCCATGTGGTGGAGCGCGTGCATGCAGTCTTCCTGAGCGGCGGAAGTGCTTTCGGCCTGGACGCAGCCGCAGGTGTTATGGAGTACCTGGAAGGGCGTGGCGTGGGATTTCCGGCCGGAAAAGTCCGCGTGCCCATCGTTCCTGGCGCGGTCATCTTCGACCTCCACTTGGGGTCTTCAAAAGCTCGCCCCGACCGGCGGATGGCGCTTCGAGCTTGCCGGAAAGCAAGTCGGGAAGTTGTTGAAGGGTCGGTTGGGGCAGGGACTGCAGCTACGGTCGGAAAACTATTCGGCATTGAGCGAGCCACCAAAGGCGGCGTGGGATTCTGGAGCCGGGAGCTCGAGGGCGCAGTTCGTGTGCAGTCGCTCGCCGTGGTAAATGCCTTTGGCGATGTGGTGGATCCCAGGACCGGCAAAGTGCTTGCCGGAGCCCGTTTGTCGCGGGACTCAGCGGAGTTCGCGGGGACTGCGGAGCGCATGTTCGAAGGCCGCCCCGGCCATGCTTTCGGAGCAACCCACACGACGCTGGTCGTCGTCATGACCAACGCCGCGCTTGATAAGATCCAGACGACAAAGGTAGCCCAGATGGCGCAGGATGGGATGGCACGAGCCATTCGCCCCGTTCACACCCAATGGGACGGCGATTTGGTGTTCGCGCTTTCCGTGGGCCGAAAACAAGCTGAAATGAACACTGTCGGCACCGCCGCAGCCGAGGTGACCGCAGAAGCCATTGTGAGGGCCGTCGAGACTGCGCAAGGTCTGGGCGATGTTCCGTCGCGCCAAGATCTCAGGGGCTAGGTGCTAGGGACTTGGGGCTAGGGGGCCTATTATGCACTTTGGGCATGCGCTCGAACGGGTTGAAAACCAATTCAGAAACGGTCAATTCACGCTGCATCGCGACGAATCCATCAACGAAGTAGTGAGTCGGGAAAAGGTTCCCAACGAGCCCGGAGTTTACATCGTGTTCGGGACTGACGACCATGATTGGAAGCGCCCACTGTATATTGGGAAGGCAGGTACCTTGAAGAACGATGGCACCTGGAAAGGCCAGAAACTCCGTGGGCGGCTGAAGAATAAACAACATCAGATGGCGCGCCGAGACTTCTTCATAACGTTGATGGATACTGAATACGCCGAAGGATTGACGTTTCGCTGGTTTGTCACACAAGATCAGAAAACCGGAACCGTCATCCCGGCTTTAGCGGAGGCGGAGCTTCTGCAAGCTTACTATGACGACTGCAAGCGACTTCCAGAATTGAACGAATGCGCATAGTGGAAAAACGAGCGGATGCGGAATGGGATGGGAGCACTTGTCGAATATTGGCGCAGTGCCGGTTAGACTCCAGTCCCCAGCCCCTAGCCCCTAGCCCCTAGTCCCTGCTCTTCAGGGGCACCCTAAGTTCCATACTTCTTCACGAGGTAATTCGCGACCTCTTGCTCGAATGCGGGGTAGGTGAGGTGAAGCTCGTTCTGAAGAAGCAGACTGAAGTCAGGCTGAGAGGGCATGGCTTTGAGCAGGGTACAGATCTCATCCATACCAAAATTGGCTCGGAGGTACTCGAGGGCAGCCAGTGATTTGGCATAAGAGAGCGCCACCTGGTCCTGGGGCATATTCAGGAAGGGGCCTTCCAGCGCCTGGAATGAGGGCAAGTGTCCGCCTGCGACCGCCCGCGCCAGCTGTGCTCCCAATCGAGCCGTGGTGTCACCCTCCTCGAGTTGCGCCAAACCCTCGTTAAACCAGGTCGGGCAGTGACCCATAGTAATCTGGCGCACGAAGGAGTGGGTCAGTTCGTGCTTGAGCACGCGGGCGAGTTCGGCAGTCATCTGGGTCAAGCCGGAAACGGGCACGCGGATTTTCCCGTCGTTGAGCGCACCCACCCA
>JBELAJ010000639.1:0-4624 GCA_049508935.1 Terriglobia bacterium | reverse complement strand
GCCTCTCACAACGAACGACCAGCAGCACATCAATGAGGCGCTTGCCACTGCGGACGAGGCCGCGGCGGTGCGGGCCATTGAAGCGACTCTCGACAAGCTCGTTCTGGTCAAAGTGGAGATCAACGCGGAAAGTCGCGTCAAGGTGAGCGCTGGCGCAGCCAAGCCGGAATTGATGGAGTCTGGCACGCGTATCTTCCTGGTGAAGGTGATCAACCAGGCCGGAGTGACGTCCAAGCTCGTTGTCGAGAGCCCCAACAGCGGGCCCGTGTACATCCAATCGAACGGTAGCGCGGAACCTGCCCAGGTACTCACCCCCGAACAGGCGCGGGAGCGTTGGGCGGACATCACACTTTTCGACAAGAACCCAATGTCCGAGCGCCTTAGCGGCATGGGGTTGGAATACCGGATACTCGAGATCTTCAGTCTTGAGAGCGGCCAGCGAGCCGCCAAAATCGGCTTCAACGTCGGTCAGGGTACGCAGGACATAGGCTTCCGCAATGAGGCGGTGATCCTGTTTAACGTCCATCCCGCGCATCACGTCCAGCTCCACGTGAGGGATGAAAAGGGGGAGCCTGCAACCGCGGCTTTCATCATTCGCGACGGCCTGAACCGGATCTACCCCAATCCCTCCAAAAGGCTCGCCCCGGACCTGTTCTTCCAGCCGCAAGTTTATCGCGCCGACGGCGATCAGGTGGTTTTGCCAGCCGGAACCTACACGGTCGAGTGCACAATGGGGCCGGAATTCTTGTCCCAAACCAAGACGCTCGTGGTGTCAAACAGCGGCGAGCCCGAGGCTTCGTTTGCGATGAAGCGCTGGATCGATCCGTCGCAGGACAGGTGGTACTCCGGCGATCATCACGTACACGCGGCCGGCTGCGCGCATTACCAGAACCCGGCGGAAGGCGTGCCGCCCGAGACGATGATGCGGCAGATCGCCGGCGAGCGATTGAATGTGGGGTGCGTGCTCACCTGGGGGCCGTGCTATTACTATCAAAAGCGATATTTCCGCGGCAAAGACGACCCCCACTCGAAGCCCGGTGAGCTGATGCACTATGACCTGGAAGTTTCCGGCTTTCCTTCCAGCCACGCCGGCCACCTGGTGCTGCTGGGGCTGGAAGATCAGGACTATCCCGGAACCAAACGCATTGAAGACTGGCCTACGTGGGACCTGCCCATCCTGCACTGGGGGGCGAAACAGGGTGCCGTGGTCGGCTTCGCGCACTCGGGCTGGGGGTTGGCCGTCAAGACCGAGAAACTCCCCAACTACGAAATCCCGGGATTTGACGGCATCGGCGCCAATGAGTACATCGTGGACGTCACTTATCCGCATTCGGTCGATTTCATTTCCACCATGGATACGCCCTACCCCTGGGAACTGAATATCTGGTACCACACGCTGAACGTCGGTTTCCGCACGCGCATCTCGGGCGAAACCGATTTCCCCTGCATCACCGACGCGCGGGTTGGCCAAGGCCGCGTTTACGCGCAGGTGGAGGGCCCGCTTTCCTACAGGGCCTGGCTTGATTCCGTGCGCGAAGGACGCAGTTACGTCTCGGACGGTAGAAGCCACCTGATGAACTTTTCCGTGAACGGGTTGGGCGTGGGGCGAACCCGGCAAGGCGCGTCCGAAGATCATTCGAGCGAGGTGGAATTGGCGTCACCCGGCAATATCCAAATCAAGGTGAAAGCCGCTGCCTATCTCGATCCGGATCCCGATCCGGACATTGAGAGCCGGCCTTACGATCAGCAGCCGTACTGGCACCTGGAAAGGGCCAGAATCAGGAACACGCGCCAGGTGCCGGTTGAGCTCATTGTGAACGGAGAATCGGTGGCCCGCCAAAACCTGACTGCCGATGGCCTAGTGCGCGAATTAACGTTCGATGCGCCAATCCGGCGAAGCAGTTGGGTGGCCCTGCGAATCATTCCTTCCTCCCATACCAATCCCATCTTCGTGACCGTTAACAGCCAACCCATTCGCGCATCCCGCGAAAGCGCAGAGTGGTGCCTGGCCTCCGTTAATCAGTGCTGGACGCAGAAGGAGCCGAAGATCTCAAAAGCAGAACTCCCGGACGCCATCCAAGCTTACGACCACGCCCGCGAGGTCTACAAGAAATTGATCGACGAGTGCTCGCAATAAATCCTTGCCCACGGGATCCTCGGCTTCAGGGAAAGGTTCGGTACGGAGTATCTCAACGGTGTTGCCGAACATGGCTGTTCCCAGGCGGGCGAGGCAGCAGTTGAATTGAATCCGAGAGCCGGCCCCTTCAATGTGCAGGCACGCTCAGGCCGAAGAGCCATGGACGGCTGATGTAAGGCATCGGGGCCGAGGGGAGTGGCCTCCAAAATCGGAGAAAATATCCCCGCCGAGCTTCTCACCGCCTCGTTCCAGGCGAACGAGCTATCGCGGAATTCTTGAACCCTGTCCCTCTGCCCCCCCCCGCCTTCACCGCTAGCCTCGGCAACTGCTTGGGGTGGGTGGCGGTGGCCACTATAAATGACCCTTGCGAATCCCCCGATGCGCTGCGGGCGGCCGTAGCCCGTCAGGTTCATAACCCGCTGATGCACTCCGCCCCGCCTGAGGGTGACCTCCGTCGTGCCGACGGGGAGTGCCCCCTCCCGCGAGTAACTGCATCACCGGCTCTTGTGTTGACGGGGCCGCGAGCACTTCGTCCGCCTTAAGGTCGAAATGATGAAGCTCATTCCAGTAGCTCACGGTGTGCTTAACGAACGCTTGTCGTGCTTCAGCAGGATCATGAGAGCGAAGACCTGCGAGGATTGCAGCATGTTGGAGGACCGCAGCTTTGCGCTGCGCCATTCGCTTCGGCGTGTGGTCTACGAGAGAGAAAGCGAACAACGGGAAGCTGATGCTCTCGAGCGCTTTCGTCAGATACTCGTTCGATGCGAGATCCCAGATCTTGCGATGGAAGGCAACATCCTTCTCGTGAAACTGGGCCAAGTCCGAATTCGCGGTGGCGCTAGCCATGTCCTCGACCAGAGCCGCGATTTCCGCCTCGTCGGCAGGCTCGAGATTTCGAACCGCCAGCTCGACGGCGAGCCCTTCGAGAGTCAATCGCACGATGAGGATCTTCCGATAGTCGTCCTTCTCGAGCTTCGTAACGTAGGTTCCTCTTTGCGGTACCTTCCTCACAAACCCTTCGTACTCGAGCTCCTTCAAAGCTTCCCGTAAGGTGGGCTGCCCAATGCCCATGGCCGAAGCCAGCTTCAGCTCAACCAGTCGTGCGCCAGGCCTGAGCGCACCGTTGATGATGGCCTTGCGAAGCATCTGAGCGGCCGCTTGCGAAGCCGAGTGCGTCGTAATCCGTTGCAACGGTCCTACCGTTTCAAGGTCCTGTGATCCCAAGGTTCGCCACCCCACTCTCTCGCCGATTCCCGTCCCGCTCAATTACAACCAATCTAACATCGATGCCGAGATGACTCGCGGCGCCGGGCACTGCGTCAATGCCACGCAACTTTGACGGTCATCGGGCACGGCCTTCAGGACGCCACGAAATTCACTCAGAACTGCGTTTCAGATACCTCGAGCATTGCCTTCCCGGCATGCGCACCGGACATGAGGAGACCAAAAGCATCCGGCGCCTGCTGCAAGGGAAGGCAGAGTGTAATCAGTTTGTCCATCGGAAGCGACGAAGCAATCTGCGTTGCCAGTTCAAAGTCGCGGAGCGAATAGACGCGCGAGCCCATGATAACAAGCTCCTTGAAATTAACCGCCTGTAAATTGACTGGGGCGGGTTTCTTGAACACTCCGCAGTTGACAATGGAACCTTGCGATCGCACGAGATCCGTCATCTGCAGCGCAGCCGCTGGAGCTCCTGTGCATTCGAACACGACATCCGCGCCTTCGCCATCCGTCGCTCCCCTGATCAAGCTCGGAAGGTTAGGATCGCGGGCATCCAAAGCCTCGAAGCCGAGTTCGCGGGCCAGTTCGAGGCGGGCGCCGAGGACGTCTGTCACGAACAGTCGCGCCATCTTGTGGTTTCTGCAAGACAGGGCAGTGACCAACCCGATTGTGCCTGCGCCCAGGACCACGACCGTGTCTGTCGGTTGAATCGACACCCTTGAAAGGGCGTGAATTCCTACGGCGAGCGGCTCGAGCAAGGCCCCCACAGGTCGTGGAAGAGAGTCGGGGATCTTAACCAAGTTGGCGACCGGCAACCGCGCGAACTCCGCCATCCCACCGTCTTCGTCGAACCCGTAAACACGCAACTCCCGGCAGGCCTGAGTGTTGTTATGGCGGCAGGCAAAACAGCGACCGCAGGCAATGAGAGGGTAGACCGCCACACGGTCTCCCACTTCGAAAGCCGGCGCTTGGGCGCTCCGAATCTCAACCACGCGGCCACAAAATTCGTGGCCCAGCGTCAACGGGGCGCGCGCCCGCGGGTGGAGCCCGGCCACAACGTTCAGATCAGAGCCGCAGATTCCGCACGCTTCGACGCGCACCAAAGCTTCGCCCTCATTCAGGACCGGAACCTTTAGCTCGACCGTTTCAACACAATTCGCGGCCGTGTATCTGGCTGCCAGCATCATTCCCATAGTCTTTTTCCGCTTCCTGGATGTCATTGGGCCGTGAAGCCCCCGTCAATCAACAGAATCGAGCCGGTGATGA
>JBELAJ010000638.1:0-4634 GCA_049508935.1 Terriglobia bacterium | reverse complement strand
CCCGTGACATTGAAGGTGACAATGTTGCCGCCAGGAGTGCGCAGGAAGCCGTGGTACACGTTGTCGGAGTCAAGGTACTCACCCGCGATCTCTCCAATCTCGTTGATGTTACCGGCAAAGGTGCCTTGGCCGGAGCCAGTGCCCGCGCCCGTAACATCGAACTCGGTGAAATCGCCCCTGGGATCGCGAAGGAAGCCGTGAGCTACATTGTTTGCGTCCGTGTAATACCCCGTGATCGCGCCCGCCGAAGTTATGCTAGACGGAAACGTTCCCAGGCCCAAGCCTGGCGTGCTTCCCGCGCCAGGAGCGTCAAGCGTCTTGATTTCCCCGTCGGGAGTGCGCACGAAGCCGTGGGACACACTGTTGGAGTCGTAGTAATCTCCGGTGATCACCCCCACATCGCTGATCCCCGAAGGGTAGGTGCCTTGGCTGCCGGAAGGGTCGAAGGTGATGAACCTCGGTCGTTGTTGAGCACTCGCAACGAGGGCCAGTCCCAGCGCAAGAAATACACCGACAACTAATGGAATCCACATTCTCGATTTCATAATCTCCTCCTTTTGGTTTTCATACTTTCCTAAAGTTCTTGTCTCAACCCTTTCCGCATGCGGGTTCGATCTAAAGCTCGGCCGGGGCTTCGCGGTCATTGCAGTTAGCAACGCCCTTAATGCCAAGTTCGGCACTTAGCAGAGCCCGGCTGGCGGGTGTACAATACGATTTCAGGGCTGCAGCCATGCGCGACCGATCTTCGACCTTCTTGGGCAGTCGATCCGCCTTCGCATCGGGCGAAGGCCAGGGCGTCCGCCGACCGGGAAGTCAATGCCCGAAGTCGAAAAATTCGGAAAACTTGCCCGCGTTCGGGATTTTTCCCATTACCTCACTTTCTTGGGAAGTATCCTGGGGTAAAGTCGAGGTAAACTGGGTCGCCGGGGCCGCGGGCTTAAGAGTTTTCTCTCGGAAAATCAACAACTTGCTGGGAGTATGAAGATGAAGGTATCTTCCACGGGAAATCTCGCTACCGTGGCTCACCCGCAGGTGGAGGATCACACTCTGCCGGAATCGGCAGTCAGGAGCGAACTGGAACGGGTGGTTACCTCCTCGCCCCTACGAGACTCCGAACTTCTAAAACGCTTCTTGCAGTACGTCGTGGAGAGCACCCTTAAGGGAGAGGGGGATCAACTTAAGGAATACCGGGTGGGTGTGGAGGTGTTTGGTCGGGATGCCTCATTCGACCCCAAACTTGATCCGGTCGTGAGGATGACGGCACGCCGTCTGCGCGTCAAGCTGGACGAGTACTACCAAAAGGAAGGTCAAGGGGACGCAGTTCGGATCGAAGTTCCGAAAGGGGGTTACGCAGCCTCTTTCGTCCGGGTTGCGGCGCCGGCCATCACGGTAGGGGAAGCGTCGAGCGATGCGACGAACCAATGGGTTCCCGCGCGATCGTTCGTCAGGCGCCAATACTGGAAGCTGAGTGCCGCTTTACTACTGCTGTTGGCCATCGCGGCCGTGGTTCTCTACCAGCGCCATACCCGGTCACCTCAAATAAACGGACAGGGGCTCTCGCTGGCTGTCCTGCCGTTTCTGAATCTGACGGGAAATCCGGAAAACGAATACCTCAGTGACGGAATCACGGACGAAGTCACGGGTTACCTTGCACAGGGGATCGGGTTGCGGGTGGTGGCCCGTACCTCCGCTTTTCAATTCAAGGGCAAATCGGAGGATGTGCGGCAGATCGGGAAAGCATTGAACGTGGCGTCGGTGTTGGAAGGAAGCCTACAGGCTCAGGGATCGCGCCTGCGGGTTACGGCGCAGTTGATTCGCACCGGCGACGGCTACCACGTTTGGTCGGATACGTACGAACGTGAATTCAACGACGCTTTTGTCGTCGAGGACGCGATCGCTCACGCGGTTTCCGATGCCCTGAGGGTCAAGGTGTCGGCGGTTGCCGGGCGCGACGCCAAGGAGCGCCACGTTGATCCGGTGGCTCATGAGCTTTATCTCCGCGGGCAATACATGGGGCAGCGCCTTACGGCCGAAGATACGAAAAAGGGGATGAGCTACTTCAACCAGGCGCTCGACCGGGATCCTCTCTACGCTGAGGCATACGCAGGGTTAGCCGCCGGATACGTCGTGCAAGGCTCCAATGCGTGGGCGCCCGCGGCGGAGGTCTATCCCAAGGCGCGTGCCGCCGTGCAACGCGCCATCGAATTGGACTCCAATCTTTCCGACGCTCATAGCACTCTGGCCGGCATAGCTTTGTTTTATGATTGGGATCTCCCCGGCGCCGAACGTGAATTCCAGCGAGCCATCGAGCTCAATCCGAACAGCGCGCGAGCACATCAGTGGTACGGGATCTTGCTTTACTATTCCCGGCGATTCGACAAAGCGGAGGAGCAGTTCCGGCGGGCCAAAGAGGTGAATCCGCTGGCGATTCAGATCGATATGACGTTGGTGATGCTCTACGAGGCCGAACACAACTACGATCGAGCCATCGAACTGGCTCGAAGAGTCTTGAGCCAGCACGAACACTCGCTTCCGCACGCCTTGCTAGGCCTCCTCTACGCCGATGAGAAACAGTTCAAGGATGCGATTGAGCATGGGCAGAAGGCGGTGGACCTTGCCGGGAACGACCCCGACACAAACCTTGTCCTGGCGAACATCTACGCGCAAGCCGGCCAGCGGGAAAAAGCGCTTGCCATCGTGCAGGAGTTCGTCGGCAACAAGAAGGCCTTTGTGGTTCCATTCACTGTGGCGGGCGTGTACGCCCAACTCGCCGACAAAGAAGCGATGTATCAATGGTTGGACACAGCCATCAAGCAACGTTCTCCCGCGTGCCTGAAGCTGAACATCGCCGAAGCCTTCGATGCTTACCGCTCCGAAGTCCGGTTTCAGAAAATGCTGACCCTTGCTGGCTTGTCCCTTTGACGCAAAATCGGAGAAGTGACGTGCTCATTCTGGCGCACTCGAGCGCTCAGCACTGCGAATCTTCGTGAAGCCGGAAGATTCCGTCTCCGCCCAGCCCATTCTTGGCCGTATAGACAGCCCCAGGCAACGAGTGCGCCAGGTCTTCCAGCCGCTTGACACAATGAAGCGATCCTGGGCGCCGGTCACAACATAAAGCGCGCCATCGCTGCTCTCAAAGATGGACCGAATGTTCTCATCCGCAAGGCCGTCGGCCTGGCCGTAGTTGACAAATCCGTTTCGGGAGAGCCTCGTCCGCCCCGCCCACAGATTGCCATCCTGATCTTCCTCCCAGACGCCTGCGAAGCGTGGGTCTCCCGCTCCGTAAGCCTTGAAACTGATCTGCTTCCCCGCGGCATCGCTCACCATCACACTGGTGTCGGCCCATACTCTTCCATCCGACGATTGGAAGAGGTACCGCACTTCGTCGCTACCCAGCCCATCCCGCTGGCCGTACACGCGCTCGATCAGTCGCCCACCAACCTGGGGATGGGGAACCAGGAGCGCAAGCCCGCGGTAGGTGCCGAGCCAGATATGCGCTTGACGATCCTCGAGGATCGCGCCAATCCTGTTGCCGCGCAGAAAATCGTCCTGGAAGACATCGACCCTGCCGCTCGGGCTCCGCCGACAGAGCAGGGTGTCTCCTCGGCCGGGTTCGCGGAACACGACTACCCAGACATTACCGTCGTGATCTTCGAGAAAGCCCCTCACGGCGCCTTTGATTGCCAAACCCGCGTCTGCACGGCGCAAGGCCCATTTTCCGCCGGCCTGAACCAACTGGAACACGCCGGCGTTTGTCGCTACCCAGATCACGCCCTGCCGGTCCTCGAGGAGCGCATTCACCTGGTGTGCTTGTGCGGTTTCACCCGGGCGATAGACAGTGAACATGGGCGTGTTGCGATCGGGCTTGGGTTTAAAATGGGCGACCCCGCCAGGAGTGGCCACCCAGTACTCACCGCTTCGTGTCTCGAGGAAGTCAATCGCTTCCTGATCGGGCAGGCCTTGCTCGGTCCCGTAGTTCGTGAATGTGTAGCCGTCAAAGCGTGAAAGCCCCTCCGCAGTGCAGAACCACAGAAAGCCCCTCGAGTCGCGCCTCACGCGGTTGGTCTGATTGCTTGGAAGCCCATCGGCGGTGGAGTAAATCCGCAGCGGCAGCCGCTCAGCCCGTCCTGGGGCGAGCAGCGTCAAGAAAAGTAGCGTAATTCGGAGAGCGGCGGGACACCGTGCCCAAATCGTGCGCAAGAACGCGCCATTCCCCGGTAATTGCCGATCTGCAAGCAGGTCAGGGATGCTGCCCATCATGCCTTGACACCCGGCTCTCGATTCCAGCGACGCGGGGACTTAAGACCCTGCCGTGAAACAACGTTGTATATAACCCTACAGCGGAGAAGTTTAGTTCGTTGTCCGGGCAGGATTACGCTCATTCGCCATCGAATGCCCCCCCATGAATCGCATGTTTTCAGCGTTCATCGAGGCCCCCACAACCGCGGATCACGGGCGCAACAAACCTCACCCATGCCGCCGGCACCGAGCGGCACGACGATTTCGCAGGGACCTAGTATGACTATGTTAAGTAGTTCTTGCATTGCTCCCCCGGATGGCGTAGCATGGGCGCATGAAGACCATACCTTGGAATACCCGACTTTGGAAAGAAAGCGTGACGCAATTCCTTGAGT
>JBELAJ010000637.1:0-8198 GCA_049508935.1 Terriglobia bacterium | reverse complement strand
ACGATTTCCACCGAGCATTGGGCGTGGCGCGCAACGTTTTCCGCAACGCTGCCAAGCAAGAAACGCTGCACACCTTTTCGCCCGTGGGAACCCAAAACGATGAGATCGGCACCTAACTCCGCGGCGGCATCGAGGATCTTCCCTCGGATGTCACCGGTTTCGACTGCACCGTGCGCCTTGAAACCCGCAGCGCGAAGTTTCTGAACCTCCCGCCCTACCAGTTCTTGACCTTCCTTTGCCCACATCTCAAGCTCAGGGGCATAGCTCGACGACATCTGCGGGGGAGAGGAGAGCGTGATCGGCTCTACAACGTGCAACACCAACACTTCCGTGCCCTGCGGGGGAGTCTGAGCAATCACCGCTTCGAGCGCTGCGCCGGAAAACTTCGAATCATCAACCGCCAGCAAGATCTTCATGACTGCCTCCAACAAAGGATAAGTATCCGCTCCTATTCTAACCTGTCCTCTAAAGGCACGTTTGGCCGGTCGGAGGTCTCACTGATGTGATCGAGACGAGATAGGCCGTGGCGATCCGTAGCTGCCAGCCAGCCCAAGACCCTCCGTACTAAAGGGTGTGCACGAATGTTTTCCAGCACCTGGCGTTCCGCTGACTTCCGCCCATTTATTTCGCCACTCCGCTCGCTTCGATTGCGATGAGGTTCGACAGGCGGATGTCCCTCGGCGCTTGCAACTCTATACGATTCTTTGGTCCTGAGCCTCCCTCCTTCCGTATGAAGTCCTCATTTAAAACTGCGGATCGATTCCTTGGAAATCTTTTGATCCGGTGGCGATGAGGGTTTACGCTCTCGCACGTGTACCACCAGTACCGGGCATGGGCCTAACTGAACCACCCGGTAGGTCGTCGAACCAAACACGGCGACATCCAAGGCGTTCCTGCCGCGCACACCCATGACGATCAAGTCAGTTCGAGACTCCAAGGCAAGCTCGAGGATCTGCTGATAGGGCCTGCCGATACGCACAAGGTTCTTCGCCTTGCAGTTCCTGCGCGTTTCAGGGGAGATACACTTCTCCAGGCTCTCCTTCACTTTTGCGATTTCATTTTCAACATCGGCAGAGCCTGCCAGATCCTCCAAGACATGGAGGATGGTCAGTTCGCATCCATACTCTGTTGCGAGGGAAACGGCATACTCGAGAGCCTGCTCGGACTGGTCAGAAAAATCCGTGCAGCAAAGTACCCGTTGTAGCGGAATAACATCCGGAACTCCTGACTGGGTGACGAGATCGTGGGCCGGCTTGCGCACGGCCAACACCGGACAGTGGGCTTTTCGCAGTACCTTGTCTGTAACTGATCCCAGCAACACACGGTCAATCCCTCGCAAACCGTGAGTTCCCATGACGATGAGGCTCACGGCCTGCGCTTCGGCCAGGTCAAGAATTACATTTGCCGCAGCGCCATCGTGCACGCTGCATTCGGGTTGTACCCCGTGCCGAGAATGTGTCTTCGCAAACTCCTGGAGTTGCTGCTCGGCATCGGTGCGAAGTTGCTGGCTGATCTCAATGTAGGCATTTGGAAATGCATAGTAAGGGTACATCGGCGCCAGCGACTCCGTTACGTGCTCCAACAGTAGGCTCGCCCGGTAATGCCAAGCGAGCGACTGCGCGTAGTCATAGGCCTTCACGGAGAATTCCGAAAAATCGATTGGGCAAAGAATTCGATTGATTTTCAGCATGGCTTTTCAACTCCTCTTTTAGATCAGTCAGCTCAAATCCGTCCCGGCAAATGCTCACTACCGGCCGGCTTTCTGCTTACAGCCTTCTCAGCGCGCCTCCCCCTTTGGACTTCAAAGACATATTCACGCAGGGGGGCCAGCGTGTTTGTGGGGTGCATTGGCTTTCATAACGGCGGCCCTGGCTTGAAGAAACGCAACCTTGGCCTTTTCCTCGGCCTCGGCCGCCTCTCGTCGCTGCTTGGCTCTCTCGAGCCGTGCCTCTATCTTGGAGTCGAGCTCGTTGATTTTTTCCAGCAGCTTCACTTTCCGGTCGGTGTCAGCCTTGGCACGTTCCGCCGTCAATTGCGCGCGGTCGGCTTTCATCGCCGCGACGTTATCGTCGTGGAACGCGCGCTTCACTTCTTTCAGCGCGCGCCGGTATACCGTTCCACCCAACGCCTCCATGCGATCATCCACAGGAGCCGTCGAGTCTTCACTGATCTCCGCGACGAGTGCGAACTTCTCCGGCGTCAGTTTCTCTCTCACGTCCTCGACGAAGTCGTCACAAAGCCTGGCGCTGCTCACGTCCATGGCGGCGCCGGCAGCCAAGCCCACAGCGGCGACAACTCCGACGCCGACTGGTCCGCCCAGAAAACCGATGAGCGCCCCCAGTAGGGTTCCGCCCAGAGTCCGGACAGGAGTCAGGTCGTCACCGGGCCTCACCGACGCGGTACCATCTGCATTTCGTGCCACCACGGCTTGATCAAAAACTGTGATGGCGTCCTCTCTATCCAATTCATGAAGCGCCTTCTTCGCTTCGTAGACCTTGCTTTCGGCGTCAAAGACTACTACTAGCAATCTGTCCATAGCTTTCCTCCTTTTCAGCTCTCTTCCCAGCAGTTCCTCGGATGCATCAATGCAATGCCAGCGCCAATTGTTTGATCCTTGAATACACACGGGTTAGCAGATCATGGGGCCACAGTCTCCTCGCGGATTCGCGAAGTCCGCGAAAAAGCTTCGTCCGAGTGAACCGACTTGGACTTGGAGGCAGGTGGGAAACTTTTCAGGGTCTTTGCCATGAGATCATCAACCCTCGTTCTCAGATCTTTTAACCCGTTCTTCGGATACGGAATTTTCTCGGAGGCACGCGCCGTCCAAACAGGCTTCCCCGAGCCGACATCCGTCACGGTGAGCTTCAATTTGGCCAGCGCGTAAGTCCACACCTCGGCGGGAATGCCCTCGAGACCTATCTGGCCAAAGGCCGGACTGTCCGTCGGCACTCCGTAGTAGATGTCTGGTGGCAACAACGTGTCGGCCTTGGCGAGAGAGCCCGCCTCGTACGTGATCACAAAGTCCGGATGATTTTGGTCAAGGATAAAGCCCTTCCCTTCGAGATGACGGTCAAGCGATTCCACGAGGACCTGATTAATGTGGGCCTGGACCTCCGGCGTCTGGTGCGTCAGGAGAAAGTTCTTACCCAAGCTATACCGCTTGTAACGCGCGAAATCATTCGACCTGTCGTAGTCACACTTGACCCTGATTTTCTCGGCAGAGATGGGCGCCGCAGCGATCATGACCAACAGCCCGCTTAATGCCAAGCATCGAAAGCCTATTCTCATGATGTCATTTCCTCGATTGCCGCAGTTTGCCGAGGACCTCGCGCTGCTTGGCTAGCAGTTCGGTGATTGCCTTGATCTCGAAGTCCGCTTTCGCGGTCTTAGCTTCTGCTTTTAATGTCTGCAGCTTCGCCTTGGCGGTTTCGATCTCGGCCACAAACTTATCGCGGATTACTTGCTTCGCTACCTCGCTAACGACGCTCATACGTCCTCCTTGAACTTTCGGTTTACTTTCCAGCGTACTTGCCTTGTAACCACATGGTGAAGAGTGACCGTCGTGAGGCGAAGAAGCTGAGACCTCAAACGTTCAGAACTGGAATCTGGGCCGCGCAAATGATTCCGTAGCCGTGTGTCCGCAGGTGACCCCCATAAGGGTAGCACCCTGTAACCAGCAAATCGGCACTCGTCTGCTTCGCAGCCTGGCTCAGCACTTTGGGCACATCTCCACTGCCGATGAATACATCTGCCTTGACGCCCGTGTCCTGCTGGAGCTTTGACATTTGCGAGGTAGCATCGCCGACCAGTTCCGCTTTCCACTTTTCGTTGACGTAGTGGCCGCCCGGCCCCCAAAACTCCACGCTGGCAGTGACGTTGGCCAGCGTAAGTCGCGCGCCAAATTCGGCGGCCATTTGGGCGGCCCACGACACGGTTACCTCAGCGCGAGGGCCGAACTCGACCGCGCCCAAGACGTTGTGGATTGCAAGCTTCTGCCCTGGCGATTCTTGCGTGTGCGCGCCAGTCCACACCGGGCGCTCCGTCCCGTGTAAGACCTTGGCGGTAACTGAGCCCAGCAGAAAGTTGTAAAACGTAAAGCCATGTGACGGCATCATGATCAGATCTGCCTTTTCTTCTTCAGCCGTCTGCACAATTACCGCTGCCACATCGCCTTCAGCCAGGTTGCGGCGAATGCTCAGGCCCTCGAGCGCCGGCCCGATCGATGAATCGCCCTGGTTCTTGGCCTCTCTCGTGATTTCCGCGAGCAAGTCCCAGTTGGCCAAGGCGCCCTTGTCCTTTGGCACTCCGGCGTCATGGCTCTGCGCGGTCACGACATGCAACATAATGATCTCGGACTTGAAGTGGTGTGCCAATACTCCAGCTTGATTAATCACATCCAGGGAAGCGATCGGGAGGTCAACCGGCAGAAGAATTCTCTTAATATTCAGCATGGAGCATAATCCCTTGGGTCAAAGTTGCCGGCTCACGGCCGCGAGGGGCGGGCGAGTGCCAGTTCTGAAAAACTTGCGCTGTCGCCCCCTCACCCGATATACCCTCGTTCCAGGAGAACGAGCGATCACGGAATTCCCGCCTGAACCCAGCGACCGGCACGCCCTGTGCCTTTCAAACCCTCTCATCTCTGAACCCTGCGCCAGCCTTGTTCCGGCTCCTGTTGTTTGAAGATTGCCTGTACGACGCCAGCCCTTGGGCCGAATCCCATGCAGGCAAGCCCACCTGCAGTTATTCGCACTTTTGACTTTCGATCGTGTCCCTGATGGACGCGAGCCCTTTTTCAAGATTTGAAACTGCCCGGGACACCGCCGCTCTTCGAACGATGGATCCCTTGGGGCCGCTCAGCCCCCCTTGCTCAGAGCCGAGAGCCTTAATCAAATAGAAGCCGGATTGCTTCGGGCCATTGCTGTCGCGGACGCAGACCGAGAGATCCAACGCGGTACGAAAATAATGGCTCGAGTAGAGCTGCTTTTGGGCAATGGCGCACGCGATGGGATCAGAAGGCTTGCCGCGCATGGTCACCATATGCACGATACGCAGCGTCGGCTTTAGTCCGAACTTCACTTTGGCCCAATAGAACGTCTCTTCGAAGTGTGCGGGTTTGTCGCGCGGATAGGCGAGCAGGTAATGGTAGAAATCCGGCACGTGCTCTGGTAATGCATTATCGTAGCTGAGCAGGTAGGCGAACTGCTCGGGCACGTCGGTCGGGTCGCGCTTATCGTTATAGGCCCCCAGGGCCGCATTGCCCTCTCGCTGGTAGGCAAGCAGGCGCTCAAATGCGCCCTTCTGCAGGCGCTGATTTACTTGTTCATCGACGTCGGGGGCAGACCAGTCGATGGAGTGGTGAAGTACTTCGATCGAGGTCGCCGGCATCTGAATGCGGCAGTTGCCCGGTTCGCAGTTCTTCAGATCTTCGACGTCATCGTGGTCTAACGAAAAACCTCGCAGGTCGGAAAGCTGCGGAGGATCGGTGAACACCCCAAGCGCCAGGAAGCCGGGAACCTGGCGGAGGAGGTCGAAGTTGCGGGCATATTGGAAGTAGGTCTCAGGAGCGGCGTGGATGTAGACCGCGCCAAACAGCAGCACCTCGGCCGGCGTGCGTGGGGGGAGGGGCTTCGCCACCGGCTGCCCACTGTGGATGGCGGCAATCTGATCCTCGCCCAGCGCGACATTCTGCCTGAAAAATGTTTCCAGATTGGGATTCGACTGGGAAGTTGCAGGGCGCGAGGCGGCGGCAATCAAACCCAGCAATGCGGCAGTAACTGCGGCGCTTCGGATCATGGCTGCTTTACTCCAGTCACTTCGGAGGTATCACTTTTCGTGCGTCCCTTCCAACTGTCACCTTCGCTTATCTTAATCGCCTTCGTCCGATCTGTCCTGCTCAGAAGGCGCCGTTTGGCAAACTCTACCACCAGGAGATAGGTTCCCGTCGCGATGACAAGAAAAGCAAAGTAAGCCGCCGGTAGCGGCGTAAAGCCGAGCATGCCCGCCAGCGGGCTGAACGGCAAATACATTCCAATCGCCACAACCGCGAGGCATGTTACTAACAAGGGATTGCTGGGTCGGCTGCGTAGCGGATTCTTCGAGGTGCGAATGACAAATAGTACGAGCGTCTGAGTGGCCAGCGATTCGACAAACCAACCGGTATGAAACTGCGCTTCGCTCGAGCGGAAAACATGCAGCAACACATAGAAAGTCAGGAAGTCGAAAAGGGAACTGACAGGTCCTATGAAGACCATGAAATTGCGGATCAGATTGATATTCCAGCGCTGGGGCTTTTGCAGATAGGTATCGTCAACATTGTCTGTGGGAATGGTGAGTTGGCCTACATCGTAAAGAAGGTTGTTGAGCAGGATTTGGGTAGGGAGCATGGGCAAGAAGGGCAGGAAGAACGAAGCTGCCGCCATGCTGAGTACGTTTCCGAAGTTCGAGCTTGTGCCCATCAGCAAATACTTCATCACGTTGCCAAAGGCTTTGCGGCCCTCGATGATGCCATCATGCAGGACCCGCAGTCCTGGCTCAACCAGAATCACATCGGCAGAGTCGCGAGCTACATCGACCGCGCTCGAAACGGAAATGCCGACATCGGCCGCGTGCAGTGACGGGGCATCGTTAATGCCGTCGCCCATGAATCCCACAGCGTGGCCGTTATGCTTGAGAGCCAAAAGAATACGGTTTTTCTGCGCCGGTGATATGCGCGCGAATACCCTCGTTTCTTCAACGTCGTGCCCGAGCGCCGGGTCTGTCATCCGCTCCAGCTCGTCACCCGTGAGGATGTGGCCAGAAGCGATTCCTACCTGCGCGCAGACGTGACCGGTGACGCGGTCATTGTCCCCGGAGATAACCTTCACCTCAACACCATCCTGCTTTAGAGACGCCATCACTTGGGCGGCATCCGCCAAGGGCTCATCTGAAAAGGTCAGGAATCCGGCCAGGATCAGATTACACTCGTCCCCGACGGAATAGTTTGGGCGCGCCGGAACTTCGACGTACGCGACCGCCAGCGAGCGGAACCCCTGGCTGTTCAGTTCGTCGCTCGTGTGTTGAAACCGGTTGGCAGCGTCTTCGCTGACAGGTTCTATTTTGCCGTTAACCTCGTAACCGGAGAGTAGTGAAAGAATCCCTTCCGGAGCGCCTTTCGTGATGAGGATCCTTCGGGACTGCCGCTCCACCACCACGGAGAGCCGCCGCCTCTCGAAATCGAACGGAATCTCGTCGCACTTAGTGCCGCCTTCCATGCTTGGCGGAGACTGATGAAGGATGACCTCATCCAGCGGACTGCGGATCCCGGTCTCGAACTTGCTATTGACATAAGCCAGTTCCAGGGCGCGTTGGGATGGGTTTCCAAAGGGATCAAGAGAGCGATCGAGCGACATGGTTCCCGCCGTGAGCGTTCCCGTTTTGTCGCTGCAAAGCACATCCATACTACCCAGGTTCTGAATGGCGGAAAGGTGCTTGACGATGACCTTCTTATGGGCCATGGCCACGGCCCCTTTCGAAAGCGTCACCGAGGTAATCATGGGCATGAACTCGGGTGTCAAGCCGACCGCTAGCGCCACCGCAAACAGCAGAGATTGAAACGGATCGCGGTGGCGAACAATGCTGGCGACAATCAGGAAAATAACCAGGAACAGGACAGTGCGCGCCAGGAGTTGGCTGAAATTTCGCAAGCCGTGGTCAAAGGCTGTCTCTTCCGGATGTGCGGCGAGGCGAGCCGAAATATCGCCAAAGGCAGTCCCGGGACCCGTCGCAACGACCTCTGCGGTTGCCGTTCCACTGACCACGGAGGTGCCCAGAAAAACCATGTTGCGCGCTTCCGCCTTGGGCGAGGCAGGCTCTCCGGTCGCCGCTTTTTCGCAAGGCAGGGATTCGCCGGTGAGTGCGGCCTGCTGGACGTAGAGGTCACGAGCAGCCAAAAGGCGGGCGTCGGCAGGCACCAGATCCCCGGCAGAAAGCCGAATGATGTCTCCCGGTACGACCTCGCGCCGCTGAATCTCTTTCCACTCCCCGCCGCGGAGGACGGCGGCCGTGGGAGCGACTCGGTCGCGCAGCCGTTCCATGGCGTGTTGAGAGCGATACGTCTGAGTAACATCGATGATCGCACTCAGCAGAACAATGACGCCAATGATTCCCGCGTCGACCGCCTCACCCATGAAGGCCGAGATGACCGCGGCAATGACCAGGAT
>JBELAJ010000636.1:0-9043 GCA_049508935.1 Terriglobia bacterium | reverse complement strand
CTGGGCTTGCAACAATTCGGTAGTACCCCACGTGGGTAATACAACCCGCTCATGGCAACTCCATGAGAATTCAACTACATCCCGCTCTTTTTAGCGCACTCGCAGTAAACTACCGCTAGGGCACTTCAAATCCCCAGCCCCTCCAATCGTGCAAAAGCTCAAGTGATTGAAAACACACAGGATACTCCCGGTGTTGGAATGACTGAATGCAATTGTCACAAAAAGTCTACACCCGCAAGTGACCTAACTGCCCTCTCGAGCATCATAATTGTTGGCGGCCTGGTCTGTCCGGAAGCTGCGGGGTAGTGTAAAAAGCGCCTTTTGGGTTTCTATCAATAAACCCTCCTGGACATCAGGGCGCGAAAAATCAGGGAAAAAAACAAAATACTCCTGGAGGAGAGCCATGAACACCCGTAATTTGGGCGTGTATTCTCTTTTCTTTTTCCTAGGGGCTGTATTGTGCCTAGGAATTCTGCCTTCGCGTGTCTCGGCCCAGGTTGTAAAGGGCACGATTGAAGGTTCGGTTGTAGACAGCTCGGGCGCAGCCGTACCGGGAGCGCAGATCGACGCGCTCGATCCCGCCACCAGCTCTTCAGGCCATACCGTCTCCGAGATCACAGGCGCCTTCCGAATCCCGCTGCTTGCCGTCGGCACTTACGAGCTGACGGTCAACAAGGAAGGTTTCCACAAGCTGTCTGTGCAGGGCGTGCAAGTCAATTCCGCCGCTACCACAAAGGTGGGAACCTTAAGCCTGGAAGTCGGCCAGGTCTCCACGACGGTCGAAGTTGCGGGCCAGCCCACCATGGTCGAGGCCACGGAAGCCCAGATTACGAACACCATCTCCAACAACACGATGTCCCTTCTTCCGATCGTCGGCCAGAACGAAGGTCTGGATATGCTCGCCGTGCTGCTTCCAGGAGTCAACGACACTCGTGACAACAACTTTTCAAATACGAATGGCGTGGGCTTCAGCTCGAATGGGATTCGCGGGCGGAACAACGACCAGCAAATCGATGGAGCGAATAACAACGACAACTCCATCGGCGGCCCGTCCGTTGGCATCGGCAATACGGACTGGGTGCAAGAGTATCAAGTAACCACAAGCAACTTTGGGGTTGAGTACAGCCGCAATGCCGGCTCGGTGGTTAACATCATCACCAAGTCCGGAACCAACAACTGGCACGGGGACGTTTTTGGCACGGAGAGCAACTGGAAGCTGTCAACCCTTACGAATACCCAAAAAGCCTTTGAAGGCCTGACCCAGGTGCCGAAGTTCAACGACGAGTTCAGCGGCGCCACCATGGGCGGGCCAATAATCAAAGATCGGGTTTTCGCATTTGCCGGTTTTGACAACGAGATTGAGCCGGGAAGTAGTGTGTACTCCACTGGAAATCTCGAGCCGACTCCCGCCGGACTGCAAACGCTCGACGCCTGCCTTCCGAACAGTCCAATACTGCAAGCATTAAACAAATATGGCCCCTATGCGATCACTGCGGGAAACCCCCAGCCACAGGCGAGTTCCCTCACCACTCAGCCTGTTCCGGGCGTTACCTGCTCGAACGGAAGTCCGCTTGGATCCGTGCAATTCGCCGGCGTTGAGCGCACGCTGCCCACGCCCTTTACGGAATACGACGTCCTCGGCCGCTTGGACTACCAGGCATCCAAGGACCGCATTTACGCCCGCTACATTCGCCAGACAGAGCTCTTTGCGAACACTGACCAGGGCGGCGCTGCATTGGGCTTCCCTGCCAGCGTCCCAAGTGCTACCCTCCAGTCCGGTCTGGACTGGACGCGGACTTTCACCCCGAATCTAGTGAATGAAGCTCGCCTCAACTACTATCGACTGGTCCTTCAGTTCGGCGGTAACACCATCGGAAACACGGTTCCGACCGAAAACGAATTAGCCGAGGCTTTGGCGAGTGTCACGCTGCCAACGGGTTACGCCGGCTTCGGTTATTCGAACATCATCCCCGATGGACGCGACACCAACAGCTATCAGTTGCAGGATAACCTCTCGTGGACGCACGGCCGGCACACGGTCAAGGCGGGCGCCAACCTCACCTACCAACGCTCGCCCAACATCTGGCTCCCCAACTACAACGGATCATATACTTTCGGCACCATGGCCCACTACTTTGAGGACATCCCGGATTCGATCGGCATCACCCTGGGAAATCCCAACATTGATTTCCGCGAGCACGACAATTTTCTATACGTGGGCGACGACTTCAAGGCCACCAAGAATCTGACTCTGAACTTGGGCCTTTCTTACGCCTATTTTGGCCAGCCCGCCAACCTGTTTCACAAAGAGGACCTTGCCAATGAGACCGGCTCGGCGCCGTTCTTTGAACCCTCACTCCCGCTCTCGGTCCGGACTTTCCCGCAGCTTACCTCTCACAAGGCAGACTTCGGCCCCAGCGTTGGGTTTGCTTACGCTCCGCACGGGGGAAAGACGGTCCTGCGCGGCGGCTACCGGCTGACCTACGATCCCGCGTACTACAACATCTACCTCAATACGGCGGTTTCGGCTCCCCAGGTGTTGGCCCAAACGCTCAACGGCGCTGTTGCGGCCACCAACCCAATGCCTGCCAACCCTGAGGGCGCAATCGTGCGAAGCCAGCTAGCCAGTTATTTGACGCTCGGGGTTTCGGACCCGCGTAGTTTCGACATCACATCCGTCCCGCCCAGTTTCGGACCGGATCGTGTGCAAGGCTGGTCGTTCGGGGTTCAGCGCCAAATCACCGGTCACGCCGTCGTCGAGTCCCGCTATGTAGGGAACCACGGGGGAAACCTCTTCCAGGCCCTCAACGCCAACCCCTATGCCGCTGGTCTCGCTTCCTCCTTTCCCAACCTGCTGCCTTCGGGAGTAACTCCTTGCCCGGCGGCCAATGCCGTGGTTGCGAATGCGATCGGCCGCGAGAACTGCAACCAGGGGATCGTGTACCAGGTAGCCAATACCGGTGTTTCGGACTATAACGGGTGGCAGAACGAACTGCGGACTGACAACTTGTGGAACCAGTTGACCCTGCGCACCTCCTTCACTTGGAGCAAGACTACCGATAACACCAGCGAGATCTTCTCGACAGGTGTCGGGGGGAATACCCTGTGGTCAGCCCAAGATCCCTTCAACACTCTACACGCAGAGCATGCCTTGTCGGGGCTGGACTTCCCGGAACAGTGGTCGTTAAGCTTTGTCGAGCTGCTTCCCTTCTATCGCAGCCAACAAGGCTTGGTTGGGCACCTGCTCGGGGGTTGGTCGTTATCTGGCACCTACATCATTTCCAGCGGTCAGAACTACACGCCGGTCCAGTTCCTTCTGAATTACTTCACAGGCGGCACCGCTTATGACACGTCTTTCGACTTGGCGGACATTGGAACTTACGAGACTGCTCGCCCTTTCCTGTTGACGCCGTCGGCGCCAGCCTCGCAGGTTGCGATTTATGGGGGGGACCTCTGCGCCTACACCACGAATATAGGCGCCCCACCGGCTTGTAGCGGTTCCGCCAGCCAACTGTATAGCTGGAATGCCTTCAACGCCAACGGTACCTTACAGACTATCTCTGCCAACCAGGCTCGTTTCCTGGTGAACGGCGCCTACGCGGATTCCGTTTATAACGAGCCTTGGGGCAATGCCGCGCGGAACTCGCTCCGCGATGCGATCACCAACCGCGGTAACTTCGGAATCGCCAAGGACACAAATATTACCGAGCGCGTTAAGATGCGCTTTGACGCTGCTTTCCTGAACGTTTTCAACCATCCCAACTTCGGCTCCGTCGATCCGTTCGTCGATGATGCCGGCTACACCGGAGAAGCGCACGGGTTCGCCCTCCCGTCGCTAACCAGCGGCGGAGACCGTCTGATTAAACTCGGAGTGAAAGTTTTGTTTTAGAGGATTCGTCGTAGTGGCGGTTCGCGAACCGCCCCTATACTTCTGAATTATTGCGAGGATTATCGGTTTCATATCTAGGCGCAGCGTATAAACAGGTTGCAGCCCGGTCACGCTACGTTCGCAGGGAGAAAGCGCCCTTCGGGAGTACGGTCAAAGTCAGAGTCGAAGCTTACAATTTTGAGCCCGTGTCTTATGGAGGCGCCGTATTGGTAAGCATCGTCGAAATCGAGGTTAAACCTCGCCGCCGCATCGACGAGAGAGTACATGTCAGGTGCCGATAGAGACAACATTTGAATGCCGATACGACCAAGATCTTCCAAAAACTGGCGGAAGACCTGGTGTTGCTTGTGCCGAAACAGCAGTAGGCCTATCGAATGCAGAGCGAAGTCTGAAATAAAAAGTTCATGATGCTTCGAGTTCTCGAGAACGCTTCGGGCCTCGCCAGCCTTTGACTGGTTCAGTAGCACCTCTGATGTTGCAAGTCCACTGAAGTGTAGCGGTCCCGCAAGCATTCAAGCGCGCCAGCCCAGTCGAATTGGGGCTTCCCCGGTTGGTCTATGGAGCGTTGGGCCAATAAGGACTCCACATAGCCTCGAAGCTGGGGCCTGTACTCCATGGGAACCTCACGCACCAATTCTTCGAGGGTCTTCGTCTGGTCGCTCATGTTGACATTCCTCATCGGTATTCTACCCTATTTTCCAACAGGATGGCTCACCCCGCCGATTGGGCGCGGAAAGGAGCATTCGCCGAATGGAGTTTCGCGCCCGCCGCATCTGTACATTTCCCTGTTCCCTATTCCCTGTTCCCTTCCGTCGTTTGCCGGTATAAACTTCCCCCTTATCGGGATTCCAGAATTGGACTCCTGGCTTGCTCACATTTCATTGCAGAAGAGAGGAACAAATGATCAAAAGCCTCAGGCACGGACGGGTTTGGATCTTACTGACTCTTTCCGTTTGGGCTTTACTCAGCATTTCGATTTCCCTGGCGGATGAGGGGATGTGGACGTTTGACAATCCGCCCCTCAAGCAACTCAAAGAACGCTACGGCTTCGAGCCCACGCGCGCCTGGCTTGACCACGTGCGCCTTGCCAGCGCGCGCTTCAACGATGGCGGCTCCGGCTCTTTTGTGAGCCCCCATGGACTCGTCCTGACAAACCACCACGTGGCGCTCGGCCAATTGCAGAAAGTCTCCTCCCCCACCAAGGACTACGCCAAGGTTGGATTCTACGCGCGCACCGAGGCGGAAGAACTGAAGTGCCCCGACCTGGAGATCAACGTACTGGTCAACATGGAAAACGTCACCGCGCGCGTCCGTGGCGTCGTCAAGCCGGGCATGAGCGACGAAGCCGCGCTCAAGGCACGCAAAGCCGAAATCGCGAGCATCGAGAAGGAAAGCCTGGAGAAGACCGGCTTGCGCTCCGATGTGATCTCCCTTTATCAAGGTGGCGAATATTGGCTTTATCAATACAAGAAGTATACAGACATGCGCCTGGTATTCGCTCCCGAGCAGCAAACCGCTTTCTTTGGCGGCGACCCCGATAACTTCACGTATCCGCGCTACGACATCGACTTTGCGCTGTTTCGTGTCTACGAAAACGGCAAGCCGGTGGAGACTCACGATTATTTGAAATGGAACGCGAAGGGCGCGGCGGATGGCGAACTGGTCTTTGTTTCCGGGAACCCGGGTTCCACCTCTCGGGACGAGACCATGGCCCAGATCGAAACTGAAAAGGACTACGATCTGCCGCTGGTCCTCAAAGCCTTGACCCACCTGCAGGACGCGGCAAAGCAGTATGCCGCCCAGGGATCCGAACAAGCTCGCCAGGCAGGCAACACGATCTTTGGCATCGCCAATTCGCTGAAGGCTTACGACGGCCGCGCCAAAGGATTAGCGGACAAAGACCTGATCGCCAAGATGCAAAACGACGAAACGAGCTTCCGCGCGAAAGTGGCAAGCAATCCCGAGTGGCAGACGGCTTATGGCGGGGCATGGGACGCCATTGCACAAGCGGAAGTAAAGCATCGCGAGATGGCGAAGACGTACCGGTTCTACGGCCTGCGAGGGTCTCGCCTGGAGGGAATCGCCCTAGCTGTCGTCCAATACGTGGCGGAAGTGAAAAAGCCCGACGGAGAAAGGCTCGAGGGGTTTCACGATTCGCAGCTTGAGTCGTTGCGTTTTCGACTCTTTTCCCCCGCGCCGGTTTACCCGGGGTTTGAAAAGGCCATGTTGACGGCAGGGCTGCAACTCGCGCAGGAAGGTTTGGGCGCGGACGATCCTTTCGTGAAGGCCATTCTTGGCTCGCGCACTCCCCAGGAAGTCG
This sequence comes from Terriglobia bacterium, assembly GCA_049508935.1. GTDB lineage: Bacteria > Acidobacteriota > Terriglobia > UBA7540 > UBA7540 > CAVROP01. The sequence continues at coordinate 2,834 of JBELAJ010000636.1, read as the reverse complement.
TGACGGAGGCCGTCGACGGAACTAAGTTGGCTGATCCGGCATTTCGCAAGTCGCTGGTCGAGGGCGGCGAGGCGGCCGTTCAGGCTTCGACTGACCCCATGATCGCCTTGGCGCGCAAGATCGATCCCTTTGACCGACAGCGGATCAAGTCGTTCGAGGACAACGTGGAAAGCGTGGAGACGCCGGCAGGAGAAAAGATCGGCCAAGCACGCTTCGCGGTTTATGGGAAGTCACTCTATCCCGACGCGACATTCACTCTCAGGCTCGGGTACGGCGCAGTGAAGGGTTACCCGATGAACGGGACCGAGGCCCCTCCGATAACCACCTTTTACGGACTTTACGATCGCGCCTATAGCTTCGGCCTCAAGTACCCTTTTAATCTATCGGCTCGCTACATGCAGCGCCGTAACCGCCTGGACCTGTCTGGCCCGGTGGATTTCGTCAACACCTGCGACATCATCGGAGGGAACTCTGGCTCTCCCGTCATCAATAAAGAGGGCGAGCTCGTTGGCCTGATTTTCGATGGGAACATCGAAAGCTTAGTGGGAGACTTCGTTTACTACGAGGTCAACAATCGCGCCGTCGCCGTCCACAGCGGCGCCATCATCCAGGTGTTACGCCAGATGTACGACGCCTCACCCCTGGCTGACGAACTCGAAGGAACGCAGACCGACCCTAAGTAGCGCAACCGTCTTTCCGGTAAACATTCGACGTGGTGGCGACATGTCTTAACTCTGTCGCCACCACCTGCCAACCTGCCGTCGCTCCGAAAATAGACTGTCATTCCGAGCCCTTCGCTGTCATCCTGAGCGAAGCGAAGGATCTCGCTCTGGGTGCTCAGGGTAAACTCCGCGAGGAATCTCGCCCTGATCTTTTCTGCGTCATCCGACCCGGCGCAGAGCGAGATTCCTCGCTTCGCTCGGAATGACATTTCATGGTTTCTGGTTCCCACCAGCCGACGGGCATGGGCGACTGCTTACCTGAGCAGTTCGACCTCATCCCAAGCCAATAATCGATTGCATTTCAAGGCGATTAGGGGATATGCTGTTTATACCGGACTTGGGCCCGGTCAAATCGAAAATCTCGAACAACTTTATTTCACGAGAGGGGATCATGCCGCAGCGTACAATCACGCCGAATCCTTCCGAAGAGACCATCCAGGTTGGTCCTATAGGCATCCGGTTCCTCCTCACAGGGGATGATTCCAACGGAGGCATGTCGGTATTCGAGTTCACTGTCCCCGCCGGCCATAAGCTGCCGGCACCGGCCCACAAGAACGATGCCTACGAGGAGATGCTCTACGGTCTCGAGGGCGTCCTTACCTGGACGGTCGATGGCACGCCCATCGAGGTTGGCCCCGGGCAAGCGCTCTGTATTCCCCGAGGGGCGGCGCACCGCTTCGACAATCTCGGCACCGAGGATGTGAAACAACTGGTCGTCATAAGCCCGGCAATAATGAGTCCCGCGTACTTCCGCGAAGCTGCCGAAGTGATTGGCGCCGCGGCCGGCGGTCCGCCCGACCGCGCGAAGATGGCAGAGGTTTTCCAGCGACACGGCATGACGGTAGCCGCACCTCCAACCGCAAGGTAGCACCGATCGAATTGCGCGTTCAGCAATTACACTGAGTACAAGGGGTGACGATGACGAAGCTTCTAAAGATTGTTGCATACGTAGTTGTGGGCCTTGTCGTTGTACTGTCGGTTCTCATCAGTCTGACCATCGGCTGGCGGCCTTTCATCGGCCCCCGCGCTCGTCCCCTGACTGATCGCACCTTCGAGAGCACGCCGCAACGCCTGGCGCGTGGCCAATACCTGTCTAACAACCTCCTCGGATGCTTTGAGTGCCACGGCGAACACGAGTGGACAAGGCATGACGCGCCGTTGAACGAAAGCACCCGGGGCGCCGGCTACAGCGATTTTCCTATGGCTGGCCTTCCTGGCCGCATTATTCCCCCGAATATCACCCCGGACCCGGAAACCGGAGCCGGCCGTTGGACGGATGACATGCTGGCGCGGGGCATCCGTGAGGGAATCGGCCACGACGGCCACGCCTTATTTCCTTTTATGGCCTATCCCGACTTCCGTTACCTATCGGACGAGGACTTGGCCTCTGTTATCGTCTATCTACGCTCCATCCCGCCCATTCGAAAAGCCCTGCCCACCACGGAGATCATCTTCCCGGTGAAGTCCCTCATCCGGAGTGTGCCTCAGCCCATTACCGAGCCTGTGCCCCAACCGGACGTCTCGACGCCGGTCAAGCACGGCGAATACCTGGTAACCGTTGCTGGCTGCACGGACTGCCACACCCCACAGAAGAATGGTCAGCCGATTCGAGGCCTCGAATTTGCCGGCGGGTTTATCCTGGAAGGTCCGTGGGGTCGAGTGGCGAGCGCCAACATCACGCCGGACGCCTCGGGCATCTCTTACTATGACGAGGCGCTTTTCCTGCAGATGATGCACACGGGCTACGTCAAGGCGCGGACGATTAACCAGATCATGCCCTGGGAAGACTTCCGGAACCTCACCGACGAAGATCTGAAGAGTATCTTCGCCTACCTCCGCACGCTCAAACCCGCGAAGCATCGCGTTGACAACACCGAACCACCCACGTTATGCAAGCTCTGCGGCTCGAGTCACGGGGCAGGAAACCAGAACTAAGCAGGTTCCTCGGCCCTCCCAAACCATGCGTGTCATCCTGAGGAGTCCCGCACTTTGGGACGGATGTTCACCTCTAAGTTTTTGAGATAACTTGTGTTGCCTCACAGGGTTAAGTGTGATTTTGGCCCTAATTGTGTAGACATGCATACTAAGGCATTAGTCGCATATTGTCCTTGA
>JBELAJ010000635.1:0-4689 GCA_049508935.1 Terriglobia bacterium | reverse complement strand
CGCCATGGGAATGATCGATTTGCGCTGCCCGGGCATCAGCAGGCCCTCCACATAGCGAGTGCCGGCGACACGCCGCTCGCTGCGACCCAACCTGGCAATCAGAGGATTCAGAAACTCAAGGACTTGCGTCACGCTTTCTTTCCAAAGTCGGGTATTCCAAGGTATGGTCTTCATGCGCCCATGCTACGCCATCCGGGGGAGCAATGCAAGAACTACTTAACATAGTCATACTAGATTCCAAATATGCTGCTCATTACCTCTAACTGGTGCCTCGAGTCCGTTCAGCATTCTGACTCCTGACTCCTGACTCCTGACTCCCAAGTTCTTCGTAATACCTTTCTCCCGCGCAACTTCGGCACAGGACGCGGTCACCCAGCCGGCGTTCCCGGCCGTCGTTCACGCCTTCGCCACATTGCGAGCAAGCAACTCGCGAGTGCGGCCGCCCCGGCAGGTCCTCCGGTTTTAGCGCCACCCGAACGGCTTGGAGATTAAAAAGATCCTCATTCTGCATCAGCTTGTAGGCTTCAAGCTGAGCTCGAGTGGCGTCAGACATCTGCGGAAACATGGCCTTGGCTTTGGCGCGAGCATCGTCCCGCGCGGCCACCCGCACCGCCCGGCCGGTTTCAAGATCGACGAAAGTCGCTGCCACCTTGCCGTAATCAAGGAACTTGAGAGAGCGTTTTCCCAGGCGGCATCCGGTGACCAGGCTCACGGCGTCTGTGGCACAACGGTCGATCTCGACAAAGGTCAACAGGCGTTTGCGAGCCTTGGCCGGGTCATCTATTCCAATCGACCGCAGCCCCAGCATCGCCATGCGGATGCCCAGAACCTGGCCAGGGCACATGTGACCATGGCTTTCGCCCGCCAAGACGATATATTCCTCCAACGACTTCATCCGCGCTGCCTTTGAGTAGAAACCTTCCCCTGAATGCGCGAACAACGGTCGATGCCGCCTTCGGCGCTCCTAAAACCGTAAGCTCACATTATACCACCCGAGGTGTTTGGGGAGTTTGAACGAGGGCGGCGACAGAGCAGTCGCACATGCGCGCAGCGCCTTGGAGTGCGGCGGCTCGACGCCGCCTTCGCATTGCGCTGACCGAGGTTTTTGCTGAGGAGGACACTGTGTAGCAAGACCGGCGGGTTGTGTAATTCCCCGCCTGGCAGTAATCCCACGGCGGCGTCAAGCCGCCGCACTCCAAGGTGCCTTCGGCACACGGCGGCCACGAGGGCCGCCCCTACAATCTCAGTGCAGAGGGTACTTCCCGCACTCGCGCAAAGTCTCGTACATCGCCTGCACGTTAGCGATGGGCACGCGGGCCTGAACGTTGTGAATCGTATTGAACACGAAGCCCCCGCCGGGGCCAAAGGCTTTCAAACGATCGCAAACTTCCTTTCGAACCTCGTCCGAACTGCCGAAGGGCAAGGTGCGCTGGGTATCCACGCCGCCACCCCAGAAGGTGACGCGCGCTCCGAACTCCTGCTTGAGCTCGCACGGATCCATGCCCGCTGCTGAACATTGCACCGGATTGACGATGTCGAATCCGGCATCGACGAAGTCCGGCAGCAGCGCCCTGACCGACCCGCAGGAGTGAATAAACGACTTCCACGTGGTGTGCCGGTGAATCCAGTTATTCACCTGGATATGGAACGGTTTGTACAGGTCACGGTAAGCCTTGGGCGAAATGAAAGGCCCGTGCTGGGAACCGAAATCGGTCCCCGTCACGAAGGCCGCCGTAACTTTGCTGCCGACCACCTGGTGAATCCTCTCCAGATTCGCCAGGCCAATCTCGCACTGGCGTTCGAAGATCTTGTACACATAATCGCGACGCATCGCCGTGCTCACGTACCACTCTTCGACGTCTCGGATTCCCTTGGGGTGTTTCATCCAGGGACCGGGAACCAGGGCGATATCCCCGAAAGCCGTGCCGCCGAAGTTCCCCAGGATGGCCTTATCCGTCTGGGTGTAAAGCCGCTCTGCTTCAACTTTCAAATACTCGAGGTCAGCGTCGGAGATGGGCCCGAACTCTTCGAGGTTATCTTCCACATTCAGGTTTGCGTCGTCGATAGGTTCCTGACGGGGTATGCTGTCGAAGTAGAACCCGCCCTTGGGCAGCCGCCCGCTGGGCGGAACGGACTTGTCGCCTTCCGGGTACATCAGGATGTCGCCGTTCGAGTCGGGCTCGGTGTTGAAACCCTCGGGAACCAGGACCGGCGTACCGCCAAAGGTGGTCCACGATTTCCAGCCTTCGTTCCTGAATCCAAACATGTTGGCAGGCTTGCCCAGGCCCACGACGTCCACTCCCAAAGCCTCTCGTAGGTCCAGCCCGATCTCCCCCAGCATCTGGTAAGGCTCAACAACCTTGACAGGCGTGCCCGGCTTGTCCAACCCCAAGGCCTGGCGCAGCGCATAAACCGTGTCCACCTGCATCCCGGTCACAGCGCTGCCGCCCAGGTCGAGCGGAACGCGGTCGGCTTCCTTGTGCTGAAGAGCCAGATTCGTTCGTTCTCGTGAAGTCATCGGAGTCATACCCCCAAATGGAAAATCAAGGGTCATGTGAGCCTGAATCCGCCAAGCTCCGCGGCGGGCGAAGGACCGCCGGGTTACTTGCCCGGGTTCGTCGTACAGGCACTCTTGCCTGTACTCGTGGCCCAAGCAGTGGTCCGTGAACACAGGCAAGAGTGCCTGTGCTACCCGAAGGACGGGCTCCGCACCGCAGCGCGCAGGAAAGTGTCAGGCATTTGCCGGCGCCAGCTTACGCGCCAACTCGACCGCACCAGGAGCGTCTTTGCCATAACCGTCGGCCCCGATCGAATGCGCCCAAGCATCGGTAAGGGGAGCTCCACCCACAAGGACTTTCACCTTGTCTCGAAGCCCGGCCGCCGTCAAGGCTTCAATAACCGCCTTCATGTTGACCATCGTCGTGGTGAGCAGGGCCGACATGCACACGAAATTGGCCCCGTGTTGCTTCACGGCCTCCACAATCTTGTCCGGCGGTACGTCCACGCCCAAGTCCACAATCCGGAATCCCGCGCTTTCCAGCATCATGGCGACAATGTTCTTGCCGATATCGTGCAAGTCGCCTTTCACCGTCCCGATGACCACTGTGCCCGGGGGCTTGATGGCTTCCTCGCCCTGGAGCAGCGGCCTGAGGATGTCCGTAGCGCCTCTGGCCGCCCGCGCGGCAATCAGCACTTCCGGGATGAAGAATTCACAGTCCCTCATGCGGCGACCGACTTCATCCATAGCCGGAATGATTGCGTTAGGGAAGAATTCGTGGGGCTTGATGCCTTCCTTCAGCCCTCGGTCTGTCAGTTCCTTAGCGACGGGAGCCTTTCCGTCAATGATCGCTTGCTGCAGCTCCGCAAAAATGCTCATTTCCATCTCCTTAGTTTGTCATTGTCCGTCCCATACTACTTTTGCTTAACTCGTAGCGCTGGCCATTAGGCCAGCATTTGCCGACCTAAAGGTCGGCGCTACCTCGGCCTTCACGCCGGTGCTTGCCGGCCCGCTTCCGCGGCCTCCGGGCTACCCGGTGGAAACGCCAGTTCATCCACAAAAACATCCTGAAAACACGGATCAGCGTTAAGCGCCACATGCTCGATGCGGCGGCGAAGGCCGTCGTACGAACCGCCCTCGGAATCGCGGCTGAAGAGGGCAAGCTTCGCGCCGAGGAGCGCTGTGTTCCCCGCCGCTTCGACTCGCTCGGGCGGAAAATCAATCAGGCCGACGCGTCGCGCGCTGGCGCGATCGATGTAATTGCCAAACGCTCCAGCCAGATAAAGTCGGCTAAGCTGCTTCGCACCTCTCCTCTGCATGAGCAACTTAATGCCCGCCGCTATGGCCGCCTTGGCGAGCTGAAGTTCTCGAATGTCATTCTGCGTAAGGGCGACAGGCTCAGCCAGCATCCAACTGGTTTCTCCGTTCGCGAAGCGTCCGGAGGCTCCAATCACTCCGAGTTCCAGACCCGCGGCTACCGCGTCCACCAATCCGCTTCCGCACAAGCCACGCGGGGTCCCATCCCCGATGACCCGGCAGCGCAACTGGCTGCTCCCGTCCCGAGCGGAGCGGGAGTCGGTCGTACTCCCCTCCTCACGGAGGAGGGGATCGAGGGGTGGTGAGAGCGTCACTTGAGATATGGCGCCAGTCGAGGCGCGCATGCCCATAGAGATTTTCGCGCCTTCAAACGCCGGACCCGCTGCCGCAGACGCGCAGAGCAATCCCTCCTTGTTCCCAATCACGATCTCGCCATTGGTTCCCAAATCAACCAGCCCAACCAGTTCCTCGTGCTCAAGGAGCTTTGCGGCCAGAATGCCGGCCAGAACATCGCTCCCCACAAACCCGCCCAGGCTGGGCAAAAAACGCACTTCGGGATCTCCTGCAAGCTTCCATCCCAGTTCGCTGGAGTGGAACCTCTTCAGCCCCCCATCCGCCGGCTCAAAGGGATAGTGCGCGAGCGGCTCGGCTGCGATCCCGCAGAAGAAGTGGTGCATGACAGTGTTGCCCACCACCACGACGTCGACGATTTCGGATGCGAGCCTTCCCGCCGAAAAAAGCAACTGCTCAACGAGCGCGCCAATCTGCCGGCGTATCAAATTCTCCAGTTGGCGCTGTCCTCCCTCCAATACCGCGAAGTGCAGCCGGCTCATTACGTCGGCTCCGTAACGCGCCTGGGCGTTCAGCGCCGTGCT
>JBELAJ010000634.1:0-4689 GCA_049508935.1 Terriglobia bacterium | reverse complement strand
GGAGAGTCCCGTCTGGCCTTGCTTCAGAAGGTAATGCAGGCGCCGGTTGGTGTCGTCGGGGCTGCCGAATCCCGAGAACTGGCGCATGGTCCAGAACCTGCCGCGGTACATCGTGCGATGAATGCCCCGCGTGAAGGGATATTCACCCGGGTCACCGAGATCTCGTGCGTAATCAAAATCCGCAAGGTCCGAGGGCGTGCACAGCCTTTCCACAGGCACGCCCGAAAGCGTTCGAAAGACTTCCTTGCGCTCGGGCGAGCGTTCGAGGGCGGGCGCTAGGACTTTTTCCTCCCAGCGGGTTTCGGCAGCCGTGGGCTGGCGTTCCCCGGTTCCTGTCCCGCGTTCTGTGACTGTTTTTTGGCCATCACTCATTTTATTCTGCCCTCTGCCGGCGGCGCTCCCGCGGTTAAGCCCATGTTAGTTCAGCGATAAAAGCAAAGTCAAACTTGGGAGGGCGGACTTGGCTGCTGAGATCTAAGTCCTAATCGCTGGGAGTCTCGGTGAGAACCTCGCTGAGCTCGATTTCAATCACCATCTCCAATGCTCAGGCCCGATTCAATCACAAGTCGCAAATCACCAACGCCTCTAGCTCTGCGGTTTGGACGGCGATGCCGGCTGGGCAGGCTCCTCGGCAGTGCCGGGGATATTGGGCGCGCGTGTCACCTTCCCCTGCAGCGCGTCGTTCAACTCGATGTGATAGTCAGCCAGGATGGTTCCGGTAGCCTGGCGAAACTGGGTCAGGGCCTTGGCGTAAGTCGAGCGCGCCTTCACTTCGTTGCCCTCCGCGGTGGCCAGGTCGCGTTGCGCCTGAATCACGAGAAAAACGGTGGATTCCCCCAGCTTGAATTTTCTTTGTTCGGCGTCAAGGGTCTTCTGGGCCAGCACCACAGCCTTCACCGCCGCCCCAATTTGCGCCTTGGCCTGAATTACCCCAATTTCAACACTGCGCACATCCTGCTCGACCTGGTTCTTCTGCTTCAGCACCGTCTCCCTCAATTGCCGCTGCTCAAGAAGGGCACGCGCAACGTCCGCTTGCGCGGCGCGATTGCGAATGGGGAATTGCAAAGTGAAGCCGAAAGAATAGTCCGGATAATTACCGTGCAACAATTGAGAAAGCGATTGAGAGATCCCCTGGTAAGAAGCAACCAGCGGCCTTGCAATCCCTCCTCCGCTGTTGGCCAGGCATTGGCTGCCGCTCTCCGTGTATCCCGCCGGACATGCGTAGCTGAGTCCTGAAAGTCCACTGGGATTGTAACTGGCGAAGATATCCAGCACGGGGAGCAAGGCGTTGCGATTGGCTTTGACCACGATATCCGCGTAGCGCGCGTTGAGGTCTGCCTGTTCAACCTCCGGGCGGTTGCGCACTGCCTGGTCCAATGCTTTATCTAGGGGAGGAATATCGTCTGGACTGGGCTCCGGAAGCTTGTCCACTGTATCCACCTGGGCGCCGCGAAGTTCGGCATCAACACTTCTCGCCAGGGCCGTTTTGATCAATTCGGCTTGTTGTTGCAAGCTGGTCTGCGCCACGATCAAATTCTGCTCGTCGGTCGCTACCTCGGATTCCGCTCTCACCACCTCGATGGGCGCCAAAGTACCCACAGCCACCTGACGCTTGTTGTCAGAAAGCAATCTCTGCGAATAAGCCAGCGCTTGTTCCGCCACCGCGACGTTCTCCTTGAAAGACAGGTAATCCCAGTAAAGATTCAACACCTGGGCGACCGTGGTGATAACCTGCTGGCGGAATATGCTGCTTGATATCCTCAGGTCGTTTTGCGCAATGCGAATGAACTTGGCGTTCGCTCGATAACCGAATCCGTTCAGCAACTGCTGGTCAAATCCCACCGTGAGCCCCGTAGGCACGACGGGGTTGAAGAGCGTATTAAGCGATGTGGTGGATTGCCGATAGCCCTGGATCGCGACGGCATAGCTGGTCCCTGTCAGAAAGCCTTGCCCGAAGTACGCCACGCCATTCGTAGTCTGTGTCGTAACCACGGGAATGCCGCTCACTAGCACGTAGTTGAGAGGAGAGGTTCTGCGGTCCCAGCCGAACTGGGCCCCGGCCACCGGATCGCAGCAGCCGATGACTCCCACGTTCGTAGCCCCGCCCGTGGCCGTGACCCCGCTGGCGCTCGTCGTGCTACCGCTGCTGATCGCACTGACTCCGCTTCCGATGGCCCCCGAGAACAGCGCCGAGGATTGGAACGCGCCCGGCACACCACGGGTTGCGCCCCCGCTCCTCGACCGCAAGAGGTCAGCCTGCGCGAATCCCAGGTTGTAGCGAGCTATGGAGATGTCGAGGTTGTTCTCGAGCGCCAGGGCAAGAACGTCCTCGATCGAAAGGCGCAGCTTATTCTCGCTGATGAGTGAATGCAACCGCTCCGAGTTGCTCATCTTGGGCGCCGGAATATACGGCGAGCCGTAAGGCCGCCAGAAATTGGGAAACCACTGGGTGTTTCCAACCTCCACTGTTGCCGGACTGCCGGCTTCGGGCGACTGGGCCGGCATGCTCTGGACTATGAGAAGCAAGCCCGTTGCTAAGATCGAAATTGACACACGTGCGCACTTAAGCGTCATTGGAAGTTCCTCTCCCTCTCCTGATTTTGAAAAGCATCTAAAGGCCAGAGTATAGCGCCTCATCAGTGAGCGCGTCCCACATCTTTAATTCGAAACTGGGAATTTCGAAAAGTGCTTCTCTAACGCCTGTGGACCAACTGGTCGAGTTAGAAGTTCACGCTACGGAGTTTAGAAACTTTGAAAGGGCACAATAAAACTACGCTTCAAACTGGGCCAGGCGTCCGGCAGCATTCCTCGATGCCATTTCGCTCTTTCAAGGCTTGCCTTTGAGAGCACGGCCCTCATGGCCAAGCTGAAGGCGACTCTCGTTTTGCTTGACGGATTATCGTTTCGCGGGCACTATCACTAGAGTGAGACGATGGGCCTGTAGCTCAGTTGGGAGAGCACATGGTTTGCAACCATGGGGTCGGGAGTTCGAACCTCCCCAGGTCCACCAGCTAACCCATTCTTGCTTCACCACATAGCGGTTTTCTTCAAGAGGTCGAATTACCCCTCAAAAACCACTTTGCCCTTTTTTTGCCCCTTTGCGGCAACCGCCGGCTTCGCCCAGGTTTGTCGTCGTGATCTGTAACCCGTTGGAATAATCCGTACAGGAAGGAAATATCCAGCTTTGGACCTCCGGATCATGTGCCCTTCTGAGGGCAGTGATAGCAAAGAAAATCAATTAGTTGGCTCGACAAATTCCGGCACCACAAGGCAATTTCCGCAACCCCCGCACAACCCAGACTCACCTCCCAATCGCTTACCGGACAAAGAGGGCGAGAAAGGCGGTGAAGAATGACGTCACCTCCGCTCCAGCTCTGCTCTTCTGGGTCCCAGCCCTCTCGCACAGGGGAGCGTTCGGAATGCACTCGGCTCCCACCTGGCCAAGTCGGGTACGATCCTCTGAACGGCAACAATTTTTTGCCGCTGAATTCCATCCTCCCAGAGATTGGAGTCACGAAGCAGACTCTCAAGAAACTCGAAGCCATCCAGATGGTCCGCGAGCAGCGTGAGCATCACAAGCAGGACATCGCTTATCACGCCCGCCCTTTCGTACTTTGCGGCATTCCTCTCCGCCGACCGCCCGTGGATCACATCACTCATGCTCGGCGCAACGGGAATTACGCCCTCGATATCGTCGGGCACCCTCGGTTTGGGCTACCCTTTGGCCAGGACCGCCTCATCCACATTTGGGTTGCAACCCTTGCCGTTCTGCAAAGGAGCCGATTCGTCCGTTTTGCAAGTCCCTCTGCGCTGCTCGACTACTTCGAACTCCCCAAGAACGGATACCCGTATGGTCAAAATATTCAACCGGAGGATTTAGCGCCAGATCACGTATGATGTACGGTCACCATGCAAACGAAAAAATGGGCGCGGCTGTTGGCCTATGTAACGGGTCTGGTAAACCAGCAGTTGCTGCTGCAAAACGAATACCTGGCGGCCGAGAACCGGATCTTGCGATCACACCTTCCCGCCTGTCTGCGGCTGTCCGAACCGGAGAGATCCATCCTAGCTGAAATCGGCAAGAGACTCGGCCGGAGGGGGCTTGAGCGGGTGGCCGGTGTCGCCCAGCCCGACACGATTCTGGCCTGGTATCGTCGGCTGATCGCCCGCAAGTTCGACGGATCCCAGCGCCGATCCTATCCCACTCCTGCCGCATAGCCCGAACTTGAATGCTTTTGCGGAACGCTGGGTGCGCTCGGTCAAAGAGGAGTGCCTATCCAAGCTGATTCTGGTCAGGGAAGCTTCCTTGAAGAGAGCGCTAACCCAATTCCGGGAGCACTACCACGCCGAAAGAAATCATCAGGGCAAAGGCAACAAGCTGCTCTCTCCTCGACCCACGCCACTGCAATCTCCCCGGCATGGGACCGTTCGATGCCAGAAGCGATTAGGTGGGCAGCTCAAGTACTTATGAGCGCGAGGCAGCATGAGTAGCCAGGTGGAGCAGGGGACCGTGGCATTTTGGGTTACCCTTGGCCTCCCGAGCCAGGGGGTGTAGTGCTCTCGATTTGTCACCGGCCTGATCGACGAACACGCTCGAATTGGACTGTCAATTCAACGAGTCACCTGCCTGATTGGCCTGCTCAAAATGTCTGTAAAATACTGATCGCATTGTGTGGGTGCTTTTCGCTC
>JBELAJ010000633.1:0-4691 GCA_049508935.1 Terriglobia bacterium | reverse complement strand
TCGCAGCCCTACGAAGTGATCCCGCGCGATGTCTTTCCGCCCGCGCCCCCCACGGGGTTAACGGGTTTGTACACGAACGGTGCGGTGGAATTGGTTTGGGATGCCAACACGGAGAAGGACCTGGCCGGCTATTATGTGTACCGGCGTGAGAACCACGAACAACCTAAGAGACTGAATAAAGCGTTGCTGCCAACTCCCATCTTCCGCGACACCACTGTTCAGCCGGGCCACACGTACTTTTATCAAGTGACCGCTGTTGATCTGTCGAACAATGAGAGCCAGCCTGGCCGGGAAGTCGAAGTTGAAACTGGAAACTAGAAGGCAAAAAGCAGAAGGCAGAAAGCAGAAGGCTGAAGGCTGAAGGCCGAAAGCACAAGGCAGAAGGCAGAAAGCGCGAGGTAGAAGAAACCTGATGTTTGAGGTTTATTTCGGATTCCCGTCGTTCCTTCATTCGCCGGGATTTGAAATTTGAAATCTGGAATTTGGTATGCTGCCGGGTTCCGCGCCGTTTCCTCCGTAATGAAAATCCACGCGCAAACTCCTGATCGTCGGCGTGCTGAGGAAGCCATCGGCCGCGATGCGAGTTCCCGCGTTCTTCCGGTCCTTGTTTGGTTAGCCGCTTTCGCCGGCCTTTTGCTTCTTCATTACCCATTGCTCTGCTTGCCCTATTATTGGGATGAGGCCGGGTATTACATCCCAGCGGCGTTGGACTTCTTCCGCTCCTGGCGGCTCGTGCCTCAGAGCACCCTTCTCACCGGACACACTCCTCTGGTGATCGTCTACTTGGCTTTTGCCTGGCGGGCGTTTCGGTTTTCGCCGCTCGTTACGCGCACAGCGATGCTGGCGCTCGCTGCAGGCACCCTGGCCAGCGTTTACGCGCTTGGGCGGCGTGTGGCCAACCGGGAGATCGCTTCCTGGAGCGTCCTGCTTCTGGCGCTTTCGCCCCTTTTCTTCGCGCAGAGCACGTTAGTTCATCTCGATCTTGCGGCGGGATTGTTCACTCTGCTGGCCCTCTCAGCCCTGGTTGACGATCACCCTGCGAGGTTTGCGTTAGCTTCCACAGCGGCCGTTCTGAGCAAAGAGACCGCTGTGATTCTGCTCCCTGCGGCCTGGATTTTCATATGGTGGCAGCGCAGGCGATCGAACGGTCCATCGCTCCGCGCCTGGTGCATTGCCTCTCTCGCTCCCCTTGCCGCGTTGATGGCGTGGGCGGCCTTCTACTACCACGTCACGGGGTCCTGGACCGGCAACCCCGAATACCTTCGCTATAACCTGTATGCCGCGCTTAATCCGATTCGGGTGCTACTGACTTTGCTGCGCCGCCTCTACGAAACGTTCCTTGGTGGCTTCAATTGGGTTCTGACAGCCGGCGCCATCGGGGGAGTTTCCATGGGCCGTCGGCCCGCTCGAGGTGATGAAAACCAACCTCGTCATCCCCGCGAAAGCGGGGATCCATTTCCGACGGATTCCCGCTTTCGCGGGAATGACAGACAGGGCGTGATGGTCAGGGGGGCGGGAATCGATTCCTTCTTTTTCCTTGGTGGCTCGCTGATTGCAGTGTATTTGCTGATGCTCAGCGCGGTCGGGGGCGCTGTCTTGCCTCGCTATCTGCTGCCCATCTTCCCCCCGCTGGTGTTGGCCGCTGTGTTGCTGACTTGGCGCCTGCCGGGGCGGGTGGCCCGGTCAATCATGGTTATCGCTGCCGGCTGCTTTGTCTGGGCGTGGTTTCTGAACCCTCCTTACCCATTTCCCTTTGAGGATAATCTGGCCTATGCAGACTTCATTCATCTGCATCAGGAAGCCGCGCGGCTTCTCGAGGATCAAGCGGGCAGAGGGCGGATCCTGACGGCTTGGCCCGCTACTGACGAGCTGGTACACCCTGCTTTGGGCTATGTGAGCAAACCGCTCACGGTGGTTCCTGTACAGGATTTCACTCGCCAGGATTTCGACGGCGTTTCCCCCGGGTCGTTCGATTGTGCATACCTCTACTCTCGCCACTGGGAGCCGCCGAACAACTGGTTGAAGCGCCTACCTTGGCTCCAAGGGCTTCAACAGAGTTATTTTGAGTATCAACCCCAAATTCCGGACGATGAACTTGCAGCCAGATATCATTTGCGCCTGCTGGCAAGCTTCGAAAGGCGCGGCCAATGGGTGCGAATATACGCTAGAATCAACCCATGAACTCCTACGCGATTCGAGTCGTCGAACCAGGAGATGGGAAGAGAGGTAATTGAAAAATGGGCCTTGTCTTCGTTGAAGGGACGGTAACGGGTCTGACTGGAAAACAAGCCACGCTAAAATTCCTGGTAGACAGCGGAGTGACATACACTCTGCTGCCCCGAAAAGTCTGGCGCGCAATCGGCCTGAAGCCGGTAGACTCGATCAAGGCAAGCTTGGCGGATGGCACAACGGTAGCTCGTAAGGTATCCGAGTGCCGCATTGCGATTCCCCAGGGAGAACGGTCTACGCCTGTGCTCCTCGGAGAGAAGAACGACGAGGCGCTTCTGGGAACAGTCACCCTCGAGGAACTCCGTCTGGTTCTGAACCCCTTCACCCGGCAGTTGCAGCCCATGCGGATGATGCTCGCGTAGGCGAAGAGCAAGCATCCGGTGGTGCCCCGATGTAGGTGCAAGGCCGGTCTACAGGTCGGCAAATGCGGACCTAAAGACCGGCGCGGCGAAGTAAAGCAGGATACGGCTAGGCCACAAGCAGGTGTTGACACGCTTAACCCGTGTGCTATACTAAAATCTGCTAGGGTCGCGAGGGGCTCTAGAGCCTTCCAGTGTGGCTTCCCTTTTGCCGAGTCGCTAATGTGGGTTCGAGTGAAGCTTCAAACTCGCCATCCTATTAATAATCAAATCAACAACCATTGAGGGCTTGTGGAAGCAGCGAATTGCAAGAAAGAGCTAATGATCGAGATTCCCGCCGATGTGGTACGGCGCGAGGCCGATTCGGTCACCGCACAGTATGCGCGCAAAGCGCGAGTCCCGGGTTTTCGCCCAGGCCACGCCCCTGCCGCAGTAGTCCGAGGCCGCTTTCGAGAGGAGATTCGCAGCGATGTGGTGCAGGCGCTGGTCCCCAAGTACTTCGAGGACGCGGTGAAAGAGCAGAAATGGTCGGTAGTGGGGCGTCCCCGCTTCGAGGATCTCCGCTTCGAGGACGATAAGCCTCTGGCGTGCAAAGCCACGTTCGAGATAATGCCCGATTTCGAACTCCAGCAGTATAAGGGGCTGGACGTTGAGGAAGAAACGCACCAGGTCAGCGAGGCCGAAATCGATCATGCGGTCGAAGGAGTTCGTGAACGGGCGGCGACTTTCGAGGTCGTTTCAGACCGTCCGGCGGCGGACGGAGACTTCTTGACGGTCAGTCATAAGGCGTTCGATATCAAAGCTCCTGCTAGCCCACCTTTGGAGGTTCCCGAGGACTCGATTGAATTGGGAGCGCAGCGCATCCCCCCCGAATTCACTGAGCACTTGCGGGGAGCCCGGCCAGGCGAAACAAGGGAATTCGACGTAACCTACCCGGAGGATTACCGCCAAAAATCGCTGGCCGGGAAAACCTACCGTTACCACGTTGAGGTTCAAAGCATCAAACATAAGGTGGTTCCCGCTGCGGACGACGAACTGGCGAAGTCCGTAAGCGAGTTCTCCACCCTGGGGGAACTTCGGGCCAAGTTGGCCAGCGACCTCGCGGAGCGGGCGAAGCATAAGGCTGAGATGGCGGCCAAACAAGCGCTGGTGGATCAACTTCTTCGTTTACACGAATTCGCAGTGCCGGAAATAATGGTAGAGGTCCAGCTCGAGCGCAAATTCGAACGCATGCTGAGGCAGCTTCTGGCCCAAGGCGTTGATCCTCGCCAGGCTGAGGTAGACTGGCACAAGCTGCGCGAGGACTCCCGACCGGACGCAGAGAAGGAAGTGCGGGCTTCGCTGTTGCTGAGTAAGATTGCCGAGGCGGAAGGGCTCGAGGTATCGGAAGAAGAGGTTGATGAAGCGATCCGGAGGATGGCACAAGAGGCGCACGAACCTCCCGCCACTCTCAAGACCCGCTTGACACGCGACGGCGAGTTGGATACTCTGAAGTCTACTCGCCGCAACCAGAAGGCTATTGATTTCGTCTACCGCAACGCCAAAATCACTAGCAAAAGCGACAAGGTTTAGGAAACAGTAGGGAGTTTCCCCGAACGAAAAAAGGCGATGACCAGCCAGCCCAACATGACTCTGATTCCAATGGTTGTCGAACAGACTAACCGCGGGGAACGTGCGTACGATATTTATTCCCGCTTGCTCAAGGACAATATCATTTTCATCGGCACGGCGATCGATGACAATGTTGCCAATCTGGTCACTGCCCAACTGCTCTTCCTGGAAGCCGAGGACCCGGAGAGAGACGTTTCGCTGTATATCAACTCGCCGGGTGGGGTGGTCACCGCGGGGATGGCGATCTATGACACGATCCAGTTCATCCGTCCCGATGTGGCCACTATTTGTATTGGCCAAGCCGCCAGCGTAGCAGCTCTGTTGCTCGCCTCGGGGACTCCCGGGAAGCGTTTTGCCCTCCCCAACTCCCGCTTGCTTATTCACCAACCCACCATGGGCGGTCTCTCGGGACAGGCGACAGACATCGATATCCACGCCCGTGAAATCCTGCGCATTCGCGCCAGCCTCAATGAAATCATGGCGAAGCACACA
>JBELAJ010000632.1:0-4693 GCA_049508935.1 Terriglobia bacterium | reverse complement strand
GTCGCCCTACGGGCTCCTCCGGTTAGCCGCCAAAGAACGAAAAACGGAACTTTCTACTTTGCTAAGAACAGGACATTTCTACTTTGCTGGGATTAGGACATTTCTACTTTGCCTTGACAAACATGGCGGCGCGGGTCTCCGGTTGTGGCAGCGATTCTGAGCCACCAAGGTGCGACGAGGACGCAGCTCCACAACACTTGCCCACGGTTCCCAGGGGGCAACCGGCATAATAGCCGGTGTAGCGACTTGACTGAAAGCGCAGCTTGCGTCAGAATACAGAAAGGCACATGAACTTACAGAAAGGCAGAGACGTCATGACCCTTAATGTCAAGGACCCTGAAGCCCACCGACTGGCCCGAGCCATCGCCAAGGCGACCGGTGAGACGTTGACCCGCGCCGTAAAGGAAGCTTTACGGGAACGCTACGAACGCCTCCAAAAGCGTGATAGTAGGGCCTCGGTCGCAGAACTGCTGGCGATCGCCAAGCGCGCCACAGCCCAGGTCAAACGACCGTACCTCGATCATGCCGAGTTGCTATATGACGAGCGAGGCCTCCCCAAATGATCCTAGACACCTCCGCGCTCGCCGCCATATTCTTTGGGGAACCTGAGGCTGCCAGCTACACCCAGCTTATCCACGGCGCGGATCGCTGCCTGATCAGCGCCGCAAACTTCCTTGAACTCTCCATCGTTATTGAGTGCCAGATAGGGGCAGACGCCGGCCGCCAATGCGATGCGTTCTTTCGCAGAGCCGGCATCATCATCGAACCCGTCACTGTCGATCAGGCGTACTTGGCGCGCCAAGCCTTCCTCGACTTCGGAAAAGGCCGCCACCCAGCCGGCTTGAATTTTGGCGACTGCTTTTCCTATGCACTCGCCAAGCTCACAGGCGAGCCCCTCCTCTTTAAGGGCGAGGATTTCAAACAGACCGACATTACCCCCGCCCTGTAAATGGGGGATTCCCTCACATGTTAGGCTAGATATCTGGATTCAGAATCCTCTGCTGCGACTGTGGAAAGCAGCCTGCTTCCGGCTCATAGCCGTCAGCCCCCGCCGGAAGGCGCGCAGGTGCCGGCAGCCAATCTGTTTGCAGGGCCGGTGGTGGCAAAGGTCGAAAACTTCTGGTCGACTTTCTTCCATCCGCATTGCGGGCACTCAGGCGGCTCCTGATGGCGTGTCAAAACGAGTTTCTCGAAGACATGTCCGCATTGGGGACAGGCATATTCAAAGATAGGCATGGCAAAACGTGCTCACTCCTTCAGCTTGATTTCGCAACTTTTTTGATTGGATTTCCCCGCCGGGGAGCCCCAACGGCTCGCTCAGGTGAAACGCCGGATTCCAGGAATGCGTGGCAGGACCACGAACCAGACCACCAGAAAGAGAACGTAAATTAAGAGGCTTTGCATACTCTGGCTCTTTTATCAACCTACCCCGTTAGCGGGAGTGGGACGCCCCCGCGACAGCGGGCGAGACGCCCGTGCTACGTTTCCAGACTGCGCTCACGCGGCCGCAGTGGATGGCGTGGTACGTTTTTCGATGGGTACCCAATCCCGGCACTCATAACCCGTATAAATCTGGCGCGGGCGCGCAATCTTCTGCTCGGGGTCCCGGAGCATCTCTTCCCACTGGGCGAGCCAACCGACCGTGCGCGGGATGGCAAAAAGAATTGTGAACATGTCCGGTTGGAAGCCCAACGCCTGGTAGATGATGCCGGAGTAGAAGTCCACATTGGGATAGAGCTTGCGTTTTACAAAGTAGTCGTCCTGCAAGGCGATGCGCTCGAGTTCGAGCGCGATTTCGAGTTTCGGATTCCTGCCCGTAACTTCGAAGACGCGGTCGGCGGCCCACTTGATAATCTTGGCGCGCGGATCGTAGTTCTTGTAAATACGGTGGCCGAATCCCATCAGCTTTATACGCCCGGACTTGACGCGCTCAATGTAAGCGGGGACATTATCCTTGGACCCAATCTCATCCAGCATCCTCAGCACTTCTTCATTGGCCCCGCCGTGCAGGGGTCCGGAAAGGGCGGCCGCGGCGGCAGCCGTGCAAACATACGGATCCGCTTCGGCGCTGCCGACTGCGCGCATGACGTTAGTGCTGCAATTCTGTTCGTGATCAGCATGCAGAATAAACAGAACATCCAGAGCCTTCGACAAGACGGGATTGGCGTGGTACTTTGGCTCGACCATTTTCCACAGCATGTTCATGAAGTTCTCGGTATAGCTGAGGTCATTGTCCGGATAGATGTAGGGATAGCCGAGGCTGTGCCGGTAGGTGTAAGCGGCAATGGTGGGCACCTTCCCGATGAGCCGCTGAATCTGCAAGGCCCGAACCTCGGGATCGCGCACGTTGCGGGCCTCCGGATAGATTGTAGAAAGCGCCGCGACGGAACTGATGAACATACCCATGGGGTGGGCGTCATAACGGAAACCCTCGAGAAATTTCTTGGTAGTCTCGATCAGCATGGTGTGATGAGTGATCTTGTTCGTCCACTCGGTTAATTGCGTGGTCGTAGGGAGTTCGCCGAACAGGATCAGGTAAGAGACTTCCAGGAAGGTGCAGTTCTCGGCAAGCTGTTCGATCGGATAACCGCGATAACGGAGAATGCCCTTGTCGCCGTCGATGAAGGTCACGGCGCTTTGACAGGACGCAGTATTCATGAATGCGGGATCGTAAGTCATCATTCCAAAGTCATCGGTAGGAGTCTTGAACTGTCGCAGGTCCATGGCCCGCAGGGCGCCTTTGAAAAGTGGCACTTCACAGGACTTTCCCGTCCGGTTGTCCAGCAAGGAGAGAGTTTCCTTTTCCATTCCGCCTTACTCCTTTTTACGTTGCAGTCGAGCCCCGATTCTCCAGCCCGCCGACTTCGCCTCAGGCAGTGAGGTTGCCGGTGTGCACATTCATTTTAACCCATTTGGAGATGCTTTTCAGGCCTTTACGCCTGTTCTTGCGTGCGGAAATTGCCTTTACCTGTAGCGCTGACCTTTAGGTCAGCACTTGCCGACCTAATGGTCGGCGCTACACCGACTTGACGGAAATCCGAAAAGTAAACCTTATTTTCTCGCGCAACACGGGTGTTATCATGCCGGAGCAGGCGGAAGGATCTCAAAAGTGGCTTCGATCTTTGCCGTCTTTGAAATCATCGCTCCGACGGCGCAGTACTTCGTCTCGGAGAGATAAATAGCCCTTTGAACGGCTTCAGGAGCGATTTGGCCACGAAGCCGGTGCTTGATTTCAACCCGAGTGAAGTAAGAAGGCGGCTCCGGGTTCTGTTCCGAATGCAGCTCGATCTCGTAACCGGTAACCGTCTGACGCTTTTTGCGAAGAATGCCAATCACGTCAAAGCCCGTGCAGGCCCCGAGCGCCAGCAGGGCCAACTCGATTGGTTTGGCCCCTGTGTGGCCTTTTGCGTCATCCACGACGATGGCGTGACCTGAGCCTGACACTGCGACAAACTGCATTCCTTCGCCCTCCGGCATTGTTAAGCGTAGCTTTCCTTCAACCATTAGTCACCTCTCACGAATTGCCCTTTCACTTTGGAGGAGCGGGGATTCCCTGTCCTTGCTCCACCTCGCTAGACCAACAACTTAAATGCGCTTTCCGGCCAAAGGTAACAGGTCGTCGCAGTTTTTTGCAGCCCTAAACGTTCCTCAAAGTCTCCGCCGCCGCTTCCGGAAGCAAGGAATTGTAATAGACCTCTTTAATGGCGTAAGACTTAGCTTTGGAGGGTATAACCGGAAGGATTTCCACGTGCCAATGATAGTCATCTGCCAACGTCCGCCATACGTCGCCCTTCTGGAACTTGGCGTTAACATTCGGCGAGCTGTGCACGACTAAGTGGTAGGCGGGGCTGACGGCTTCCAGCCGCATCAGAACTGATTTCAGCAAACGCGCGAACTGAAGCTGGTCGTCCCAGGCGGTAAGATCCTCCTCGAATGCGCAGTGATGCTTCAGGGAGAGCAGCCAGGTTTCATAAGGCACGCGGGCGGCAAAGGGGCAAAACGCAACGAAACGATCGAGCTGCTCAACAATCCGCGTCCTTTGCAAGATTTCCTGCTCCGCAATATCGCAAATCAGGCACCGTTCCTTCATCGCGAAGTAGCGCGAGGAGGAACGGAGTTCGTAGCCCACGCGTCGCGGAATGAAGGGCGTCGCGGTAATTTCGGAGTGCGGATGATCAAATTCCCCGCCTGCCATCGCGCCATGATTGCGGAAGACGGTTACATATCTGAAGCGTCGATCCCTCTTCAAATCGTTCATCCTGGCAAGATAAGCGCGCAGAACTTGGGCCACATTCTCGTCTGACAGGCGTGAGAGTTGCACATTGTGGTCGGGATTCTCCACCACAATCTCGTGCGCCCCCAGGCTGCGCATCTTGTCGTAGATGCCTTCGGCGCAGCGTTGCGGGTCCCCCTCGATGCGATAGATCGGATGGAGGTGGGGCGTCACCCGGACTTGCCAGCCTGATCCCCCCCCTGGGAACTCATACAGAGTTTGCGCAGACTCACTGGTTTGCCCCGGACAAAGCCGGCAAGGACCGTCTTCGTGGCCGGCGTGCTCCTCACTCTCATCTTCCAGATTCACCCAACTTTGAGTGATGGGATCCCTTCGAAGCTGCATGGTATCTCCCCTAAGACGCCCGCGTCGCGGTCCGCCATGCTCCTCCTTGCAGCCAAGGAGTAGCCCTAGCTTAAC
>JBELAJ010000631.1:0-7356 GCA_049508935.1 Terriglobia bacterium | reverse complement strand
AAGTCCCAGTAGGAGGGTTCACCCAAAAGGAATGTGCCCATCCCTAAACCAGTTCCTGAAATGCCAGCGTCGCTGCTGATCAACTGGTTAAATTGGAAGTCGCCGCGGGAACTCTCGTTGACTGTAAGGAAGTTTATACGGTTGCGTATCACATCCAATCCCCAACGCAACTGGTTCTTACCTATCAATTTGTTCCAGTTCGTAGCATACTCGAATTGGACGTCGTGGTCTAGCCTCGGCAACCCTTGGCCTGTAGGATCGCCCATCGTGAATCCCCCCACGGGCCCGCTAACGGTAATCCCCGCCAGTCCTTGAGATTTCGGATCGCTCGTATTGATCCCCAGAATGCCAACCTGATTGTCGGTCATGCTCCCGACGTCGCTCTGGTAGCCGACGAGACCGAAACGGGCGACTCCCACACGAAACTCCGCCATCAGGGTGGGGCTGAAGGTATGGGTGAAGTTTATGGCCGCAAGTTGATTGCGGTAATGACCGATTTCCCCGTCCCATCCTATTGCCGAAGGGCCACCCGCCGCTCCAAACTGCTGTGGATCGGTCAGCAGCGCTCCAAGAATGGAATACCGGAAAAACATCCGATTATTCTCGGACAAATTCAGGTCAACCCGCGCATCTTCCTGATCGGTTCTGTAATCTCCAGGGACCGTGCCGGTGAAATTGAGATTGTTGAGCGATTGATTAATAAAGAATTTGCTTGTATTCGTTTTCAGCAGATTAATCAAATTCGCGGTAACTGGGTTTATCCTGCCGGCCGGGATCATATTCGGGACGCCCCCCATCGTGAACGCCGCTCTTCCCGTTCCATCGGGATTTCCGGTAGTAGGATCAAACACCATATTGGTTTCCGCCTGGATGGTACCCCCTTCGGTGGTTGGCACCACGAGCGGCGAAGTATACGCTCCGCCGCACACCCCGTTCGAACTGGGATTCGAAGGGCTGAAGCAGAGCGGTGATCCTCCACCATTCGCGGGAAGAAGTGCGGCGGTAAGGTCTCCGGAATCGAATGCGTTGGTTGGAACGGTCGTCAGGGTCGCGAACTTCTGCGCCAGGCGGCCGCCCTGGTAATCACCAAAGAAAAACGCCTTATCCTTTTTGATGGGACCACCGAGGGTGCCGCCAAACGTGTTTTGATTGTACGGCGACGGCCCAGTCCCCAGGCCCTTGGGTCCGGTGCCCGGTACCTTTTCCGTGTAAGGATTTGCGGCAAACGTTTTATTGTTCTGGTTGAATTCCCAAGTGCTTCCGTGAAATTCGTTGGTTCCGCTCTTCGTCGAATACTGAGCCACCAGACCGCCGACTTGCCCCAACTCGGCATCGTAGTTGTTCGTTGTGACCTTCATCTCTTGAATGCCATCCACAACCGGAACAATGTACTGGTAGCCGCTCAGGCCGAACTGGGTATCTGTTATTCCGTCGATCTGGAAATTGTTGGTTCCCCACTGTTGGCCGTTCGCCGTCGCTTGGTAGCCTATAGCAGGATCCTCCGCCATCCCCTGCTGGTAACTGTTCGGTGTCACCCCTGGCGCCAGGACCACCAATGCCGACACGTTGCGCTGGATGGTAGGTATCTCTTCTACAGTTGTGGTCCCCAGGGTGGCACTGACGTCGGCCTTTTCCGATTGCAGCAAAGGCGCTGCGCCAGTAACCGTCATTTCTTGAGTCATTTGCCCAAGCTGCATGTGAGCATCGACCGTCACAGTGGAGTCCACACTGAGCACCACGTTTTCCCGGACAAACTTTTCAAAACCTGTGGCCGTGACGGTGACAGAGTAATTTCCCGGAATGAGGTTCAACAACAGATACAAGCCCGAGTTTTCGGTTTTACGCGTGGTTTCCACACCGGTCAGCACATTCGTGGCAGTGACCGTTGCGCCAGGAATGGCCGCCCCGCTCTGATCCGTAACGAAGCCACTAATCGTCCCGGATACTTGTTGGCTGAATGCCGGTTGCGGCCAGACAATGGCAAGCATGGCGACAAAAAGGACTGCCAAGCAGGTGCGCCATCGCAGGCCAGTTTCGGTACGACTACGGCTAACATTTGGCATTGTCTGCTTTCCTCCTTTGGCTAAATTAGCCGATTCAAGCGATGTGACGAAGGGTGGCACCGCAGCCGAATCGGTGGTTTATCCGACTTTCTCCTGGAGAGACTTCCTCCTACAGCTAATTACACCCTCTGAGATCGTTGACTACCCTGGGAAAGGCGACCAATACTGTGTGACCAATGACTATCCGGTTAAACGCGAGCAATCCTGTTGCCAGGTTACTACCCCTGCAACCCACTCATAATAAAGCGCCAGCCCCGTACCTATCGATTTCTTGAATACAAATAATCATAATATACTATTCCTGGTATATGAAAATCCATACGACCGCCTCGGAGTGCACCAGCGGGCCTGGGGAGCCGCCAACTTCTGGTACTCAATTTCGTGCTTAGAGACAAACGGCGGCGGCTCCGCACGCTAAACTGCCACGCCCCGAGGCTTGCCCTCAACAACCTTGATTCGCCATCAATGATTGGGATTCTCGTTTGACAGAACTCCAGACGCATGCTAGGTTTTGGCCGGGTGAGTATGAATCTCTGCAACTAGTCGACGGGGGAACAAACTCCTATGAGGCGCACTATGAAACTTTTGCTTGTATTACTCTGTTTTGCTTTGCAACTTTCGGGGGTGGCTGCCGGGAGTGACTCGACTTTCGATCTCTCGGCGACGGAGAGAGACTTCAGCTTGTATTTTCCGGCGTATCTTGCCAATGGCTTCTTCACCACAAGCACATCATTACGTGGCACTGACCCGACGTTGAGCTTCATGGTGGGCGTGATGGACTACACGCCCGGCGACGTATCGCGCCCCGCCGCGCTGCCAAGCTGGGCGGAGATCGATTACTTCGACGGCGCCCGCTGGTTGAATTCAACGCCGGTAACCGCGAGCGCTTTCCGCAATTATCGTCAGACCTTGCGCATGTACGATGGCCTGCTCCACACGCAATACAATTTTGCGAGCGGCGGTCGTTCGACGCAACTCGAGGTGACTACGCTCGCGAGCGAGGACGCCACTCATCTCGGGTTGAGCAGCCTTAGCTTTACACCCGATTTCGCCGGCGCCGTGCGGTTGCGGTTTACGCTGCGGCCCTACCCGGCGCCCGCGCACCGTTTTCCCGTAGCCCGGCTCACCGCTGCGCAACTCGAGAAGGCCATTGCTGATGCAGGCGAGAGCCTCGAGCTTACCGATCCCACAGCGCCTGGCCAACGAAACGGAAGTGGTGCAGTGGCGCGCCCCAGGGACCCCACCGCGCCCGACCGCGCGGCACTGTGGTATCCCGGATACGTCCAGATCCAGTCGTTTGGTGGAAGCGAGGCCGAGCGGCTTCTGTGGATTACCGGCCGCGCCGTGGATGGCCCGCAGATTGCCGAGGCCGCTGCCATCGGCTTGCCGCCGGGCGTGACGCCCTCGTCTGTCAAGCTCGAGCAGTCACCTCAAGTGGTTTCCTTAGAGATCGCGATAACGGTTGAGCGCGGCCGGACCTACACCTTCACCAAATATGTCGCCGCCTCGGGTGAAAATTGGGGAGGTTTGAAGGATGCGGCCTTCAACTGGGCGGAAGGCGCGCGCAAGCAGGGTTACGACTCGCTGCTCGCAAAGCACCAGGCGGCATGGCACGCCCTTTGGAAAACGGACATTCAGATAGAAGGCGATCCCGAAGTGCAGCGGGCGATTCACTCTGACCTTTTCGACCTGCTCGAGAATTCCACAGTGAATACGGGCTGGGGAATGAGCGGCTGCGGTTTGAGCCCCTGTTACATGGGTCACCAATTCTGGGACAACGACGCCTGGGATTTCCCCGTCCTCGTCCTGCTTCAGCCGGAAAGGGCCAAGTCGCTCGAGATGTTCCGCTACCGTACCATGGCTCCCGCCGAAGCGCGTGCCAAAGAGCGGCGCTTGAAGGGGGCCATGTACCCGTGGGAGTCCGACCCGCTGAAAGGCATCGATGTGACACCTTACATTGCGGTAGGATTCGCCGAACGGGAGATTCACGTCAACGCCGATATTGCCATCGCCAATTGGGAGTATTATTTAACGACGGGTGATGAGGCCTGGTTGCGTGATTACGGCTACCGCGTGCTGCGCGAGACCGCGGACTTCTGGGCCACGCGCGCCACCTATAATCGCGAAAAAGACCGGTACGAAATTTTGCACGTGACGTCGCCGGACGAGGCTTACAATGACGTCCCTAACGACTCGTTCACCAACGCCGTAGCCCAAAAAGCGCTGCGGTCTGCCGTCGCCGCCGCGGGCGTGCTTGGGCAGGCTCCAAACCCAAAGTGGTCGGAAGTCGCGCAGAAAATGTACATCCCCTTTTTAGTGAAAGAGCAGCGCCACCTGGACTTTGACGAGACAGTTCCCCATAACAAGAAAACCTGGATGGGAAGCTCGGTCTCCTGGCTGGCCTATCCTCCTCTCGATCTTGCCATGAGCAAGGAGGTTCGCCGCAACGACTTTAATTTCGCCAGTGATGCTGGGCATCGAAGCGGCGGAACTTGGGGATGGTGCAACGGCCTATAAATGGATGAAGTTCAGCATGGGGGGATTCCTGAAGCCACCCTTTAATATGCGGAGCGAGACCGCCAAAAACAACGCCATCTATAATCTCTCGATCTCCGCCGGCTTCTTGGAGAATTTCCTCTACGGCTTCACCGGCCTGCGCTTCACCGATCAGGGCTTAACGCCTGTTTACGCCCCGGTCCTGCCCCCAGGGTGGAAGAGCGTCACCATCAAGGGTGTCAAGTTGCACGGCCAGTCGGTCGACTTCGTTCTGAGCCGCGACGAGGCCGGCAAAGTTCACCTGGAAAAACGGCCCGCGGCTTCGTGAAGATGCCTGCGGGCTCAGGACGACGCGTAGGCGAGGCGGAAGAGGCCGGGAAAGAGAAGTGCGCGTTCACCTCGGGAGACCACCATGACAAGGTTTCGAGCCCACCTGAGTTTAGCTGGCGGGGCGGCACGGTTTCCCTTCCTGCTGGTTCTAGCTCTTGCCGTCGGGCCGGCGTCTTTCGCTCAGGCTAACCTCGATTCGACCCTGCTGGAGTCCATGAAAAACGTCATCCACTACCGCTCAGGTCCGACCTGTTTCAAGGACCTCGCTTCGCACTTTGGGGTGTTCTGGACCGACCGGCTCTACGGCCCTGAGAACTCGCACTCTTCGGTGGACGCCAGCGAATTGCAATTCCTTACCCATGGCTGGGGCGCCAAAGTGGTGAATCGAAGTGCAGAAAGCCTCGGAGCGGGCCCGCAATTCGTGACGGCGCTCTACGGCAACGACTCGATCGTCTTCGTGCCGGTGCTTCACAATCTCCGTGTGGTCAGCATCGACGGCAATCCCGCTTCTGCGGGCAGCTCGATTGAGCGTGATTTCTTTCCCTATGGTGTCGTTGAGCGCCAGACATTCGCCTCCGGCGTAGCAGTCACCGCGACCACGGTATTCGCTGATCTCGACACTCTCTTGACTCGCTACCAGGTGCTGAATGGCGATGCGCAACCCCACGTGGTGGGCGTAGAGTTGGTCGGGACAACTAACTCTGACGTCAACTTCAAGAGGCTCGAGTACGACTCGTATGCCGAAATGCTGGCCCGCACTCACACGCCCTTTACTGTCTGGATTGAAGAGAACTCGGAATGGAACAATCCCTGGGTCTATCTGGGTCCGCCCGATCGCCAGGTGGATCTCTACTGGAACATTCGTTCCGTTCCCCGCCCCGCAGCGGTCCGCGTCGAGGATGCTTCGCGCGCCGAGACGGCGGGGGCAGGCGTCAAAACGCTGGAGTTAGCTCCTGGAACAGCAGGCGCTCTGCGTTTCGTTGAGAGTTATGACCCACGGGTCGTTCCTGCCCACGGGGCGGCGGAAATACTCGTCGCGGCCGGGTTCTCCTTCGAGCAGCCGGACTCGGCTGTCTATCGCGCCGGGAAAGTGCTTTCCGAAAACCAGGGCGAACGTGCCCGGGACTCCATCGAAGCGGCCAAAGCACGCTGGGCGAGGATTTTCGCGACTCTTCCGCCCCTCCCCAGTCGCCACGCGGGCTACGAGAGACTTTATCGCCACGCAGCGATGGCCCTGGTCATGGATGAATACCAGGGGCGCGGCCGCTGGCTTTCGAATCGTACCTCCACCTACGTGGCTCGAAGCGTTCTCCCTGCCATGGGCTTCTGGGACACCTGCTTCACAGCGTCAGGCATGCGTGAACTCGACGCCAAGAAGGCCGAGGATTTCATCCGCGTGTTGATCGATCATCCGCTGCCCACGGCGCTGGCGCCTAGCATTCTAAGTGAAGAAAATCGCACCGGCGACGGGCAAGCACCGATCCTTTCCTGGGCGGTGTGGCGAATCTTTGAGACCACGCATGATAGAGCTTTCTTGCAGGACGTCTACCCGTCGTGTGCCGCATTCAACCGTTATTGGTTTGAGACGCAGGACAAGAATCACAATGGGTTGCCGGAATGGCGCAATGGCGGCCAGATTGCGGACAACTCACCTCGCTGGCACAAAGGCGGAAAGGTTCGGGCCAACCGTAACATGGGCGAGTTCGAATCGCCAGACTTGGCGGGGTTCCTACTGATGGATATGCACTGTCTGGCACGGATGGCCCGCACACTGGACAAACCTGTCGAGGCCGACGCATGGGAGCAGAAGGCGAACGAGTTGGGAGCGAAGCTGGTCGCCAGAATGTATTTTCCATCTGACAAGGCGTTTTGGGATGTGGATCTCAAGGCTGGTGAGCCCTGGACCCGCGTAGTCACGCCGAACATGTTCATAACGCTCTGGGCAGGTGCGCCGCTGGCCCGGGGACAGGTGGAGGCGATGGTTCGCGCGCACATGCTGAATCCGGAGGAGATGAATGGGCTGATCCCGTTCCCCAGCGTGGCCTACAACGACAAGAGCTACGATCCGCTGGCGTACTGGCGCGGCATCATGTGGCCTCACTTTGTGTACTGGATGGTCGAAGCCCTGCAAAAACAGGGCTACTCGCAGGAGGCCGAGCGCTTGTCCGACCGTTTGTTGGAGATCCTCAGCAACTCTGAATACCTGCACGAGTGCTATGAATCCAAAGCGGGTAAGCCCGCCGGCGTTCCGGAGTACAACTGGACGGCGGCGGCCACGGTCGAGCTGCTCCTGGAGCGTTGGAAAGCACCCCTGTAATTCAGCCCGCATTTGTCTTTCTTGTTTATAGCGGGTGTTCACCATTGAGTTGGAGTGACGCTTTACGTGCAAGTTGCTGCAAGCTAACGAGGTTTGCGACGCTCGGGCAGTTTTTTGCGCGTGACTACAACAATCTTCCGGTGCGGCAGC
>JBELAJ010000630.1:0-4701 GCA_049508935.1 Terriglobia bacterium | reverse complement strand
GACGCTGCTCTCGTTGGCCGGTTTTCAGGTGATACTCATTGGCCGGTTTTGGGTGATCGCTGAGGGACCTGCTGATTGTGGAACAAAGTGTTCGGAATCGTCAAGCGAGATTGTCCGCAGCGAAGCGGAGGAGCTTCGGCGGGGATTTGGGGTGCAGGGGAAAGGGGCGGCCAGCCCCTTTATCCCCTGCTTATCTCTGTAGAAGCACGGCTCATTTTTTCATAGCCAAGGCTTGATCTTGCACGCCATGCTGTCGGATGAGGTCGCCAGTGTGAGGCAGATTTGGGCGAATAAATGGCGCAAGCTTGCGAGAACGCCTGGTTTCGACAACTATCGGGGTTAGTCACATGACGGCGGCAAGTCGAGAAGACTGGACTCCAGGTCTGGGCGGTTCTCTGCCGTAGGTGCCGGGTTGGGAACTATCCATAAGGAGTAGTTTCCGTAATTTAGTGGTTTTGGCTAAGCCATGCGGGGACTTTTAAATAACTCACCAAAGGTCAAGAGTTACCTTAAGCGCCGATAGCTGACCCTGCCTCCCCTAGCGCCGTGCGCCACACAAACAATGGAGGCTCCAAAACAATGAAAAAGCTAGGATTGTTGCTACTTCCGATACTGGCAATCACCCTGATGCTGGGGGGAAATGCTTTCGCTCAATATTTACCAACAGGAACCCCAGTTGGTGACGGCAGCGTCTATTTCGTCACCTACTATTCCAATGCAAATACCTCCGGTGCTCCGGATGGAACCTTGCGTATCGTCAACGATGGCAGCGAGGCAACTATGGCTCCAGAGGGAGTGGAAAACGGAACCCTGTGGGCGGCGATCTACGTGTTCGATGACAGCCAGGAGTTGAGATCGTGCTGCGCCTGCCAAATCACCTCAGACGGTCTGCTTTCGGAATCCGTGAATAAAGAGCTCACGGCCAACGAATTCACCGGCAGAGGGGAAATGACACGTGGCGTTATCAAGGTCGTTTCGTCTGCGAGTTGGGACCCGACCAACCCCATGCCGTATACCGGACTGCGGGGATGGATGACGCACATCCAGGCAACCTCGACCACATTTCCTGCTCCCGGTCCGGGGTGGAAGGCGAACGCCGTGGAGAAGGGGCCGTTCTTCGTTACCGAAACCGCATTAGCCGATTCGAACCTCTCGTGGACTGAACAGAATAACCTGGGGGCCCTGTGTTCCTATGGGCTAACCATTGGCAGCGGCTACGGACTCTGCCCCTGCACGTTGGAAGACTACGACTTCTAGTCTTTCGGCTTGAAGGGCTGTAAGGCAGAGGGTGAAATAGCTTTGTTGGGATGTTGCAGCACTTCCGAGCTGTGTTGCAGCACCTCCTCAAACCGGCTGGGAGTTTTTTCCCGGCCGTTTTTTTTCACTTCCAATGGCCAGCAATTCTAAAAGTCGAAGGGCGCCGACAAGACGCTTGTTTGGGAAGCAACAGAGGTGGCCAAGGGACTTCGGCGTCTGTCAGCCTAAGCTGTAATCTGACCCTGAATCTCTTTCCACGATTTGTAGGAGTCAATTCTGCTCTTGCAGGACAACTGTCGCAAACAATTTGTCGCTAACAACCCTTTTGAGATACCATCGAAGATAAAGCGGTTCTTTTGCTCATCGTGGCGCTGGTGGTCGCTGTGGCTGTGCTGATTGTCGCTCCGACGTGCTTCGGGCACAGATTGCCGAATATAGGACGCAAGTAGTTATCGATTACGCCTCGATACCTATCCCGCATACCCTCCCGCAAGGCTGCTCTGCCGTATGTGCCTTACTGGAACTATCCAAAAGCAGTAATTTTCAAGTCTTAAGCCACGTAGGTACTTGTAAAAGACGCAGCACAGGTTGATAGTAGCGCAAGCGCTCAAAGTTGACGGTCTCCTCCAGCGCCAGGAGGGGATCTATGCGTAGGAATCACGTTATAACAGCTCTTGGTTTGGTATGTGTTGTCGTCCTGGGCCTGTCCTTGGTGCTCGCTCAGTCCTCATCTTCTTCGTCCTTGCCCGCATGGTTAAGCGCTGCTTGGCAATACGCTCTTCAGGCACCTCTCCTTCCCACCCCGCATTCTGTTCAAGTTCCTGCCGTCTTGCCGCAAACCACCACCACCCGCGATGCCACCGGTCAAACCTCCACCTACTTTCCCGCTGGCGCCGTCACCACCGCCGGCAACCCCTTCTTCACATCTCTCGGCGCCAACGGCCGCACCTGCTTTTCCTGTCATCAGCCTCAGGACAACTGGTCCATCACTCCCACGACGATCCAAGCCACCTACTTAGCCACCCAAGGCAGAGACCCTATCTTCGCCCCGGTCGATGGCTCCGATTGTCCGAACTTAGGTGCTGCCGCCAATTCCTTCGGCAGCCAGTTTGTCCAGGCTCGTAGCCAGCTTTTCAATTTCGGCAATTTCCGCATTTTTCTTCCGCCCCCGGTGAACCCGGAATGGGTTTCCGTCACCGCCTCCTACGACCCCACGGGCTGTGAGCTCAGCTACGAGTATGGCATTAATAATCGGCGGAACCCCGTGTTCTCTTTCTACCGTCGTCCCCTTCCGGCAACCAACGTCACTTACCTAACTCCTGGCGGACGCGGTCCCGTGCCCAATATTATGTGGGACACCCGCGAACCCAGCCTCGCCAGCCAGTTCATCGACGCCACTCTCGTCCACGCCCAAGCTTCCTCCGCTCCAAGTCTGACTCTGGCTGATGAGGGTGTCTCTTTCCAAAGAGGCAGCTTCACCGCGCAATCTTACGATTTTTTGGCGGGTGACTTGACCGGCGCAGACGGCAGTGGCGCCACCGGCGGTCCTCAGAATCTCTACAACTATTCCAACAGCCTCCCCGACACCGGGTTCGGCGCTTTCGCCGTGGGCGGCTGCTTAACCGCCGCCAAGCCTTGCCCTGGTTCCATCCTCCCCCAAGTTCTCGCCGGGTTCCCCTTTGTCAACTTCTTTGAAACCGACGTGTTTAATAAATTCGCAAGCGCTTCCGGCAGCACTCCCCTTGCTACCGCCCAGCGTGCTTCTATTTATCGCGGACAGGTCATCTTCAACAGCCGCCCCTTCGTGATCAACGGCGTTGCCGGCCTCAACGATCTTTTTGGGGGGGGGAACCTGACTGCAAGCTGCTCCTTCTGCCACAATAACGGTAATGTTGGCAACGACCTCTTCAACGATCCCAAACACATCGGCGTTGCCGACAACAGTTATGTCAGCGCCGCTCAGGCTTCTGCCAACGGCTCCACCTCACTTCCATTAACTCCTGACCGTCCGGTCTTCACCTTCCTATGCCCGGTGGGTTCAATCATCTATTTCAGCAATCCGATCACTATTACCCCCAGGTGGAGCTTCCTCTACAATGGTGCTGTCGGCACCTTCGACCTATACCAAACTTCCGACCCCGGCGTCGGCTGGATCACCGGCAAGTGCAGCGACCTCGGCAAGTTCAAGGTCTCTACGCTCCGCGGCATTGGCGCTCGCGCCCCCTTCTTCCACGGGGGGCAGGCTATGACGATGCGCGACGTCGTCGTCTTCTATAACAACCGGTTCAGCATTGGCCTCAGCCAGCAGGACATTGAGGACCTGGTCAACTACCTCAACGCCCAATAACCGGAGGTTCTCCCCCACGCAACCCCTGACCACTAACATCTGGTTGGCCACATCCGCTCGCAGATATACCCTGGATTGTGCGACACAAGCCCACGAATGAGTAGCGTCGTCAACTCCGTTCTTCAACTGATTTCGCAAAACCCCCTTCCTTGGACTGGCCGGGGTCAAAGAGTGAAAGCCCGTTAACGTCAGTTATGATTCGGACAGAGACCCTCCTCCCAGTGTCCCCGCTCAGTCAAGGAGCAGAGAGTGTCGGCTTTGACTGTGGACCTTCGCCAGATTGTCTCCTCCGCGCCGGATTTGCCCCGTATCGCCTTGTACAAAACCACCAACGACGCTTATAATCCGCTCGTCTCGCTGGCCCAGCACTCGGCCAATCGATCCCGAATCGAAAACCTGGAGGAAACCTTGAAAAGCACCTGCACCCTGTTGCTTGCTTTGCTCTTGTTCGTTTCTATTTCTGCGGCGCAGAACGCGCCTGCTGCGCGCACCGATGTTTACCATGTGCACTTTGCCAAGGCCGCTCTCGGTAAGGCCGTCGAGCAGGGCAACTATCTGAAGACTGCCGACCCCAATGTACCCATGTCCGCACATCACATCGTCCTGCGCCACCAGCAAGGGGAAGATTGGGACTATGTGGCCATCGAGCATATCGGAACCAAGGCCGTCGTGGAAGCCAAAGGTACCCCGACGCCTGCCGCCGTGGGTGAGTTGTACGCCTGGCACAACGATACTTTTGTCAGCGGCCCTTCCTGGCCCGAGTTCAGCAAAGCCCTGGGCATTGAAGAGGCCTCGGCCGCGAAAACTGCAGGATCGGTCTATCTGGTCTCCGTCTATCGCGCCGCTCCCGGACACCGCGATCAACTGGAAAAGTCACTCAATCAAAACCCCACCGGCGACACCTCCTCTGGAACGGTACTGATGCAACATCTGGAAGGCGGCCCATGGACTTACCTTACTGTCGTCCGCTACAACTCATGGCAGGACTTTGCCACTACCGAAAAAAATGGCGCGGGGGATACGCTCAAGCCTGACGGTGGTTGGCTGAAACTGCGCGAGCATTCCACATATCACAATGACACGCTGACCGACCGCAT
>JBELAJ010000063.1:0-22579 GCA_049508935.1 Terriglobia bacterium | reverse complement strand
GAAGACACCTGCATGGTGGATGTGGCCCGGTATTTCCTCAATTTCCTCCAGGACGAAAGCTGCGGCAAGTGCACTCCTTGCCGGGAAGGCATCAAGCAAATCGTCACTATCCTCAACCGCGTTTGTGAGGGTCACGGCAGGGAGAGCGACCTCGATCGACTGGTCGATCTGGGCAATGCGGTGCAGGACAGTTCCCTCTGTGCGTTGGGCGGAAGCGCAGCTAATCCCCTGCTCACCACGATCAAATATTTCGAGAAAGAATACGTCGCTCACATCTGGCATAAGCGATGCCCGGCGGGAGTCTGCAAGGCGCTGATCGAATATGAGATCCTCCCGGAGAAATGCACGGGTTGCATGGCCTGCGTCAAGCTCTGCCCGCGAAGTGGGATCAGCGGGGAATTGAAGAAACCGCACTGGCTCGACAAACAGCAGTGCATTAAATGCGGGATTTGTTTCGAGATCTGCAAATTTGACGCGGTGGTAAGAAGATCGGTGGGAGTGATGTAGGGTCACCCCCACCCCTGATTCCCCTCCCCATCTGGGGAGGGGAGCAAGGGGTGGGGGCAGGATGAGTGGGAGTCTGATGGCAGAAACGGGCAAAATCTGTACGGTGCAAATCGACGGCCGGCCAGTGTCCGTGCCGGAGGGAACCAGCATCCTCGAGGCCGGGCGCAAAGTGGGAATTAAGATTCCCACGCTCTGTCATCATCCGGCGCTCGAGCCTTATGGTGTGTGCCGGGTATGCATCGTCGACCTGAAGCGGGGAAAGCGCGTGCGAGTGGTCACCGCCTGCAATTTCCCCATCGAGGAGGATGGTCTCGAGGTTTCCACGAACTCCCCCAGAATCCAGAAGGATCGTCGCACGGTCATCGAACTGTTGCTGGCGCGTTGTTTCAGTTCGCCTGTCGTCCGCGAATTCGCCGCGAGGTTCGGAGTTTTAGACACCGATCTGGAAAAGACACCGGGAGAGGAGTGTATCCTCTGCGGGCTTTGTGTGAATGTCTGCCGCGACCTCATTGGCCAGGCTGCGATTGGCTTCGAGAGCCGAGGGGCGGACCGAAAGACGGCTACGCCCTTCGGCGAACCAAGCGAGGATTGCATCGGGTGCGGAGCCTGCGCGTATGTTTGCCCCACTGGTTGCATCAAGATGGAAGACCTTCCCACAGAACGAATGATTGACCGCTGGATGAGCTTGATGCCCTTCTTGAAATGCCGGAGCTGTGGTAAAGCGTTTGGAACCGCACGCCACCTCGAGCTTTTGAAGTACCGCCAACCGCTGGCGAAATCTTATTTGGAGATGTGCCCGGAATGCCGCGGGAAGTCGCTGGCCGCGTCATTATTGGGGCCGGCCGTAGCTCAAGAGGAAGCACTAAACGAGAATCAGCCCTCTCCCCTGGGGAGAGGGTGGGGAGCGTAGCGAGCCGGGTGAGGGGTTGGTTAGTTGGACCGCAGCGCTTCGCTAAGCAAGTGACCCCTCACCCGTCCCGCGCCGGCTGATGAATGCGCCGGCCGCGGTCCACCCTCTCCCCTGGGAGAGGGCCGGGTTTCAGACGAACATTGAGGAACTAAACCATGTCCAAGATCATTGCCTCAGCCGCCATTCGTGGCGCGCACTATTACATGACGCAGGCGCGGCAGCAACTCAGTCAAGCCATTGAGAAGCACGGTCCGGACGCGAAAGTCACGTACCCTAACACGGCCTACTATCTCCCGCTGATCCTGGCCTTGTTGGGGAAAAAGGTGGAGCGATTGAAGGACTGCGTGGAGGCGCTGGACGAGATGCAGATTCTGCTTCCCGAAATCCCCAGCGACAGCCTCTGGCTTCCCTATCTCGGTTCAGCTCTTGACGCGGGGATTGCCACCTTGGTCGCCGAAGAGGTGATTGAGGCCCTCAAATACCTCGACCCTCAATACCGCCCGACGCCCCCCTTCATTGGTTTTACGGACGATTCCATCCTGCGCACCCAGGGCATCAAGCT
Source organism: Terriglobia bacterium (assembly GCA_049508935.1). Lineage (GTDB taxonomy): Bacteria > Acidobacteriota > Terriglobia > UBA7540 > UBA7540 > CAVROP01. The sequence goes on along the minus strand of JBELAJ010000063.1, from coordinate 20,600 downwards.
GGTGGATGGCCGCATGCCGGGATTTGCCGCCTGCGTGGGCGCCCTGCCCACCAACCAGGAGGCCGTGGCTCTGGCCCGCGAACTCCAGGAGAAGAACATTCTGGTTTTCATGGCCGGTGACAGCAATGGCCGATCGATGGCCGAGCAGTTGGCGGAAGAAGACGTCGAGATGGGCTGGGACACGTACCTCGTTCCTTACGGGAAGGACATGAGTGCTGCGGTGCACGCCCTTAACTTTGCAGCGCGTTCTGCCATGACCTTTGGCGGCGTCAAGCCGGGCGATATCGAAGGCGCGCGAAAGATCCTGCTCTACAACAAGGAACGCGTGTTCGCTTTTGTGCTGGCGCTGGGCACCGACCCGGAAGCTCCGCCCGACCAGTTGATTACGGATCAGAAATACGCGACGGCCGCGGGCGCCATCAACTTCGGTTTCCCGGTGATTGCCGATTCCGCCATCCCACAAATCCTGCCGCGCGGCATCTGCACCTACGAGCACGTTGTTTCCAAGGTGCCGCTGGATCGCATCGTTCCCAAAGCGGTCGAAGTTCGCGGCCTCAAGCTCAAGGTTTCCAAGATCCCCATCCCGATTGCCTATGGCGCGGCATTTGAAGGCGAACGAGTACGCAAGGAGAACCTGCAGGTGGAATTCGGGGGCAAGTATTCGCAGGCCTTTGAGTACTTGCGCAAGAGGTCCATGGACCGGGTTGAGGACGGCAAGGTGGCGTTGGTAGGTCCCGACATCGATACGGTCGAGCCGGGCAAAGCTCTGCCCCTGGGAATCGTTGTGGAAGTCGCCGGACGCAACTTCCATGAGGATTTCGAAAGTGTGCTGGAGCGGCGCGTCCACAAGTTCACCAGTTGCGCCAGCGGCATCATGCACATCGGCCAGCGAGACATCAACTGGATCCGCATCAGCAAGGAAGCCTACCAGAAAGGATTCCGGATGAAGCACCTGGGCGAACTGCTGATCCACAAATACCACGACGAGTTCTCCGGCATCGTGGATAAAGTGCAGGTCACGATTTACACCGATGAGAAACAGATGCAGGACTCGCTGCGCGACGCTCGGGCGGCTTATGACAAGCGCGACGAGCGCATGGCGGGCATGAAAGACGAAGATGTGGACCGCTTTTACAGTTGCATTCTCTGCCAGAGCTACGCGCCCAACCACGTCTGCGTCGTCACGCCGCAGCGGCTTGGTCTATGCGGCGCTTATACCTGGCTCGACTGCCGGGCGGCGTTCGAGATGGATGCACATGGCCCCAACCAGCCCATTGCGAAAGGAAGCTGCATCGATCCGACGCTGGGGGTTTGGGCCGGGGTCAACCAATACGTCGTCAAAGCCTCCAACGGGCACCTTCAGAGAGTGACGATGTACTCGATCATGGAAGACCCGCAGACCAGTTGCGGCTGCTTCGAATGCATCGTCGCCATACTGCCGGAAACCAACGGCGTCATGGTGGTCAATCGGGAGTTTCAGGGGATGACTCCGATCGGCATGACCTTCTCGACGATGGCCGGCGAGGTCGGCGGCGGAGTGCAAACCCCAGGCTTCCTGGGCGTGGGCAGGATGTACCTGGTGAGTGAGAAATTCATCTCCGCGGAAGGCGGACTGCCGCGAGTGGTGTGGATGCCGCAGGAGCTCAAGGACGATATGCGGGAGCGCTTGGAAAAACGGCTGGCCGAAATGGGGCAGCCGGAGTTGCTCGACAAGATCGCAACCGAGAAGGACACAGTCTCAGTGGAAGAGTTAGTGGAGTTTTTGCAAAAGGTGGAGCACCCGGCCCTGACGATGGCCTCTGTGCTGGGCTAAGAAGCTGTTCCCCTCAATGTGCAACCATCGCTGTCGAGCAACTATCGTTGTCATTCCGGGCGGAGCGAGGAATCTCGCTCTGCGCTAAAGCGGATCGGGAGCACGAGGGGGGCGCGGGGGTATGCGGGCGAAAAGATCAGAGCGAGATTCCTCGCTCCGCTCGGAATGACAAGAGAAGAGAGGAGTGGCAAACATGGCAAAGCTTACTGGAATTGGCATTTATAAACTGTTGCCGAAGACCAACTGTGGAGAGTGTAATGTCCCGACCTGCATGGCGTTCGCGATGCAAGTGGCGGCGAAGAAAGTGGCTCTCGAAGCATGCCCATACGTATCCGAGGCTGCCAAGCAGGAACTGGCTGAATCGGCCGCCCCGCCGATGCGCACGGTGACGGTGGGCTCAGGTCCCCGAGCGATTCAGATCGGAGGTGAGACGGTTCTGTTTCGCCACGAAGAGAAGTTCCACCACCCGACAGCCTTTGCCGTTTGCATCAAGGACGCGGACGACATTGCGGCGGAAACCGAGTTGATCCACAACTTGAAGTTCATCCGCAGCGGAAAACCGGTCTGCATCGAGCTCGTTGCGCTCGTGCAGGCGGGCGACAGCGGTTCTTTCCTGGCGGCGGCGAAGGCTCTCCGCGAATCGACGGAGCTTCCCGCTGTCCTGATGAGCAGCGATCTCACAGCGCTTTCCGGCGCTCTGGAAGTCCTTGCTGACCGGAAGCCGCTCATCTACGCCGCGGACAAGAACAACTATCAGCAAATGGCCGAGCTCAGCGCCAAATTCAAAGTGCCGTTGGCTGTCAAAGGCGGCACTTTGGACGAGCTTGCAGACCTGACCGCTAAGCTCAAACAGGCCGGCGTGGCTGACTTGGTATTGGCGCCCGTCATCAGTGGCATGAAAGAGGGGATCTCTTGCCTTACTCAGTTGCGACGGCTTGCCCTGGAAAAGAACTTCCGGCCGCTCGGCTATCCGGTGATGGTTTTGACCACGGCGCAGGACCCGGCCCAGGAAACCCTCGAAGCCATTACTTATGCGTGCAAGTACGCCGCCATAGTAGTCATGCGTGGCAAACAACCCTGGCAGATCCTTCCCGTACTCACGGCCAGGTTCAACATCTTCACCGACCCGCAGGTGCCCAATGCCGTCGAGGCGAAAGTGTACAAGGTTGGCGACGCGGGCCCGACTTCGCCGGTGCTGGTCACGACGAACTTTGCTCTCACCTACTTCACCGTCGAGGGCGAGGTGGAGAACAGCAGGGTGCCTGCCTACATCGCCACCGTGGAAACGGGCGGGCTGGGAGTGCTGAATTCCTACGCCGATGACAAGCTGACGGGCGAAACCATCGGGAAGGCAGTCAAGGCTTCTGGAGTTATGAATCAGGTGCAGCACAAGAAGTTGATTATTCCCGGCCTGGTGGCGGTCCTGAAAGGCGAAATCGAGGACGAAACCGGCTGCGAAGTTGTGGTCGGTCCCGAGGAAGCGGCGGGGATTGTTAACTTTCTTAGAACGCAGTGGAAGTGAGCTGTAGGGAGGTAGTGCCTGGGTTTGACTCGTAGCGCTGGCCTTTAGGCCAGCACTTGCCGACCTGAAGGTCGGCGCTACTTCCAGATCGGGGCGCTACTTGTAGGGGCGGCCCTTGTAACCGCCCTGGGCACCCACAAGCGGTGCCCCTACGAGGACACATAGGTAAACGGATGGGCATAGGAGCGGGTCCAACCCCAAAGGAGCATCGAGCGCAGGTCACCTTCTGGCCGGAAGGCGAGCGCGTTCGTGTGCCTCTGGAGACAAGCCTCCTGGAGGCGGCGAAGATCGCCGGGGTGGACCTGGCCAGTTCCTGCGGTGGCGACGGCCTGTGCGGTAAATGCCGGGTAATCGTCCGGCAAGGAAACGTGACGGCCCAACCGACCAGCCTCCTCAGCCGCGAAGAGATCCGGCGCGACTACGTCCTGGCGTGTCAAACCCAGGTGGCCGGGGACGTCGAGGTGGAGATTCCTCCGGAGTCCCGTGATGAGGCAACACAAATCCTCATCGATATCGACGCCCAGCGCTATCGCGCGCTGTGCCCGGTGATCGGGTCGCTCGAGGTGCATCCCGCCCCCCTGACGCGCAAGCTGTATCTGGAGTTGCCGCGCCCAACCCTCGACGACAGCCTCTCCGATCAGTCGCGGCTGTTTCGGGAGATTCGCCGCCGGCGCCCCGCGCCCATCATGCAACTCGGGCTCAAGGTGCTGAGGAGTCTGCCCAAGCTGTTGCGAGAAGCGGATTGGAAGGTTACCGTCACGCTCGGCTGGCGCGGAGGCACTTTGGAGGTGCTCCAGGCGGAGCCGGGTGACCGCACCAGCCGCAATCTGGGTGTGGCGGTGGACGTTGGCACGACCACGGTTGTGGCCCACCTGATCGACCTGGATACCACGGAGAGAATCGATGCCGAGGCGGTCTGTAACTCCCAGCGCGCCTGGGGCGATGAGGTAACGCGCCGCATCATTCATGCCGGCACGCCGGGTGGCTTGGACGAACTCCAGAAAGCGGTGATCGGGAATATCAACGGCCTGATCGGCGCCATGGTGCAGCGGAACAAAGTGGCCCTGAGCGACATCACAGCGGTGGTGTTCGCCGGCAACACCACCATGACGCATCTGCTGCTGGGCCTGGACCCGAGCTCCATTCGCAAGGGGCCGTACGTTCCCGTTACAACCACCACCTCGCCCATTCGAGCCGTCGAGGTCGGCATTCAGGTTAATCCGCGGGGGCTGCTCTACACCGTGCCCAGTATCGGAGGCTGGGTCGGGGGAGACGTTACGGCGGGCATTTACGCCGTGGGTTTGCGCCGTTCGGAGAAGGTCCAGATGCTGATCGATATCGGAACCAATGCCGAGATCGCCATCGGCAACCGCGATTGGACTATCGCTTGTTCCGCCTCCGCGGGTCCCGCGTTCGAGGGTTCGGGCGTGAAGCACGGAATGAAGGCGATCCACGGGGCCATCGAACGAGTCGAGATCAATCAACAAGGCGCAGTTCAGTATCGAACCGTAAGGAACGGCATTCCACGTGGTATTTGTGGTTCCGGGCTGATCGACCTGATCGCCGAGTTGTACAAGGCGGAAGCGATTGACCGATCGGGGAATCTGGTGCCCGGCGCAAGTCCGCGCATCCATGAGCGGGACGGCATGCTCGAGTTCGTGCTGGTCCCCGGAACGCGCCTGGATACCGGTCAAGATATCGTGATCACCCAGGCGGATTTGACCAGCTTACTGAATGCCAAGGCGGCCATTTACGCGGGCGCGGAGGTCCTGGCGCGAGTCATTGGCCTCGATTTTCAGGACATCGAGCAGCTCTACATCGCGGGCGGATTCGGAAATTACCTCGACCGGGACAAGGCGATCGCCATTGGGTTGATCCCGGACTTGCCGAGGGAAAAGATCCGATTTGTCGGCAATACATCCATCGTCGGCGCCGATTTAGGTCTGCTCTATGAGAGCACGTGGCAGGAATTGCATTCGACCGCGGAATCGGTCACGTATTACGACCTTATTAATTATCCAAATTATTACGACGAGTTCCTGGCGGCGAGGTTCATTCCCCACACGGATCTCAGCAGGTTTAAGTCCGTGAAGCATTCGCAAGAAGTGGAGGCTTTGACTTAGATGGCGTTCACTCTGGCGGTCGCCGGCAAGGGCGGCACTGGTAAGACCACCCTGGCGGCATTGCTGATACAAACCTTGATCGAGCGCGGGGAGGGGCCTGTCCTGGCGGTCGATGCCGATCCCAACCCCAACCTGGGCTTCGTTCTGGGGTGTAAAGTGGAGAAGACCATCAGCGAACTGCGAGACGATTTGCTCGATCACATCCGCAAACTCCCCGCGGGCGTGACCAAAGACGATTATCTGGAGATGGGAATTCAGGAATGCCTCTGGGAAGGGCGAGGAGTCGATCTGCTGGTGATGGGCGCCGGAGAGGGGCCGCGCTGTTATTGTGCGGTGAATAATGTCTTGCGGCGCTGCATTGACCGACTGCGGGGCGCTTACCGGTACGTGGTGATGGATAACGAGGCGGGACTCGAGCACCTCTCCAGATGCACAACCCAGGATGTCGATGTGCTCCTGGTTGTAAGCACCGGCCTGCCCGTCGCGCTCCAGGCGGCTTCGAGGATTCGCGAGCTGACCAAGAAGTTGGCGTTGCGTATCGGAGGGCAATACCTGGTCCTCAACGATGTCGAAGTGGTTGGGGGCGGACGGGAAAATGGCGACGCGCCACTACTCGCGCAGCAAACGGGCCTCAAGTTGCTCGGCGTAGTGCCGTCGGACAGCCGCTTGCGCGAACTGAGCCGCATGGCAGAACCTGTGAGTCAACTGGCGCCGGATTCGCCGGCTCGAAAAGCTTTGAGGGAATTGCTGGAGGCGGCCCTGGTGCCCAAGCCTCCGGCAGGTTAGGGAAGTCATTCTGACGGGTTAGGGATGTCATTCTGAGCGAAGCGAAGAATCTCCGTAGTTTTGGAATTAAACACAGAGATTCTTCGCTTCGCTCAGAATGACAGAGACAAGGGTTTGCGGAGGAAAAGCAAATGGTTCCAGATGCGAAAAAGACCTGGGGTGGAAAAGTCAATTCGGTAACTATCGGTGCAACTCAAGCCGTTGGGGGAACGCGAGGCTATACCGTCACGATCGGTGGGTCTGCCACACTGCCCTTCCTGGATTTTGAGGGGCCGTGCGTCCAGCCGGCCGTGGCCATGGAGATCTGCGACACCTACCCGCAAGAGTGGCCGGAGCTGCTCAAAGAACCATTCGGAGACACGTTGCATGACCCGGTGAATTGGGCGCGAAAGTGTCTTGAACTGGGCGCCGACTTGATCTTCTTGCGCCTGGACGGGTGCCATCCTGAACGCGGCAACCGGACTCCCGCCGAAGCCGCTCAAACCGTAAAGCAGGTCCTGCAAGGGGTCCCGGCTCCGCTGATCATCTGGGGTACCGGGAATGCCGACAAAGACAACGAGGTCTTCCCGGCCGTAGCCGAGGCGGCGGCGGGCGAGAATTGCCTGATCGGAAGCATCACCGAGGACAACTACAAGACCCTGGTGGCAGTGTGCACGGCTTACAAGCACAAGATCGTCGCCGAATCACCCTGCGACGTCAACATGGCCAAGCAGGTCAACATACTCGCTCAAGACATGGGCTTCCCGGTCGAGAATATTGTGATTTACCCCACCTGCGCGGCGCTCGGATACGGCCTGGAGTACATCTACTCGGTGATGGAACGGGCGCGGCTGGCAGGTCTGAAGGGCGATAGAATGCTGGCGCAACCCATGATCTGCGATGTCGGCATCGAGGCGTGGGGTGTCAAGGAAGCTCGGGTCTCGGAAGAAGAGATCCCCGATTGGGGTCCCCAGCGCCAGCGCGCGCCGCTTTGGGAAGCCAGCACCGCCCTCGCTTTCCTCGTGGCGGGAGGCGACCTTTTCATTCTGCGCCACCCCGAGGCCGTTCAAGCACTGAAGAAGAGCATCGCCGAGCTAAGCGGATCCGCAATTACTGCGGTTGCCGCGTAAATCCGTAGGGGCAACCCTTCTGGTAGCCCCCGTAGCAAGGCACTAGCCGTCTCCCCAGGGGAGAGGGCGGAGACGAAATCTCCAGGAGGACAATCCATGGGCATCATTTTAATCGGTGAACGAATCAACGGTTCCTTCAAGGACGTCGGCAAGGCCATCCAGGAACACGACAAGACCGTGATCAAGGATCGCGTCGTTAAGCAAGAGGCGGGCGGTGCGGATTACCTGGACGTGAACATGGGGGCAGCATCGCGCAAGCTCGAGGACTATGCCTGGCTGGTTCAAGCGGTGGCGGAATCCACTGCCCTGCCGCTCTCGCTTGACTGCCCGCGTGCCGACATGTTCCGGGCGGGCCTCAAGGCCTATCGAGACACGGTTGGGGAGCGGGCGGTAATTCTCAACAGCACCACGGCCGAAGATAGCAAGCTTGTCCCGCTTCTCGAACTGGCAAAGGAATTCAAGACGTCAATTATGGGCGTGGTGATGGATGAGCGAGGGAGCCCACAGGATGTGGACCGGCGGCTGGAACTTGGCGGAAAGATCTTCGCGGCGGCGATAGAAGCCGGACTCTCGCCTTCCGAGATCTATCTCGACCCCATCGTCATGCCGGTCAAATTCATGCAGGATCAGCCCAAGAATGTGCTCAATGCCATTCAGCAAATGACCATGCTTTCCGATCCGCCTTGCCATATTTCCATCGGCCTGAGCAACGTTTCCTCCAAGACCGAAGAGCGCAAGCTGATCAACCGCACCTTCATGGTGATGGCGTTGGCGATGGGATTGGATACCGCAATTCTGGACGTCTGCGATGAGGAATTGCGCCAATCGGTGGCCACGGCTGAACTCCTGCTGGGCATGGAGATTTATAGCGACGGCTACTTGAAAGCCTACCGCCAGCGAACGGCCCCGGGGCCGGCGGCTGCGGCTGCGTAACAACAGGCAGTGGGCAGATCGGCAGGTAGGCAGATAGTCAGTTGGCAGTTGGTGGTTGGAATTGGCAGCGGGCCAGAACCGATGAAAGATGAGCCTTAGCGCCACGAATATCTGCCCATCTGCCGACCTGCCCATCTGCCTACGTGCCCACAGAGGAGAGGTGAATATGAACCAAAAGAGCGTTGATCCCGCAACACTGGAAATGCTTCAGATCGCCGACAATCAGCACCTCGAGACGATCTGGGACCGCTGGGAGGAGCAACAGCCTCAATGCGGCTTCGGGAAGCTGGGGGTCTGCTGCCGGATTTGCAATATGGGCCCCTGCCGCATCGACCCTTTCGGCGGCCAGCCGCAGCGTGGCGCTTGCGGCGCGGATGCGGACACGATTGTGGCCCGCAACCTGGTGCGCATGGTGGCCGGCGGCGCGGCGGCCCATTCCGATCACGGCCGCGACGTGGCCCACACGCTTCTCCTTGCCGCGGAGGGAAAGGGCGGATACGCCATTAAAGACCCGGCGAAGCTGCGCCGCGTGGCGGCGGAATTCGGAGTGGCGCCCGACGGGCACAGCGACGCCGAAATCGCCAAGGCCCTGGCGGAGCGCGCGCTTTCCATGTTTGGCCAGCAAGAGGGCGAGCTCCAGTACGTTTCGAGAGCGCCTGCCAAGCGGCAGGAAACCTGGCGCAAGCTTGGGATCAGTCCGCGCGGCATCGACCGGGAGATCGTCGAGATCATGCACCGCAGCACCATGGGGGTCGACACTGATTACCACAACCTCCTGATGCAGGGATTGCGCGCCTCGCTCGCGGACGGCTGGGGCGGCTCCATGCTCGCCACCGACCTTCAGGACATCCTCTTTCGTCCGCCGAAGCCCCTGCGCGCCGCGGTCAATCTTGGTGTGTTGAAGAAGGACGCCGTCAATATCGTGGTGCACGGCCACGAACCAGTTCTGTCAGAGATGATGGTGGCTGCCAGCCGCGACCCGGAATTGCTGAAGATGGCCGAGGCCCATGGCGCCAAGGGAATCAACATCGCGGGCATCTGCTGCACGGCCAATGAAATCCTGATGCGCCACGGCGTGCCGGTGGCCGGCAATTTCCTCCAGCAAGAACTGGCCGTGATTACGGGCGCCGTCGATCTGATGGTGGTCGATGTTCAGTGCATCATGCCGTCGCTCGCCAGCATCTCCAGTTGTTTCCACACGAAATTGGTCACGACCTCGCGCAAAAACAAAATGCCCAATGTTGAATCCGTGGACTTCGATGAGATGCGGGCGTTTGATTGTGCGAAGGAAGTCGTGGCGAAGGCCGTGGAGAGTTATACCCGGCGCGACCCACGCAAAGTCAACATACCTCAGAGCCGCTCGGATCTGATCGCCGGGTTCACCACCGATTCGGTCTTTCAGTTTCTGGGAGGCCGCTACCGCAGCACCTTCCGTCCCCTGAACGATGCGGTCATCGATGGGCGGCTGCGCGGCGCGGTGGGCATCGTAGGATGCAACAACCCGAACATGACCCACGACTATGCGCACCTCACCCTCACCCGCGAGCTGCTCAAGAACGACGTATTGATCGTCAGCACAGGATGCGCCGCCATCGCCGACGCGAAGTGTGGCCTGCTCAAGCCCGAAGCAGCGTACCAAGAAGCCGGCGCGGGATTGCGAGAGATTTGCGAAGCCGTAGGTATCCCTCCCGTTTTGCACCTCGGTTCATGTGTGGATAACTCTCGCATACTGACAACTCTGATCGAGATCGTAGGTGAAGGCGGTCTGGGAGAGGATTTCTCGCAACTGCCGGTGGCGGGCTCGGCGCCCGAGTGGATGTCCGAGAAGGCGATCGCCATTGGCTTCTACTGTGTGGCCTCCGGCGTGCTCACTCACTTCGGAACCCCACATCCCGTGTTGGGCAGCCCAGCCGTGCACAAATTCCTCACCGATGACGTCGAAAAGCTGACAGGCGGTAAGTTCTTCTTCGAACCCGACCCCGTCAAAGCCGCCGCCCAAATCATCGAACACCTGGATAAGAAGCGCGCTGAACTGAAGCTCGCGCCGCCCATGTACACCGCGAAGAAAAGTTTTCAGGGCGTGACGGTAGGAGCGTAATATAGCTATCAGCTTTCAGCCGTCAGCTATCAGCCAAACGAAAAACAGCCCTCTCCCCTGAGGAGAGGGTGTCCCCCGGCGGCGCTTTCATCAGCCGGCGCGGGACGGGTGAGGGGTCGGTTGCACGCCGAGGGAGGATTAGCACGGCATTCATAATGAACTAACCCCTCACCCGGCTCGCTACTCTCGCCACCCTCTCCCCAAGGGAGAGGGCTATTCTTGTCAGGATTTGCGTTGATGGTGGAACGATGCCAGTAAACCCAACCTGGGCAGCCAGCCTCGAGAAACAATTGCAGGAGACGCAAGAAGCGCTCCGGCGACGCGACCCGGCGGAAGTGGCCTTGTGGTCCGGCGCGCGCTGCGAAACTGTGGCGGGTGGGACTCGGCTGGAAATCCTCTTCTGGGGTCGGCCCTATGTCGTGGCTTGGCCGGACTTGGCGCCTCGTGATGAGGCGGGCCAGCCTTGCCCGGCGCACTTTGCGGGTGTAATCCTCCAGCATCTCGTTTTGGCAGATGGCGCGCCATTAGAAAATTCCTGGGTCTCGCTGCGCAACCTGCCTCATGGAGCGTTCTATGAGCAGGCATTTCAGTCCTACAGTGGCAACCTGTTGGTGAGGAGCTTTCGCGGTGATGTGGAAGCTTTCCGCGCCGCCGCGCGAGGACTTGGTGGTGAACAAGTCGAGATGGGCGACGCGGCGTTTCGCTTTTGGGTATTTCCCCGATTGCCTCTCGCCGTGGTGTACTGGTCAGGAGGAGGAGAGTTTCCAGACTCCGCCCAGGTCCTGTTTGACAACTCCGCCAGCCATTATCACCACCTCGAAATTCTGGCGCACCTGGGCGGAATGTTGTGCGAGCGGCTGGTTGAATTTGCGAAAAAAGATTAACCGCAGAGAACACAGCGCGGCGGAGCCGCAACCCAGCGTGGCACGGCCATCCTGGCCGTGCGCACGGGCGGGACGCCCGTGTCACGAAATCTGCGCGGCCCGCGAAGAATTTGGGGATTAGAAGTACTGAGTGAATCTGTTTCTCAGTGATCTCTGTGCCCTCTGTGGTGAGTCTTTTTTTGGTAGTCTAATATCATGAAAATCGCACTGAGCGGCAAAGGCGGAGTGGGTAAGACCACATTGACAGCATTATTGGCCCGGCAAGCGGCCACGCGAGGGCACCCCGTTCTGGTCATCGATGCCGATCCTAATCCCAATCTGCATCTGGCGCTCGGGTTAGCTGCCGCGCCGCCCGCCTTAGTCGGAATGAAGGAACTTATCGAAGAGCGGCTGGGCTCGCTCGAGGGATTCTTCCGCCTCAATCCTCGCGTCGACGATATCCCGGACCGGTTCTCGTTTGAAGACCACGGTGTTCGCCTCCTGGTCATGGGCGGCATCGGCCAGGGCGGCGGCGGCTGCGCATGCCCGCAGAGTGCGTTCCTTCGGAACTTGCTTCAACACATCATGCTGGAGCGCTCGGATTGGGTATTCATGGATTGCGAAGCGGGGTTGGAACATCTGGGCAGAGCGACCTCGCGAGGCGCTGACGCGCTCTTAATCGTGGTCGAGCCCAGCCAGTCTTCCATCGAAACAGCAAGGCGAATTCAACAACTCGCCGCAGACATCGGTCTCACTCGCCTGTTTGTCGTGGGCAACAAGACTCGCGATGCGGAAGAGCGGGAGATGATTGAGAAGGGGATGGCAGGCCTGAAGGTTGTGGCTCATATTCCCGAAAGTGCCGCGCTGCGTCAGGCCTCCCGCCGCGGTTTGCCGGTGCAAGATCCGGATTTGCTCGCCGCCGTCAGCGGCATACTAGATGCCATCGCCGTTCAACCATAACCTTGCGCGGGGTTCACTCCTCCCACATTCGAATCTCTGCCCTCTCCCTTGGGGAGAGGGTGTCCCGCTGCCGGCGTTCTCGCCAGCCGGAGCGGGACGGGTGAGGGGTCGGTTGCGGCCAGGGAAGTAACCCCTCACCCGGCTCGCTCCTCTCGCCACCCTCTCCCCTCGGGAGAGGGCTGTCAACTCCAGTCACCTCTCACCAATCGACGATCGTCAATCGACCATCGTCAATCGACAATTATCAATGCTTCTTCTCCAGCACCGCCGCGCAGCACTTGTATTCTGCGGTGGCGGTGATGGGGTCGAAAACATCGTTGGTAATGGCGTTGGCCGGTTCTTCGACAAAATGGAAGGGCATCCAGATGGTGTCCGGGCGAACGCGATCGCCCACCACGGCGCGGCCGGTTACCCGTCCGCGGCGGGTGCGGACGATCACCTTGTCGTTGGGTTGAATCCCGTAATGCGCCGCCGTGTCGGTGTGAATCTCCACAAAATTGGACGGGTCTTTCTGGTGGATGACAGCGGAGCGGCGGGTCATGGTGCCGCAGTTGTAGTTGTAGAGTGTGCGGCCGGTCGAGAGGATAAGCGGAAATTCCTTACACGGTTCCTCCTTCTGCGCTTGGAAAATGATGGGGTGAAACTTGCCTTTTCCGCGCGTGAACCTGGCTTCATGAAGGAAGCGCGTGCCCGGGTGGTCAGGCGTTGGGCATGGCCATTGCAGGCCGTCCAACGCGGCGATTCGCTGGTGGCTGATGCCGGCAAAAATCGGTGAGAGGCCGGCCATCTCGTCGAAGACCTGAGCCGGGCTCCCGTAATGCATCGGGTAGCCCATCGCGGTCGAGACGGCGCAGAGGATTTCCCAGTCCGCTCGCGCCTCTCCGGGCGGCTCGACGGCCTTGCGGACCAACTGCATGCGGCGCTCGGAGGCGCTGAAGGTGCCGTCCTTTTCCGCCCAGCAGGCGCCCGGCAGAACCACGTGCGCAAGCTTGGCAGTTTCGGTAAGGAAGATTTCCTGTACGACGAAGAATTCCAGCTTGCGCAGGTGTTCGATGACCTTGGCGTTGTTCGGTTCGGTGACGACAAGATCTTCGCCCATGACGTAGAACGCCTTCAAATCGCCCCGTCCGGCAGCTTCGATAAAGTACGGCAGCTTGCCGCCTTTGTTCTGCGAGAGCGGGACGCCCCAGGCTTTCTCGAACTTGGCGCGCACCGCCGGGTCCGTCACGGCTTGGTAGCCGGGAAGCTTGTCGGCCATCGCGCCCATGTCGCAGGCGCCCTGGACGTTGTTCTGCCCGCGCATGGGGTTGACGCCGCTCGAGGGTTTACCGATCTGGCCGCAGAGCATGGAGAGGTTGGCAACGTTCATGACGTTGTCCGTGCCGCAGGAATGTTCCGTGATGCCGAGCGTGTAATAGATCGCGCTGGGATTTCCGGTCGCATACCAACGGGCTGCCGTGCGAATCAGTTCGGCGTCCACGCCGCAATATTTCGCTGCTTCCTCAACTGTGTACTGCTTCAGATTCGCGCGGAACTCTTCGAACCCTTCGCAGCGACTCTCGATGAACGGCTGGTTGGCCAGACCCTCGTCCAGGATGTAACGCATCATGGCGTTCAGCAGCATATTGTCGCTGCCCGGTCGATGCTGGATGTGGATGTCGGCGCGCTGGGCAAGCCATGTCTTGCGCGGGTCGCAGACGATCAGTTTTGCGCCACGCCGCAATGCGCGTTTCATCTCCAGACCGAAGATGGGATGCGCCTCGGTAGGGTTGGCGCCGATAAGGAAGAGCACCTTGCAGTCTTTGATTTCAGCGGTGCTGTTGGTCATGGCGCCGCTGCCGAAGGACATCGCGAGGCCCGCGACACTGGGCGCATGGCAAGTGGTGGCGCAGTTATCCACGTTGTTCGTGCCGCCCGCCGTGCGGGCGAGTTTCTGCATCAGGTAGTTCTCCTCGTTGGGGCAACGAGCCGAGGAGGAAAATGCGATGGCGTCCGGACCGTGCTGGTCGCGAATCTCGCGGAGGCGTTTGGCGACCAGCGCAATCGCTTCCTCCCACGTCGCTTTCTCAAAACTGCCGTTCTTTCGAATCAGCGGGTGGGTCAGACGATCCTTGGACGCGACGAATTCGAATCCGAAATGCCCTTTGACGCAGAGGTTCCCCCCGTTGATGGTCGCGTCAGGCTCGGCCGTCACGCGGACGATGCGGTTGCGGGCCTTGTCCACCATCAGATCCATCTGGCAGCCGACGCCGCAGTAAGAGCATGTGGTGCGGACACGGCTCAGGTCCCTCTGGCGTCCCATGCCCACGGCTGCTTTGTCGAGCATGGCGCCGACGGGACAAACGCGAATGCAGCCGCCGCAGAGTTCGCAGGTGGTTTTGTGCAAGTCCTCGTTGAAGGGCGTGGTCACTACCAGGCGTTTGGCCCGCCACGCAAAGGTCAACGCATCGGCCATCTGCACGGTCTCGCAGTATTTGACGCAGAGGCCGCACTTGATGCACTTATCAGCGTCGTACAGGATGCCTTTGTTGAGGGTGGTGTAGTTCGGACCGTCGGGTGGGTGAGCAAGCACGCCGAATCGGTCTTCAGCAGCGTGATAGCGATAGGCGTAATCCTGGAGGCGGCAGTTGCCGGACTTGTCGCAGCCGGCGCAGGCCGTGCGATGATCGGACAACAGCAATTCCAGAATCTGCCGCCGGTTCAGTGCCAGTTCGTCGTCCTCGGTCGTGACTTTCATGCCCTCGCCGACTGCCTGCCCGCAGGAGGCGACGATGCCGCGCATCCCTTCGACCTTCACGCCGCAAAGCCGGCAACTGCCGACCGGCTCGACGCGCGGGTCGTAACAGAGATGAGGAATGTCAATGCCTGCGGCGGCAGCAGCGTTCAGGATGGTCGCACCGATCGCGGCCGTCAGCGTTTTGCCGTCAATATTGAGCGAGACGGTTTTCATGCTGCGTCCTCCCCCGCCGTCTTGATGTCGCAACGCAGACAGCGCAGCGTTTCGGCGTACGCCTGCTCTGCGCTAAGCGTTTGCGCGACCTCGTTGAAGTTACGCCGGCGCCGCGCGCAGGCGGCGATCTTCGCCGCGTTGCGCGGACCGCCTTGGCCCTGGGGCGGCGGCGTGTTGTCATACTTGATGTCCGGCCAGAGATCCCGAAGCCGATCCTGGCCAGTTAACTGCCGGTCGATATTCTGAGCGGCCTTCCTGGCCAAAGCCATCGCTCCGGTGACGGTAGCCGCGCCGCTCACTACGTCGCCGGCGGCGAAGACTTTCGGATTGTTGGTTCCGAGCGTCCCAGGGTCTACCTCAATCGTGCCGGATCCGGTGACCCGCAGTCCGAGTTTACTGGGCAAGCCGGACTCAACCTTTTGGCCGATCGTCTCGATGATCGTATCGCAGGGAATGACGTATTTCTCGCCGGTGGGCACCGGCACGCGCCGACCGCGCACGTCGAACCTGCCGAGCGCGGTCTTGGCAACTTCCAGTCCGGTGACCACGCCGTTTTCGCCGATCACCTGCACCGGAGCGGCGAGCGTTATGAGCCGCGCCCCTTCCTCGAGCGCGTGCGCCGTCTCTTCGGGAATCGCCGGCATCTCTTCCCGGGTGCGCCGATAGACAATCGTTACCTCAGCGCCCAGACGCAAGGCCGTGCGCGCGGAATCAATGGCGGCATTGCCTCCGCCGATGACGATGACCTTGCGGCCGACCGGATGTCGCGTTCCGCGGGTGACGGCGTCGAGAAAATCGAGCGCTTGTAACACGCCGTTGAGCCCACGGCCCGGCACAGCCAGGTCTTCACCTTCCCACGTGCCGAAAGCCAACAACACCGCGTCATGTGCATTCGTCAACTTCTCCAGCGTGACGTCGCGGCCGACGGTAGTATTGCAGGTAAACCGCACGCCCAGTCCGCGGATCAGGGCGATCTCGCGGTCGAGCGTGTCTTTCGGCAGACGGTATTGGGGCAGCGCGTAGCGAAGCATGCCCCCCGGCAGCGCGGCGGCTTCGAGCACGGTGACCCGGTGGCCGAGTAGCGCCAGGTAAAAGGCCGCGGTCAAGCCGGCCGGCCCAGCTCCCGCGATGGCGACGCTTTTGCCGCTCGAGGAAAGCTTTCGTTTCTTCAACCGGCGAACGATACTCGCCACCGGCGTACTGCCGAGCTTGGCGTCGGCAATGTAACGGTGCACTTCGCGCATGTTGACGGCTTTGTCCAGCGTGGCACGGCGGCAGCGCTGTTCGCAGGGATATTGGCAAACGCGGCCCGTCGTGGCCGGCAACGGATTGTCAAGCAGTGCCAGCTCGAAAGCATCGTCAAGGCGGTCCTCCTTGAGGAGTTGAAGGTATCCGGGGATGTTCATGTGCAGCGGACAGGAGTTTTCGCAAGGCGCAAGCATTAACGCCTGGCACACCCCCGCGCGGCATCGCCGCTCTCGAATGTGCTCTTCATATTCGTGGCGGAAATATCGGAGCGTGGTTAGCACCGGGTTAGGCGCGGTCTGGCCGAGTCCGCACAGGGAAGTGGTCTTCACGGTTTGGCCAAGCTCCGTGAGCGTTTCGAGGTCAGCCTCAACGCCTCGTCCCTCGGTGATGCGGGTGAGAATTTCGAGCAGCTGCGCAGTGCCGAGGCGGCATGGCGCGCATTTGCCGCAGCATTCCTTGGCAGTGAAAGCGAGGAAATAGCGGGCCAGGTCCACCATGCACGAGTCTTCGTCCATCACGATCATGCCGCCGCTGCCCATGATCGCGCCGTGGCGGACCAGTTCCTCGTAGTCGATACGCGTATCGAATAAAGCGGCCGGGATGCAGCCGCCGCTGGGGCCGCCGGTTTGCACGGCCTTGATGGGGCGGCCGGAGGCGCTGCCGCCCCCCATTTCGTACACAATCTCAGAGAGCGTAATGCCCATCGGCACTTCGATCAGACCGCTGTTGCGGATTTTGCCGACCAGCGAGAAAACCTTGGTGCCTGCGCTCTTCTCGTTGCCCAGCGCCGCAAAAGCCGCCGCGCCGTTGGTGATGATCCAAGGCACGTTGGCGAATGTCTCGACATTGTTGATCACCGTCGGACAGCCCCAGAGCCCGCTCTGGGTCGGAAATGGCGGACGCATTTGCGGCATGCCGCGCGCGCCTTCAATGGACTGCATCAGCGCCGTTTCCTCGCCGCAGACAAACGCGCCCGCGCCTTCGCGGATTTCGATGTCGAGCCTTTTCCCCAGCAGCCCGGCCCCGCGGGCTTGTTCAATGGCCAGCGCCATCCGCTTGACCGCCAGCGGATATTCGGCGCGCACGTACACGAAGCCTGCCGAGGCGCCTATGGCGAACGCGCCGATCATCATGCCTTCAATCACCCGGTGCGGATCGCTTTCCATCACGCTGCGGTCCATGAAGGCGCCCGGGTCGCCTTCGTCGCCGTTGCAAACAATGTATTTCTGCTCGCCGGGCGCCTCGGCGGCGTATTTCCATTTGAGTCCCGTCAGGAAGCCCGCACCGCCGCGTCCGCGCAAACCGCTGGCGGTGATCAGCTCGATCACCTGCGCCGGGGACATCGCACCCAGCGCCTGGTTGGCAGCGCTGTAACCGCCTGCCGCGCGGTACGCAGCGAGCGATTCCGGATCGATGACGCCGCAGTTTTCGAGCGCAATCTTTTTCTGTTTGGCGAGGAATCCGCGGACGCTTTCGGCGCGGCCGTCGCCCTCCAGCAGGTATTTCTCAACCGGGCGGTTGCGACCGATGTGGCGATCGAGAATCTGCTTCACCCCGCGCTCATCGAGATGGACGTACGTCCAGTGCTCCCCGCCCGGCGAATAGAGCTCGAGCATCGGTTCACGGTGACAGAGCCCCGCGCAGCCGGTCTTGTGGAGCGTGATCAACGAAGGGTCGGCTCGTTTCTCAATCAACTCGTAGAGAGTCTGCGCCCCGGCGGCCACGCCGCAGGAGCCGAGGCCCACGGCGATGCGCCAGTGCGAGTTTGTCGTGGATGTTTTCATCGGGTTTCTCCCGGTAGCCCCCTTCGCCGTCATTCCCGCGCCAGCGGGAATCCATTGGACTGACAATGGGCCCCCGCTTTCGCGGGGGCGACGACGCTGATTCTCATTACCTCGCGTGCGGCAAAGGGCCGGAAGGCGTCGACCTACTGCCCGCCGCCACGTCGGTAGCTGCTGAGGATGCGTTGCGCGCGTTGCGGATTCAAACGGCCGTACACTTTATCGTCGATCATCATCACCGGCGCAAGGCTGCAACAGCCCAGGCAGGCCACGGTTTCGAGCGTAAAGAGTCCGTCCGCCGTCGTTTCGCGGTCCTTGATCTGGAGCGTCTGGTGAATAGCGCGGCCGGTCTGCTTGGCACCGTTGACGTGGCAGGCGGTGCCGTGGCAAGCCTGGATCACGTGCTTACCGGCCGGCTGGAAGCGGAACCGCTCGTAAAACGTCGCCACGCCGTAGATGCGCGTCAACGAAACCCGCGTCCGCTTGGCGATGGCCTCCAGCACCTCGCGGGGGAGGTATCCGCAGCGTTGCTGAATCGCCTGCAAGAGCGGAATCACATCGGAAGAGCTGACTTTTGGAAATTGACGGAGAATCCCATCCACCAGGGAGAGGTCTTGCGGCAAGAGCGTAGCCGCCGGCTGTTGACA
Source organism: Terriglobia bacterium (assembly GCA_049508935.1). Taxonomy (GTDB): domain Bacteria; phylum Acidobacteriota; class Terriglobia; order UBA7540; family UBA7540; genus CAVROP01. The sequence goes on along the minus strand of JBELAJ010000063.1, from coordinate 1,767 downwards.
TGAGGCCATGTCGTACTCCTTCAGCGTAGTTGCCATCGAGCCGGGGCACACTTCCCCTTGGTTCGAATCACGGTTTTGTTCTTAGCACGCCGCGCACCACAGTAGCGGGAAGCTGATTTTAGCTAAGCCATTGAAAATACGGCGTTAAAATGCCACGCCTGGGGTTTGTGAAGGGTGTCCATGGGTCAGACACCAAGTCAGAGTCTCGCCACGCTTGCCCACTGCGAAGTTTCACACATCCGCCCTGCAAATCTGTGTGCCGAAGGCACCTTGGAGTGCGGCGGCTTGACGCCGCCTTGGGATCGCTGGAGAGCGCGGAGTTGCATGACGCGCCCGGTCTTCCCGCTTCGAGTTCTTCACACGAGAAACCGTGTTGGCCGGCACATTTCAAAGGCGGCGTCAAGCCGCCGCACTCCAAGGCGCTTCGCGCTTACTGCCGAAAAACGCGGCGGGCAAGGAACGGGAATGTGGACTCGACGGCTCGGGGCAGCCTACAATGATGCGAAAGCCGTCCGGTAGAGGGTAGAGGAGCGCGAAGCAATGGAACGTGGCTCACAAGCGTTGAACTACTCCACAGTGTTCGAGTGGAGCGACAAGAAGGTGCGGCGTGTGCGCGACGCTTTGGCGGGAGAGGAACCGCTGCAAATCCAGCTTGGGAGGCAGCGCCTCAGCGTGACCATGCGGACTCCCGGGAATGATTTTGAATTGGCCGTAGGCCTCCTCTTCACGGAAGGGATCATCCAGTCCGCCAAGGACCTCGCCAACCCTCAAGATAGCAATGGATCAAGGTCCGATCAGAACGTTATGAAAATTGAACTCAAAAACCCCAGGACCATCAATTCCAAGCGGATCAAACGTAACTTCCTCGCCAACTCCAGTTGCGGGCTATGCGGCAAAGCGTACATCGAGGAGTGCCGCCTGCAAGGAATCAAGCGGCCCAATGCGCGCTTCCGGATCGATCCCGAAGTGCTTTGTAGCCTTCCCGAAACTCTTCGCGCCAGCCAAGTGCTCTTCGGCCGAACCGGCGGATTGCATGCCGCCGCCCTTTTTGAGCCGTCCGGGAAACTGATCACGGTGAGAGAGGACGTGGGTCGGCACAACGCGGTGGATAAGCTGATCGGCTGGGCGTTGCTCGAGGGGCGAATTCCTGCGTCAGACTGCGCATTACTGGCGAGTGGGCGTGGGGGCTTCGAAATCATTCAAAAGTCACTTCTAGCCGGGATACCACTGCTGGCTTCGGTCTCAGCAGCCTCCAGCCTGGCGGTCCAGTTGGCGCGCGAGTGCGGGCTTACTCTGGTCGGATTCCTGCGCGGCAGGCGATTCGTCTGCTATTGCGGGGAGGAACGACTTGGGCTCGGCACCTCGCCAAAGTAGCGCTGACCTTCAGGTCAGCACTTGCCGACCCTTCGCTGCGCTCAAGGCAGGCTCTAAAGGTCGGCGCTACGTCAAATTGGGACAGCACCACCCCTGCGGGGAACTTCCAACGGGATCCTGAATCTGCGCGAAGAAACCGGAACTTTTCCTTATGGCGCGGGAATACTATTGATGAGCATGGAGGTCTCGAAGCAACTCGTGGCGGATAGTGCGAACTGGGATGGAGGGGCCGCGGAAGCCCGGAGCGTTAGCTTACGCGTCCGGGCATGTGCCTGGCAAGGGCTTTGCTTTCTTCTCTTCCTGACTTGCTTGTCATCGCCAGCCGGGTCCCAGCAGCCCCAACAGGCTCAGCCTGAGGGCCAGCAGCCCAGCCAGCAACCAAGCCCGGCTCCG
>JBELAJ010000629.1:0-6996 GCA_049508935.1 Terriglobia bacterium | reverse complement strand
TTTCGCGTTTCCGTCGCAGTGCTGGAGGCAGGCCTTGCCCCCTACGTAGGCGGCGGTCAATTGCTCGTCCTCCTGGAACACGTTCCCACCTCCGCCGAAACGGACCGTGACCGTGTGACGAGCGTTGCCGTCCGCGACACGCGCAGCGGGCTTACCCGCACAATCAGCGCGAAATACTTCCTCGACGCCACCGAACTCGGAGATCTGGTTGCGCTGACGAAGACGGAATGCGTCACTGGGGCGGAATCTCAGGCGGAAACCGGGGAGTTACATGCCGCTGCCCAACCCCAGCCGGCCAACAGCCAGTCCTTCACTTACTGCTTTGCCACGGACTACCTCGCGGGTGAGGATCGCACCATCGAGCGCCCGCGGGACTACGACTTCTGGCGCGGATACGTGCCCAATCTGGTTCCACCATGGCCTGGGAGCTTACTGAGCTGGACGTACTGCGAGCCCACCAGCTTGCGACCGATCAAAGCTGACTTTACTCCCAATCCGCAACCGGACGCCGCCGAGGATCACAATCTGTGGGTTTACCGGCGCATCGCGGATCGCTCCAACTTCACCCCCGGCGCCTATCAAAGTGATATTACGCTTGTGAATTGGCCTCAGAACGATTATTGGGGCGGCGACCTGGTGACGGCCTCGGCAGAAGAGCGAAAGGAACTCCTGCGCAGGGCAAAGCAGCTCAGCCTTTCCTGGCTCTATTGGATGCAGACTGAGTCTCCCCTGCCGCGCGCTGGGTGCGGCTGGAAAGGACTTGACCTGCGCAAGGACGTGGTGGGAACGGAGGACGGCCTCGCCGCCGCGCCTTACATCCGCGAGTCGCGGCGGATCCGCGCCGAATTCACTGTTCTCGAGCAGCACGTGGGAACGGAGATGCGGATGAAGCAAACCGGCAAATCTCTTGCCGAGGTCACGGCAGAGATATTTCAGGATTCTGTGGGCGTAGGCGCTTACCGGATTGATCTACACCCTTCCGCCGGAGGAACCAACTATATCGATATCAGCTCTTTGCCCTACCAGATTCCTCTCGGAGCGCTGTTGCCACGACGCATGGAGAACCTCCTGGCAGTGGCGAAGAACATCGGGACGACCCACATTACGAACGGCTGCTACCGCTTGCATCCGACAGAGTGGAATATCGGAGAGGCCGCCGGCGCGCTGGCGGCCCACGCGCTTAAGCTCGGCCAGTCGCCACGCGCCATTCGCAACAACCGCAAGCTCCTGGAAGACTTTCAGCACAGCTTAGTGTCACAAGGGTTCGAGCTGGATTGGCCGCGCGTCCGGCCGCTGTGAGGATTTTCCCTTTACGCGAGTAGAGCTGGATCAGTCTCAGTTGTCGCTAGCACAGGCCCGGAGGGCCGACAGAAAGTAGCCCACGGCGTAAGCCGTGGGGCGGGGAGCCTTCCTTGGTTATTCAGCCCCGGAGGGGCGGCAGAGGATCCCACGCCAGGTCTGTCGCCCCTTTCGGGGCTCTGATTATCATCGCCGCACCCGGTCCCACGGCTCACGCCGTGGGCTACTTTCTGCCGCCGCTCCGCGGCTGTTGACGCCCTCACGCCTTAGGTTAATGCCTATGGGGCGTTGCCCCCGGCTACTTTCTTTCGCCCTTCCAGGGCGAACGGCGACGGTCAGCTCCGGACTCACTCCAATCTGATCACCACAATCTCAGGGTGGTTCCCGGTGCGCATAGTCGGGCCCCAGGTGCCGGCGCCGCTCGATGCATACAGGGTGTAATCCACTTCGATATGCAGCCCATGGTAATACTTCCCATAGACTAACCTCGAAATGAACTGGATCGGGAAGATCTGGCCGTGGTGAGCGTGCCCGGAAAGCTGCAGGCTGATTCCCGCCTCCTTCGCCTGCGGTATGTGGGTAGGGCTGTGGTAGAGCAGGATGGAGGGAAGTGTCGGATCGAAGCCCGGAAGATCAGTTACCGCACGCTCCATGTCTAAAGAATGCCCTCTCTCGGGATAACTTATGCCGATCAACTGGAGGCCGTCGATCTCCACTCTCTGGTCCGCGAGGATTTGCACTTGCGTTGTGCGCAGTGCGTCATAGGCGCGCTCCACGCCCAAATATGTTTCGTGGTTTCCGGTCACAAAGTAAACCCCCAGCGGAACTCGAAGCGCATTGAGCGGTGCGACGAACTCCTTGAGTCTCCCATCGCCTCCGTCGAAGAGGTCGCCGGTAATTGCCACTAAGTCGGGGTTTTCGGCATTGGCCATGGTCACCAGCCGCGCCGCGAAACCTGCGCGCAGGATGTACCCCAAGTGAACGTCGGTAAGCTGCACCACTTTTCTCCCTCGCCAGGCCGGAGGCAGGTTCTTGATCCGAACGGTAAGGCGCCGGACGCGGGGATGATAAGCGTTCCACAGGCCGTAGGCGGAGTACACGCCGGCCAGCGCCACGGCGGCCCAGCCGAAAATTCTGGGACTTGGTGAATGCGTGAAGAGGTTTAGCGCTCCCCAGATCCCCCAGGCGATCGCAAAGGCAAGAATCAGTGTCAGTCCCACTCCGAGCCACAATCCCGAGAAGAAGTAGACGGCGCGGGAAACCAGGTTGTCGCTCCAGTGCGCGAGGATCGACGAAGCGATGAAGATCGAAGGCAGGAGAAAAAGAATCGCCGCCAGCGCGTCCCGGCGAGCTGCCGAGGCAATGCTGAAGAAATAGGCGAGAGAGAAGTACACAAAGTAATGGCTGAAGAAGAGGATCGAGAAAGCGATCAGGACGAACACCGGAATGGCGATGTAGCCTCGTGACATGTGATGGCGGCGTAAAGCGGCCCAACCGCCATTCTACACAGGAAGGTCAGGAATGGAAAGAATCGGAGACCCGTCGCTCATGCCCGTCGGCTGACGGGCACCCGGAAAGCATGAAAACGACTCCCCTCCCTAGCTAAGGAGGGGGTAGGGGTGGTTGGTCCCGTCGTGGTGCTGGCACCCACCACCCCTGCCCCTCCTCCCGCTGAGGAGGGGAGTCATTTTCGGAGCGGAGTGCCGGTTTCTATGCCGGATTCCACTCAATCCATCGTTGATGTAAATCAAGAGGGTTCCGCAAAGGAAAATGGTGTTGACAAGAGTATATACCTTTTGCTAAACATTAGTCCGTTGCTCGCGTTGAGCGCATTGCTTAGCGCGGGATACAAAGGGTTAATAATCCCAGAAACTCTCCTTAATAAACGGCACTCTTGGGAGCTACCGAGAGGAGAGGTGATGTGCCCGCTTGAGTGACGGCCGGCTTCTAGGATTGAGAGTGTTGACAGATCTGTAGACTCGAAAGCGTAGCGGAGGGAATCTTATGAAGATAAGCATCGACCCCGTAATTGCCGGGCGTATCAAAGCCGCTTGGAACAAGCTAAGCCCAGACCAACAAGGTCAGCTCGCTCCCCTGGTCCTGAATGCCAACCAGCAGGCGGTGACGGTGACGCAGACTGGCAAGGCCCCGACGGACCCCGCTGCGGCGCACCACCTTGTGCTGGCACACAGCGTTTTGAGCAATGACTCAGACGGGGTGGCGGCCAGCCTTGAGTCAGGCGTGGTAATCGTTGTTGGCCCGGACGGCGTGATTTGGGGCACGGGCAAGTACCAGCAATTCGATCCGGGATGGACGGAGGCCTTGGCAGTTTATCTGGAAACTCTGGCCCTTGGCGGCAAGCATCCCTTCATGGCAAATCCCCAGGTAATTCCCATACCGGATGACGTTCAGATCGGGCTTGTGGGCGACTGGGGCACCGGTGACTGGAGGCCGGCTCCTAATCCGGCGCCCAGCACCGATGTGGGCAACCATCTGGCGTTTCTCCAGCCGGACCTCACCATCCACCTCGGGGATGTTTACTAGGCGGGGACCAGCGACCAGGAGCAGCACCTGCTGGTCAACATCTGGCCCAAGGGCTCGCTCGGATCGCTGGCTTTAAGTTCCAATCACGAGATGTACTCCGGGGCAAAACCCTACTTCGACGCCATCACCAATCCGGACTCACCGTTCGCGATGCAGAAGGGCTGCAGCTATTTCGCGCTCGAGAACACGAATTGGGTGATCGTGGGTCTCGATTCGGCATATTTCTCGCCGGATAGTAACCTTTATATGGATGGTGCGCTCGGTCCGGCCGAGGGGGCCCAGGTACAGTTTCTGCAACAACAAATGGCCAAGGGCAAGCGGGTGATCGTTCTAACCCATCACAATGGTTTAACTCAGGATGGTTCGAGCACCACAGGGTTGTGGGCAGAGGTGATGAGCGGCTTTCCTGCCGGCACCGGACCCGCGTATCGGTACTGAGGTCATGCCCATGCCGGGGCGGTGTATCAACCCAAGCCCCCGCGCGAAGGAGATCCCGCCAGTATCCTCTGCCGCTGCTGCGGCCACGGCGCCTTGCCGTGGGGCCACGCCACGGAACTCGACAATAACCCCCATGTCGTCTGGTACGAAAACCGCCTTGCGCGCGATCCCGACATCCCACAACGCGTGCTGAACGGCTTTGCCATGCTTTATTTGGACGGGGGAAACATCGAAGAGGTCTTCTTTGACGAGAACGGAGGCGCAGCGTGGGACAGTCGCGGGGCCTAACCCGAGCGATCGCGCGGCCGTTCTTAGGACAGCTTGTGACTTTTTTGGTTTTTCGGCCGTTTAAGGGCACTTAACTCCCTTTTTATCAGTGCCACTTTTCAGTGAAATTCAAAAAAGTCACACGCTCTGAGCGAAGCGAAGGATCTCTGCAGTTCGGTTCGCATACGCGAGCAACTGCGGGGATCCCTCGCCAGCCCAATCAGGTCGGGACTCCTCAGGATGACAGCCTCCTGCGGTTGTTCAGTTGGGTGCTAAATCATGTCGATTTGCCGCCCATGGCGAGAGGAGATTCGAGAATGAATTCCGATATGCACCTTTGGATAGTCTGGATCATTGTCGTCTGTGGAGCCGCAGGAGAATTCGTAAACGTTTTCATCGGCGATTCAGGGCTCCCCTTGCCGAAGATCGAAAACGGTGTGTTCTTGCCCGGCTTTATCGGGATTGTGTTGATCGGGATGGCCGCGGCGTTGGGTTCTTGGGCTTCGATGAAAGCCTCCACCCTCATCGGGGCCGACGCAAGACCGCTCACCTTATCAACCATGGACATCGCCCATGCGATGCTCATCGGTTTCGGTGGCGTCAAGTGGTGGAAAAGTGAAATCGAAAAGGACATCCTGCAAAGGACAGCCGCCGTGGCAGCCAACAAGCCGGGGGATCCCGAAGCGGCCGCGGTCATCGCCACGGCGTCGCCGCTCAATGCCCTGAGGGCAGCAATCAATATGCACTAGTGTGGTGTCCCACGTATTTCTAAACAACAGCGCACATTGCAAGGGTGGCGCAGAGATCGAAGTCAATGCGCCACCCCCCGCGATTAAGGGATCTTCACTTTCCTTCCAGCAGTTCGGCGCGGACGTTTTTGAGCACAAAGGCGGCGCGCTCGACTCCCACTTCGCCTGACAAGATCGGGTCCTCGTTTTCGATGCTCATGATGCCATCGAAGCCGATATCCATATAGGCTTTCACGACATCCTTCCAGAGTTCGGCGCCGTGTCCGTATCCGACGGCGCGGAAAATCACCGAGCCTTGGGCGAATTTGGCGGGGTCTGCCGAAAAATTGAGAACCCCGGTCTTGGCGGCCGTATCCTTGAAAATGACCGTGTCTTTCATGTGCGCGTGGTAGATGGCGTTCTGTTTTCCGAGGAAGTGGATAACCTCGACCGGGTCGCAGCCCTGCCAGAAGAGGTGGCTCAGGTCGCAGTTGGCCCCGATTTCCTCACCCACGGCCCGGCGCAGTTCGAGCAGCGTGTACGGGTTGTAAACTACAAAGCCGGGGTGCATTTCGAGCGCGATGCGCTTCAGTCCGTGCTGGCGCGCGAACTTCACTGCTTCTTGCCAGTAAGGGATTACGACTTCCTTCCATTGCCAAGTAACTACTTCCTCGTAGTCAGGCGGCCAACGGTAGGTGACCCAGTTGGGATGCTTCGCGCCGGGCGCATCGCCCGGGCAACCTGAAAAGGTGACAAGCGTCGGGACCTCGAGCATTTCCGCCAGGCGCACGGTGCGACGGAAGGATTCATCGTCCCTTTTCGCCATCTCAGGGTTGGGATGGATGGGGTTTCCGTGACAGCTCAGTGTCGCCACGCGGATGTTCCGATCCTCGAATTTTCGTTTCCAGGCTTTGGCCTTGGCAGGGTCCGCAAGCAGTTCGGCCACCGGACAGTGCTTCGTGCCTGGAAAGCCGCCCGTACCGATTTCGACAGCTTCGATGCCTATGGTGCTGATCTTATCGAGCATTTCATCGAGCGAGAAATCATCGTAAACGGGATCAAAAACGCCGATCAGGATTTTGCGCGTCGGCTTCTCGGCGTCAGGAGCGTCCGGCAGAACCCCCGGCGCTTCCGTTGGCTTTGAAGTCGCGCTGCGGACGACTGGCGCCGCCGCCAGCAAGCTGCCCGTGGTGGTAAGAAAAGCTCTTCGGCTTACCGAGCCAGAACCCGTTCTGTCAGCCATGAGATCCTCCCAAAGGCGAAGTTGTAGCTGCGAGTTTATCTCGCCAAGCTCGCCTCGCCAGCTTCCAAGTAAAACCGTGGCAGCATAAAGCCGCCGCTACTCGTGGAGTGGAGAAGTATACGCCATTTCCTACCGCCTGAGAATGTGCGAAGCGCCTTGGAGTGCGGCAGCGAAGCTGCCGCCTTTCTGCCGGGATTCCAAGGCGGCAGCTTCGCTGCCGCACTCAAGGTGCCTTCAGCACAAAGATTATCAAAACCGTATGGCAAGGGCGCCTCGCCTGCTGCGCTGCGGGCATCTTGTCCTCGTCGGTAGTGCAGCCGTTGTAGTTGTCCGGGCGGCCACAAGGGCCGCCCCTGCGAGACTGAATTGTGTTACCTTTTATGGCTGTAAACAGTCTTGACGGTGGCATGAAGTCCTCCGGCCTGTGCGAAACGGTGCAGCGCTCCACCCCGAACACCACGTCTTGAGCGCGGCTCG